>CALAOV010000080.1 GCA_937889515.1 uncultured Myxococcales bacterium | reverse complement strand
CGCCGCCTTGGCCGACGGGGCTGGAAGCTGCAGCTCCAGCGTCTGATGCTCCGCTTCGGCCAAGGTCACGATCCGGATCACCGTCGGTGCGCCCTCCGACGCGACGGCGATCCGGTGGGTTCCCGGCCCCAGGCGAACGGGCTTCGCCAGCGGCGTGGGGCCGAGTTCCCGCCCGTCGATGGTGACGCGCGCGTTCGGTCGATCGGTGGTGATGCGGAGCTCGGCCAGACGGGCCTCCTGAAGGGCGATCATCCCTCTGACCTGCTGGCGCCGGGCGAGCGGGACGCTGTTCTGCCCTTCTTGAAGGTATTGCGAGAACGTCTCGATGGCCTCCATCGGGTGACCGAGCGCGACCTCCGCCAGGCCGATGTTGTAGAGCACCGCGAACTGCGGGCTCAGCGCATAGGCCTCGTTGAACTCTTGCAGCGCGGCCTCGTACCCCTGCTGGCCCGCCAGCTCGAGCCCGCGCGCGTAGTGGGCGCGCGCGGCGTCGCGTGATTCATCGGCCGCCGCGGCCCCCACCGGGCCGAGCACGAGCAGAAGAACCAAGGCGAGCTGTCGCGTTCTCACGGGCCGCACCCTATCGAGCACGGAGCACGGTTCGTGCCAATTACTTGTATGGATTTTCTTGATCGAAGGTGATGGGGACGGAGGGAGATTTGCGGGCGACCGCGGGGATCCCTGGGGGCGACGCCGGGAAGGCGGGCAACGCCGACGACGCGGTCGTTCGCGTGGGACCGCCATGCCGGCGACCCGACCGGGCCAGCGCGCCTCCGGCCGGCGACGGCGCGGAGTCGGCCGGGACGGAAGGCACCGACTTCCCGGAGGCCGAAGCGACCGGATGAGGCGACTCGGCGCCCGGCGCCGGCGTCGGCGTCGGCGTCGGCGCGACGAGCTTCGCGCTCGGCGGCGGAGCCGGCTCTAGGCCGACAGCGGCGGGCTTCGGCGAGGCCGCCGGAGATGGCCGACGGCCGACGCCCACCGCGACCACGATCGCGACCACGGCCAGCGCCGCGCCCACCGCCACCAAAGGACGTCGGCGCGCCAGCGACGGTGATGACGACGACGACGGCACTGCCGGGGTCGCGCGATCGTCGACCGTCACGCCGGCCAGGCTGGAGGCGGGCGGCGTGGGACGGGCGCGATCGTCGGGGGCGAGCAGCGTCGAGGTGACCTCGGCGCGCGTGGGCCCCGAGTCCTCGAGCTTCGGCGCCGGCCAGACCGAACGCTCGGCGAACGGGGCCAGCGCCTCGACGAACGCCTCGGCGGACGGGGGCCGCACCGCCGGATCCGCGGAGAGCGCGCGCCCGACGATCGCGACGAACCCGGCCGGCAGCCCCGGCTCGACGGATTCGAGCGGCACCGCGGGTTGGGTTGCGATGTGGTGCAGGACCGCGTTGTGCGATTCGCCCGGGTGCGGCTTTCTGCGCGACACCAGCTCGTAGAGGATGGCGCCTAGCGCGTAGACGTCGGAGCGCTGGTCGACGATCTTGTCGCCGCGCGCCTGCTCGGGGGACATGTACGCGACGGTTCCGAGCACGGTGCCGGTTCGCGTGGACGCGTTCATCTCGTCGATGGCCTGGAGCTTGGCGACGCCGAAATCCAGCACCTTGATCAGATCGGTCCCGTCTTGCCGCCGGCACACGAACAGGTTCTGCGGCTTGAGATCGCGGTGGATGATCCCCGACAGGTGCGCGCACTGGATCCCGCGGCTGGCCTGGCAGACCAGATCGGCGGCGCGCCCGACCGGCAGGCACCCTTCCCGCTCGAGCAACGTGGCCAGGCTCTCGCCCACCAGGTACTCCATGACGATGTAGGGCGTGCCGTCGGGGACGATACCGAAGTCGACGGCGGCCGCGACGTGCTCGCTCTCGAGCGCGCCGGCCGCCTCCGCCTCGCGCTGAAAACGGTTCAGGATGTCCCGCCGCTCGGCCAGATCGGGGCGCAGGAATTTCACGGCGAAGCGCCGCCGCACGACGGTGTGCTGCGCCTCGTAGACGACGCCCATGCCGCCCTCGGCCAGCATGCGGACGATCCGATACTTGGCCCCGACCAGCTCGCCGATGCGGGTGATCTTTTCGGGCCGGGTGGTCATTCGCCCCCTTCGTCCGACTTGCGCGGCGCTTCCGACTTGCCCGGCGCTTCCGGATCGCGCGCCGCGCCCGGATCGCGCGGCGCCTCCGGCTTGCGCAGCGCCTCGAGATCGACCGACTGGCCCTCCATCAGGCGGTAGGCGCGCTGCCGGCTGATGCCCAGCATCGCGGCCGCGCGCGCGACGTTGCCGCCCGAGGCGCGCAGCGCGACGACCAGCGCCGGGAGCTCGATCGGCTCGGCCGACGCAGGCGCCCGATCGGGCGTGGCGGATTTTCGCGCCGCCGCCGACGCCGACGAGGCCGCCGGATCGCCCGGAAGCGCCGCCGCGGCGCCCTCCCCGATCCGCTCGGGCAGGTGATGCGCGCGCAGCGTGACCTCGTTCCCGTGCAGCGTGAGCAGCCGCCGGGCGAGCAAGACCAGCTCGCGCACGTTGAACGGCCAGTCGTGCAATAGCAGGCGCTCCGCCAGATCGCTCTCGATCGACGGCGCGCGCCCCTGCCCCAGCTCGGCGAGCAGATGCGAGAACAGCGCCAGGATGTCCTCCCGGCGATTGCGCAGCGGGGGCAGCCGCACCGTCAGGCCGTCGAGCCGCGCCAGCAGGTCGGCGCGGAACCGTCCCGCCCGCACCACCTCCATGAGCGGCTGCTGGCCGGCGACGACTATGCGCACGTCGATCGGCACGGGGCGAATCTCGCCGAGCGGCTGCACCATCCGCTCCTCGAGCACGCGCAGCAGCTTGGCCTGCAGCGCCATCGGCAGGTCGGAGACCTCGTCGAGCAGCAGGGTTCCGCCCTCGGCGCTGCGAAAGAAACCGGCGCTGGCCCGATCGGCCCCCGTGAAGGCGCCGCGCCGATATCCGAACAGCTCGGCCTCGGCCAGCCCTTCCGGCAGCGCCGCGCAGTTGACGGCCACCAGCGGTCCCGGCCGTCCGCTCCAGCGGTGGAGCGCGCGCGTGACCACCTCCTTGCCGGTTCCGGTTTCTCCCTCGAGGACGATCGGCAGATCGCTCGGCGCCGCCTGCTGCAAGGGCGCGACGGCCGCCTGCAGCGCGGTCCCGCCCCACAACCCCGGCGCGATCTGGGTGAACTCGCCGGGCGTCGCGGTCACGACGCCGACCCAGCCCCCCAGGCGAACCACATCGCCGAGGCCGATCTGCGCCTCGGCGACCGCGCGGCCGTTGACCCGGACGCCGTTGCGGCTGCCGAGGTCGGCGATCATGACGCCCGCCTCGTGGAGACTCCTGCGCAAGACCGCGTGCCGTCGCGAGACATCGTTCCCTGTCAGATGAACGGCGCAGGCCTCATCTCTTCCAATTGTCAGCTCGCCTTTGTCCCAGTGAAGGTCGACCGGGGGCGCCGCGCGCGGAAACAGCCAGACCAGCGCGGAGCCCGGAACGGCAACGCGCGTGGCGACCGAAGCCGCCTCCGTGACCGTCGTGTTCCCGCCCTCCGAGCTCATAGGTGAGCATCCGAGTGATAACACGGTTCACCCGGCCAATCCCAGTCAGCGCACCGCGTCGGACGTCGCGCCCGCGCCGTCAGGTCGCTTGAGGTCAGGTCTTGAGGTCAGGTCGCTTAGTGATCGCGTGAGCGTCGGCGGGCTTTGCCCGACGATGCTCGTCGCGGGGGATTCAAAGGACCCTTTCAGGGTCCTTTAGTAAAACGAAACGTTTTCGACGCTGAAGCTCGCCGTGCAGGCACCGCCGTCGGCATTGCCGGCGGTGATGAGCTGCCACTGGACGGAGATGATCTTGGTCGGATCGGCCGTGGCGGTGGGCGAGCCGCCGACCATGCTGGCGAAGGAGACCTCGACGGTCGGCGCCGCGACCGTCGCGGCCAGCGCCGCGGCGGTCACGTTCGCGATCGGGCCGTAGCAGGTCCCGGCGGCGGCGGTGCAGTCGCCCCGCACGGGGTCGTCGGTGGGGGGAACATCGCCGCTGAAGGAGATCCCGACCTTGAGCTGGCAGCTGCCCAGCGTCCCGGCGAAGTCGAACCTCAGACCGGTGTACGCGGCGGCGTTCAGGCAGCTTGCGCTGTTGTAGTACAGCCCCACGCCCTCGTAGTCGCTCGAGCTCAAGGAGCCGCCGGAGATCTGGATGCCGTCGCCGTCGGGGGTGAGGGTCGCGGTGGGGGGCGTCGGGTTGGCGGTGGCGTAGGTGAACGATCCCCAGGCGTCCGTGTCTGCGCCGAAGACCAAGTTGGCGCCGCTGACGCTGCCCATGCTGGTGATGATCGGGCTCGACGCGACGATCTCCGGACAAACGCGACCGGCGTCGGCGGATGGGCAACCGGTCCCCACGATCTTTCCCGCGCCGGTGCCGGTGCCGGCCTCGGCGCCTCCGTCGGTGCCGCCACCGGGGGTGGTTCCCGCGGCGAGCAGTTGCGGGCCGCTGGCCGTGCGGCGCTGCGCTTCGCCGTAGCTCCAGGCCTTGGCCGTCCCGGTGTCCGGGATCTCGACGGCGGCGATCGACACCGGCGGCAGCACGAACGTCGCGGTCCCCGGCGCCTTGGCGAGGTCGGTCACCTGGAACGCCAGCGCGGCCGCGGTCTCGTTCCAGTTGATGACGACGATCTCCGTCGTGTCGTCGGCCAGGTTGCGGCTGCCGTACACGCTCACGCCCGCCGGCGCCGACGGTACCTTCAACTGCGTCGAACCGAAGTGATCGGCAAAGAGGCTATACGCGTAGTACTCGGGCCGTGGCGTGTGCGCCGGTGGCGTCCCGATCAGACCCAGCGCCCAGTCCTCGGTGTCGGAGATGTCCCAGATCGCCGAGGTCCACAGAGCGAGATCGATCGCCGCGCCGAGGCTGTCGGCCAGCCAGAGCGCCGAGCCGACGGTGCCGGGCGAGGCGTCGAGCACGCAGGTCGTCGCGTCGTAGGCGATGTTCATCTCGGTGAGCGCCAGCGGCTTGCCGGCGTACCCCGTGCTCTGCAAGATGCCGCGCACCGAGGCGATGACCTGACGGAAGGTGGCGGGATCCGTTTCTGCAGCCACCCTCGTGGACATCTTGGCCTCGAACGGGTAGCGGTGAATTGAAATGACGTCGAACAGATCCCCGCAGGTGGTCAGGATCGGCGTCAGCCAGTCGTAAGAACCGTTGCCGGCCTGGTACTTGTAGGCCAGGTCGGGCCCGACGATCTGGATGGTCGGGTCGACCGCCTTCATCGCGGCCACATAGGCGGTGACGGAAGTGCAGTACTCCGCCGGTGTGTAGCCGGGGATCGCGGGCATCGTCGCATCCGTCAGCGAGCCCTGGTCGGCGTACAGATCCGGCTCGTTGCCGACCGAGAAGTATTTGATGCCGTAGCCCATGGTGACGTTGGCGTAGGTGACCATGGCGGCCGCCGTCGCGGGCGTGGGCGGCTGCCCGGCGTTGTCGGCCAGATGCGGCACCTGGATCAGGGGCTCGGCGCCGATCGCCCGGGCATAGGCCACCGCCTTGTCGAGCTGGGCGTCGTCGAACGGATCGGGCGTGTTGGCGTCGTTGTTGTAGCCGCCGATGCGCATCACGGCCGGCTTGAGCGCGGCGACCAGCGCGTCGGTGCCGGTGACGCCATCTCCGAAGGTCGGCATCCACTGCCAGTAGTTGACCGACCAGGTGGTCGTGCGCGGCGTGCGCGTCGCGGTCGAGATCACCACCGAGGTGGGGGTGACGGGCGGACCGCCGTCCGCCCCGGCGGCGCCGTCGGAATGACCACCGCCGCCACCGCCGCCACACCCGCCCGCCATCCAGGCGGAGAGGCTGCAGAGGCTGGCCAGCGCGGCCAGGGCGCACCCGGCGCTCGGACGACTCTGGCGACCGGCGCCTCGAAACCCGGACGGCGATGCGTTCATTTGTGTTTGCCTTACTTGAGCGGCGGGTTGGCGTTCTTGAGCAGGTCGATGAGAAACGAATCAAACATCTTCCCGGCTTGCGGCGCGCCGGGCGTGGCGTCGTCGGAGGTGCAGTTCACGTCGAAGCGCGCCGCGTTCGCATCGGAGGTCCCATCGGATTCGCCGGGAACCTTGACGTAGAGGTAGGCGTCGATCGTGGGCGCCGGATTGGCGCGCGGGCGCTCGCCCAGGCCCGAGCCTTTGATGTTGCACCAGTTGCCCGCGGCGGTCCGGATGTTGGCGCGGCCGTCGCGGCTGGTGTCGATCACGAAGCCCTTGCCGGGGATGCCGGCCTTGTCCAGGGCCTTGGCGAGATCGCCGGCGTAGCCCTGCTCGTCGCTGGCGGCGTACTCGGGAACTCGCGGCGGCGCCGTCGGGTCGTGGGCCGGATCGTAGTTCGAGACGTCGAGCGCGAAGCCGCGGATGCGATCCACGCCGCCCGCCATCTTGAGCACCTCCTGGTAGATCGGCACGCTCTTGGCGAGGTTCTTCGGCCAGCCCAGCCAGCCGGCGTGCGCGGCGTCGAGGTACAGGAAGACGTTCGGCAACGAGAGCTTGGCGATCGCGTAGGCGATTCCGCGCTTGTAGATTCCCTCGGCGGCCTGGCACTTGGGATTCGCGATGTTGGTCACCAAATTGGCGAGCGAATCGGGCTCGAGGATCATCGCGATGCGCTGGTCGGGGTGCGCGCGGAAGGCGGCGGAGATGACGTCCACGTAGTCGTGCTGGTAGCGGGCCTCGCCGGCCTGGTTGGCCTCGAGCTCACCGGCCGAGGCCTCGGCGTTGCAGTCGCGGGCCGGCAGATCGTAGAGCACGAACACCGAGACCACCGGCTCGCCGCCGGCCTTCTGCTGCGCGAGCGCGTCGTCCAGATAGCGCGGGACGTCCTTGGTGTCGGCGATCCAGGAGAGCCAGATAGCCGTGGGCAGCGCCGCCATCTTCTTCAAGAGCGCGGCGTCGGCCGGATGCGCCGCCTCCAGCGCCTGGACCGCCTTGACGTAGTCGGGGTTGACGTACATCCGCGCGCCGGCGAAGGGGTTCATCCCTTCGGGCGCGGCCGGCGTGGTCGCCGGCTCGACGGGCGACAGGGGCGCCGTGTGCGTGGCGCCGGAAGTGGCCGCGCAGCCGGCCCCGGTCAACGTCGCGGCGAGGATGAGAGCACCACCAAGGTCGAACGCTCGTGAGATTCGCATGCCGCGCACTTTAGCAACTCCGGTGCCAGCCCGCGATCCATCCGTGCGGGCCCGCCCCAGACTCGACCGCGGCGTCGATCCGCTGACCGACAGCAGCTAGATCGGAAGAGCGTCGTGTAGGGAAAGAGTGTAGATCTCGGTGGTCGCCGTAT
>CALAOV010000079.1 GCA_937889515.1 uncultured Myxococcales bacterium | reverse complement strand
ACCGGGCCGCGCTGCTGGTCGAGCGCGCTCGGCCCCAGGATGCGGAGCGCGACGCTCTCGGCGCCATCGATCTCGATCCGCGGAATATGGACGCGCTCGCGGCGCTCGAGAAGATGTACGACGGACCGGCGCGGGCGAGGCTGCTGGCCGACGAGCTGGGACGCCGGGCGGCGAAGCTCGGTCCTCCGGTGGCCGCGCCCCTCTTCTACGGCCGGGGCCGCGCGGCGGCGCGGGCGGGAGACAACGCGGCCGCGCGGGAAGCCTACCGCCGCGCGATGTCGCTGGATCCGACGCTGGCCGAGCCCATCGCCGCGCTGGGTGCGCTGGCCTCACGCGAAGGAGATTGGTCCGAGGTCGCCGCGCTCCTCGAGAGCGAGGTGGGCCTGGCGACCTCGCCGGCGCGGAAGGGTGCGCTTTTGCTCGAGCTCTCCGTGGTGTATGGCGATCGTCTCGGCAATCCGACCCGGGCGGTTTCATTGCTCGACACCGCCGCCACACATTTTCGCGACGAGCCACGGATCTTCGACCTGGGCGCGCGGTTCAATCTGGCGGCCGGAAACTGGCAGGCTGCGGCGGAGGCGCTCGATCAGATCGCGGCGCGGAACGCCACCATTGCCGGCGCGGCCGAACGCTATTTTGCGGTCGGCGCGGCAGCCGAGGCAGCCGGCGAAGTCGACCGTGCGCTCACGCTGTATTCGAGATCCTACTCGCGCGACGGTTCGTTCCGGCCGACCTTGGAACGGCTGAGCGCGATCTGTTTCGAGCGCGGGCAGTGGGACAATGCCTGGAAGGCCACCGAGGCTTTGCTCGAACGGCACGGCGTCGCCCTCGAGCCCGAGGTCCGGGCGACGGCGCTCGCCCGTTCGGTCCTGGCAGATCTGCACCTCGGTCAACGGGCGGCGGCCATCGCCCGGCTGGGAGAGATCGTCACGCGCGGCCCGTCCTACTCTCCGGAGGCGGGCATTCGCGACGTCGCCGAGAGCTGGGCCGGCATGCACCTCGAGCCGCGCCTGCTGGTCGGTCTCGAACCGCGGCGGCACGAGCGGGCGCTCCGGCGCGCCCGGGAAGTCGTAGCCCTCAGCGAGGGGGAGACCAGCCTGGCCCGGCGGCAAGCCCTCGAGGTATTGGGGGCGCTCGCGGTCGCCGACGGGCGGTGGGAGGATGCGCTGGCGGCGCTCGAGCCCCTGGCGAGCGATGCGGCCTTCGAGGCCGGGCGGCGCGCCATGTTCTTGATTGCGGCCGGTGACGTCATGGCGCGCCGCTACGGCGATGTCGAGGTCGCCGAGCCGTTCTACGAGCGGGCGCGGGCGCTCTCGCCTGGCAACTCCCGTTTCGCACGTCCGGCGGACAAATCAACCCGCTAGGACGGTAACGGTTTGGTCGAAAGGAGCGGCCCGTGTTACAAGTCGGCTCCATTGTGCCAACCGTTGTCCCAAAGTCCCCCAGAAAGGATCGTTTGAAAATGAAATACCTCCGGAAACTATTGGTCGTCGCTTTGCTGTCGGGAGGTCTCGCGGTCGTCGCAACCTCCATCGGTTGCAGCAGCGACAACAACAATCCGACCGGCGCCGGAGGCGCTGGGGGTGGAGCGGCCGGTGCGGCCGGCGGAGCCGCTGGGGCCAGCGCGGGTGCTGGCGGACACGCGGGCGAGGCCGGCGGAGCCGGTGGCGGACTGGGCGGCCTCGGTGGCGTCCTCGGCGGTGGCGGATCCGGCGGCCACGCAGGTGCCGGCGGGGCCTAGTCGTTACGGCCCGTTGGCCAACCAAGGTAGCTAAGCTAGCTAATTGGCCGAATCGAAATCAAGAACGCCCGCTTCGGATTCCCGAGGCGGGCGTTTTCATTGTTTCCAACCCTTGACAATGGCTCCAACGACCGTGATTGCGAAGGCTCGGCCTTTGAAATAGGTGTCGATCGCTTCTTTGGTAAAGAAGAAGACATCCTGCATTTCTTCGCCCCGGCCGGAGAGCTCCTTCCAGCCCGTCAGCGGCCCCAATTCGATGAGCGGCGCGAAGAAGAATTCCCGTGCGCTCTTGAAGAGGATCTCCCAGCGCTCGACCGTGATGGCGATCTTCGCCAGACCCGCGCCCTCCAGCCAGCCGGCGACGGCGGCCCCGTCCGGGAGCGCGCCGAGGTGGCGATCGAGCGCGGCGAGGTTGGCGTCCTTGCCGCCTTCGCGCAGGACGTCGCGGAAGAGATCGTAGAACTCGGTCCAGGTGCCCCGCAACGCCGCGCTCACGACCAGCTGCCCGCCCGGCGCGAGGACCCGCGCCGCTTCGTGGACCGCCGCCCGTGGATCGACAGCGTTGGCGATCACCAGGTTCGAGACGACCAGGTCGGCGCCGTCATCGTCGACGGGCAGCGAGCCTGGAACGCCCGGGCGCGCCAGCAGCGCGACGGGCGCGTGCGCGGTGGTGTCCGCTTCGATCTTGGCGCGGGCCTCCGCGACGAACGCCGGCGCCTCGTCGAGCGCCGTGAGGTGGCCTCCGAGGTCGAGCCGCCGGGCCAGCGCCTGCGTCAGATGACCGGTCGCGCAGCCCACCTCGACGACGCGCGCCGCCGGGCGAAGGTCGACTGCGCGCAAGATCATCGACGCGAACCGAGCCGCGTAGGCGGGCAGGATCTCGTCGTCGTAGAGGCGGGCCAGCCGCGCCTGCTTTTCGGCGGGCGTCACGCGGGTCCCGGTTTCCACCCGCGGATGGGCCCCAGCGGCCGGCGACTGCCCGGGTAGAGGCCCGCCACGTAGCGGCAGGCGAGCAGATAGAGCGCCGACGAGATTCTGTTGAGGGCCTGGGCCAGATCGGGCCGTGCCGGCGGGGCGGTGACGAGCCCCCTCGCCGGCGGGAAGGCGAGCAGCGTCGCGATCTCGGCCTCGCGGGCGATGGCGCGCGCGAGCGCCAGCTTGGCGACCACCGGTCCCTGGCGCACGTCGGGGTACATGAACGGCACGCCGTAGAGCTCGTGGGTGTGGTGGGTGGCCTCGCGGATTTCGTCGGCGCCCATGCCAAACAGGATGGGCACCGGCATCGCGCGTCCGGTCACCTCGGCGCCGACCAGCGCGCGCGCCAGCTCGAGGATCTCGCCCAGCTCGCCGACCAGACCGGCCGCTCCGTCCGCGTCGGCGGCCCCCTGCGCGTCGAGCAGGCTCGATTGCAACAGATCCAGCTTGCCGCGCGCCACGATGCGGGGGTGGGTCTTGGGGACCAGCGAGGCGTCGTCGACGAGGTGGGTCAGGTGGTCGGGCTTGTCGGCAAAGCGCTCGCCGGTGTCGAGCGCCTGGAATCGGGCGCCGCCGGCCGTCGCGGGCGGCCGGGCGCCCATGGCTTCGCCCCCCCCGCGCGCGGCCCCGCGCGCGATCGGGTGTCCGCAGACCTCGACGATGGCCGCGGCGAAGGCGCGGGCCGCCGCCTCGCAGGACGGCAGATCGCCGCTCAGATACCCACCGCCGAAGTTGGTCTCCGACGGTGGCCCGAACCACTTGGCCAGCCGAACCTGACCGGCCTTGCAGGCGCTGTCCAGCGCCAGGATCGACTCGAGCGGCGGTGCGATCAGGTAGGCGAGGGAGCTGCCGACCTCGACGTCGGCCAGCGGTGCCAGGTAGCGGCCGACCGAGGCGATGACGTGCGGAAAGAAAGCCACCGGACGGGTCGGATCACCGGCCGTCGCGATCCCATAGAACCAGGCCTCGGATTCGAGGTAGCCCAGGCAGGCGTCGAGCGCGGCGTCGATCTCGGCCGGATCGCGCGCGGCGTAGATGCCGATGCATTCGCCGGAGAGCGGGCCCGATGGATGCGCGGCGCCCGCGTAGAACGATTTCGCGTAGACCACCTCGGCCGGCGAAGCCTTGGTCCCCTGGTCGAGCGAGGCAAAGAGCGCGTCGTCGGAGGTGGCGGTGACGATCCCCAGCGCGCGCCGCCCGGCAGGCAGCCCCAGCGCGCGGGCCAGCTCGTCCGCCGCGTCCGGGATGGTCCGGACGGCCAGCGCGTGGGGCCTGATCGGTTGAAGGTCGAGCTTCACGGTCGGCTCACGCGCCGCCCAGGATGACGCCCGACTTCTTGTCGCGCAGGATGCGCTCGATGGCGCCGGCCGCGTCGCGGGCGGCCTCGGCGGGGGCGCGGCCGCGCGGGTTGATGTTCGAGATCACCTCCCGGTCGGCGTCGGTGGCCCCGGTGGCCGGTTGATAGATGTAGTAAGCCGACAGCGAGTCGGCGAAGCCGAGGCCCGGACGTTCCCCGCACACGAACAGGGCCGCCTGCGCGCCGCACAGGCGCGCGATCTCGTCCATGATCTTGACCCGGGAGCGACGGACGAAGAACGGCGGCGCGTGGGTGATCCCGCGCGCGGCCAGCGCGGCGATCAGCGCGCCGTGAAACTCCCGCAGATGTTGATTGAGCGCGGTGGCCGAGAGGCCGTCGCCGTAGATGACGACCAGCGTCGGCGCCCGGCCGATCCGCTTGCCGAGCTCGGCGCGCGCTTCGTCGGAGAGCGCGCGCCCCAGATCGGGGCGTTGCAAAAAGGTGGCCTTGTCGGGTGCGCGAGAGGTGACCTCGAAGAGGCCCAGCTCGGCCAGCAGCGCCGGGTCGACGTCGGAGGTCACCGCGTCCTTGGCGGCCGCGTGATCGGCGCGGAAGCGAAGCATGGTGTTGGTCCGGTAGCGGGTGCCGGTGCGACCGACGCCGACCCGCGCCGGCGTCGCCGCCAGAATTCCCGGCATCACGCGCGGGTCGTACGGCTCGCCGATGTTGACGCCCCGATCGGGCGCGAGCAGCAGCGCGCCCGCGCTCTCGATCTCTCGGCCGGCGGCCTTGTCGGCGCCGAGCTCGCGCGACAGCGCCTCCCGCACCAGCGCCTCGACGCGCGCCCGATCGATGGTGGGACGCATCGGCTTCATCCAAACAGACTCGGGTCGCCGGCGCGCGCCGTCAGCTTGCCGTCGCGCATGATGCCCATCTCTTCCAGCCAGCTCTCGAACTCGGGCGCCGGGCGATAGCCGAAGAGCTGGCGCAGCGTCGCGTCGTCGTGAAACGAGGTCGACTGGTAGTTCAGCATCACGTCGTCGCCCATCGGCAATCCCATGAAGAAATTGCAGCCCGCGGCGCTCAGCAGCACCTCCAGATTTTCCAGATCGTTTTGATCGGCGTCGGCGTGGTTGGTGTAGCAGGCGTCGCAGCCCATGGAGATGCCGTGAAATTTCCCCATGAAGTGATCTTCCAGGCCGGCCCGCGTGATCTGGCGGGCGTCGTAGAGATATTCGGGGCCGATGAAGCCGACCACCGTGTTGACCAGGAACGGATGGTAATGGCGGGCCAGGCCGTAGTTGCGCGCTTCGAGCGTCATCTGGTCGGCGCCCTCGTGCGCGTCGGCGGAGAGCGCCGATCCCTGGCCGGTCTCGAAGTACATGACGTTGGGGCCCTGCGCCTGGCCGAGCTTGAGCGTCATGTCGTGCGCCTCGTCGAGCAGCGCCAGCGTGACGCCGAAGCTGCGCAGCGCCTTTTCGGTCCCCGCGATCGACTGGAACATGAGGCCGAGCTGCGCGCCCGCTTCGAGCGCCTTCATCTGCGTCGTGACGTGGGCCAGACAGCAGTTCTGGGTGGGGATCCGCCACTGGCGCATGAAGTCGCCGGTCGCGTTCAAGATCGCCGCCGTCATCTCGGGGTTGTCGGTGACCGGGTTCACGCCGATGACCGCGTCGCCGGTGCCATAGGAGAGACCCTCGCGCAGCGAGGCCAGAATCCCCTCGATCGAGTCGGAGGGGTGGTTCGGTTGCAGCCGGACCGAGAGCCGGCCCGCCAGGCCCACCGTGTTGGTGGCGTGGACGACCACCCGGATCTTGCGCGCGGCATAGATCAGATCGAGGTTGGTCATGAGCTTGGCGCAGGCGGCGATCATCTCGCTGGTCAGGCCGCGCGACAGGCGCAGCAGCTCGGCGCCGTCGGTGGTGTCGGCCAGCACGTGCTCGCGTAGCTGGGCGACGGTCCAGGATTTCACGCCGTCGTAGATCGGGCGCTGCAGGTCGTCGAGGATCAGCCGCGTGACGGCGTCGGCCTCGGCGGGGACCACGGGATTGTCGTGGAGATCGCCCAGCGTGATCTCGGCGAGGACCCGTTTGGCGGCGATCCGCTCCGAGACGCTGTCGGCCGCCAGCCCAGCCAGCCGGTCGCCCGACTTCTCCTCGTTGGCCTTGGCCAAGACCTGCTTGAGATCGCGAAAACGATACGTCGTTCCGCGCAACGTCGCGGCGAGGTTCATGGCCAGCGCGACGCTAACACGACTCCGGTGGCGTTCGGCCGACTACGGCCGGGTCCGGATCGTGACGGCGCGGCCGTGGGCGTCCAAGCCCTCGACCGCGGTGAGCGCGGTGATGTCGTCGCTCTGTCCGGCCAGGGCCGCCGCGTCGTACTCGATGATCGACGTGCGCTTGACGAAATCGGCCACCCCCAGCGGCCCGGCGAAACGGGCGCTCCCGCCGGTCGGCAGCACGTGGCTGGGTCCGGCGATGTAGTCGCCCACCGGCTCCGGCGTGTGCGCGCCCAGGAACAGCGCCCCGGCGGTCTTGATCCGCGCGGCCAGCGCGCGCGCGTCGCGAACCGCCAGCTCCGCGTGCTCGGGCGCGAGCTGGTTGACCAGGTCGGCCATCTCGTCTTCGCTGTCGACCACGAAGATCGCGCCCTGCTCGGCCAGCGATCGCTCGGCGATCACCCGCCGGGGGAGCAGCGCCACCTGGCGCGTCACCTCGGCCGCCACCCGTCGGGCCACCTCGGCCCCGCGCGCGATCAGGATCGGCACCGCCAGCACGTCGTGCTCGGCCTGCGCCAGCAGGTCGGCGGCGATCCAGCTCGGATCGACACTGTCGTCGGCGGCGATGACCACCTCGGTCGGGCCGGCGATGGAATCGATCCCGACGTCGCCGAACACCAGGCGCTTGGCGGCGGCGACGTAGGCGTTTCCGGGGCCGACGATCTTGTCGACCCGCGGCACGCTTTCGGTTCCGTAGGCCAGCGCCGCGATCGCCTGCGCGCCGCCGATCACGAACACGCGATCGACGCCGGCGATCCGCGCCGCCAGCAACGTCTCGGGCGAGGGGCCCGGCGTGGTCATCACGATCTCTTTCACGCCGGCCACACGCGCGGGGACGGCGGTCATGATCACCGTCGATGGGTAGCGGGCGGTCCCGCCGGGGACGTAGATGCCGATGCGCGACAGCGGATCGACGCGGCTGCCGACCCGGATGCCGCCCTCCATGGTTTCATAGGACGGGTGCCGCTCGTGCTGGTGGAACGCGCGGACCCGCCGGGCGGCGTGCTCGAGGGCCGCACGCACGGCCGGGGAGACGCCGGCCGCCAGCTGGTCCCATTCTTCCGCCGGCAGCTCGAGCGCCTCCAGCCGCCGCTTTTCGAAGCGGGCGGTCAGCGCGCGCACCGCGCGATCGCCGCCCGAGCGCACCTCCGCGATCACCCGGCGCGCCGCCGACTCGATCTCCTCGGGCAGGGCGGCGTTGCGCCGGCAAAGGGTGTAAAGGCGCGTGGAGAAGTCGGCGCCGCTCTTCTCGAAGATCCGCAACATGGCAGGGGCGCAGCATAGCAGCCCCCGCCGAGGTCGCTCAGAACATCCAGGTGAGCGCGGTGGCGACCTCGTTGAAGCCCGATTCGATCCCGAGGTCGCCGTCGCCGGAGGGGCCGCCCAGCTCGTGGCGGCGGTAGTCGAGCTTGATGCCGATCTGCGGGATCGGCCGGTAGAGCAGCCCCGCCGTGTAGGTGTAGCGGATGAGTGAGTTGTCGCCGACGAAGCCGGCCGGAATGGACGCCTGTGTGTTGGCGTAGTCGAAGCGCCCGAAGAGCGTCAGCGTCTGTTCCGTGCCGGGCGTGAAGATCCGGAGCAGGTCGTAGCCGACGTCCAGATAGGCGCCGCGGAGCTGGGACGCCACCGGCGCGGGGGGCAGGTTCCCAGCCGCGATCGCCACCGCCGCCAGCGCCGTGTCGAGGGCGCCCGCGTCGCCGATGAACAGGATCGCGACCTCGCCGCGGGCTTCGAAGCCGCGGTGGCGCGTGCGCGCGTCGGCTTCTAGTAGCGACAGCGGAACGTTCCCGACCGTGTCGTGCCAGGTGTCGCCCGAGGTCGAGGCGTAGGCCGACACGCCGAAGATGGTCGCCAGCCATGGCTCGTAGGTGAGGCGCGCGACGGCGCCGAAGTCACGCGCGTGCGCGAACTGCGCCTCCTGATGTCCGTCGGCGATGCCGCCCTCGGCCGTGAAGCCGTGAGAGTCGAAACCATTGACGACGTAGAGCTGGTACGAAAGCCCCTCGCGGATCTCACCGAAGGCACCGAAGCCGGGCTCGCGCCAGGTCGACGGGATCACCAGCGTGTCGACGTCGGGGCGGTCGACACCGTTGAAGGTCGGCGGCTCGTGGTACACGTTGATGATCCCGACCGGCATGATGAGCAGGCCGGCGCGCAGGTTGAAGTGGCCGCTGAAGAGGCCGTCCAGATAGGCCTGCTCGACCTCGAACTCGCCCCGGTCGCCGGACGAAGCCACGGCGTGCTCCACCTCCAGCTCGGAGTAGAAACGAATCCGGTCGCTGAAGTTGTGGCCCACGAACAGGACCAAGCGACGCAGGTCGATGACGGCCGGGCTGTTGGAGGGCGCGTTCAGGGTCAGCTCACCGTAGCCGCCGATGGCGGTGGGACTGGCCGCCGACTCGCGCCGCAGCGGATTTTCGATGGCCGATTCGCGCGGCAGCGACATCTGCGGCATGTCCTGCTCGGGCGGCAGATCGACGGACGGGCCGGGTGCCGCAACCGGCAGCTCCAGCGGCGGTGCGGGGGCCGGCGTCTGCGCCGCGGCGGTGCGCGCCAAGCCGATCAGCCCCGCGAGCATCAGGCCAGTCCGATTGATTTTGAAACCGATTCTCATTTTCATTACGGCCCTTGATATCAGCTCGGGGCCGGTGGGGTCAATCCCCATTCGGAACGAACCCGAGCGGGCCGCGCGGCGGCCGAGCCAACATCGGCCCAGCCATCCCCGTCGCACCGCGACGCCGCCGGCACGAAGGGCCGTCCCTCTCGGAACGCGGATCCGCGGTCGGGCCTAAAGGCCGTACTTCTTCAGCTTCTCGTACAGCGTCGACGGCGCGATCCCGAGCGTCCGGGCGGCGTGAACCTTGTTGCCGCGAGACGCGATCAGGGTCTGTCGGATGGCGGCCCGTTCCAGGTGGCCCAGAGCGTGGCCGCCGAGCGGCAACCGATCGAGGACCGCCTCGTCGTTCGGCGGGTCGATGAAGCGGAGGTGCTGCGGTTCGAGCACGCCGGTTCCCGGCTCGACGAAGGCCAGCGCACAGGCCAGGACGTTCTTGAGCTCGCGGACATTGCCGGGCCAGCTGCGGTTGTGGAGCGCCGCCAGCGTCGTCTCCGTCAGGATGACCTCGCCGCGGCCGAGATCCTCGAGCAGGCGTGGCACCAAGATCGGGATGTCGTCCAGCCGCTCGCGCAGCGGCGGCAGGTTCACGACCGCAGCGGCCAACCGAAAGTAGAGATCCTGGCGGAATTGTTTTCCGGCGACCAGTGCGCCCAGATCGCGGTTGGTGGCGGCCACGATCCGCACGTCGATCTTTCGGTCCTTGGTCCCCCCGACCCGCCGCACCGAGCGGTTGTCGAGCGCGCGCAGCAATCGGGGCTGCAGCTCCAGCGGGAGCTCGCCGATCTCGTCCAGGAACAGGGTGCCGCCCTCGGCGCGCTCGAAGGCCCCCTGGTGCTCGGCGTGCGCGCCGGTGAAGGCGCCGCGCTCGTGGCCGAACAGCTCGCTCTCGACCAGGTTGGCCGGCACGGCGCCGCAATCGAAGACCACGAACGCCTCGTCGGCGCGCGGCCCGGTGTCGTGGATGATGTGGGCGAAGACGTCCTTGCCGGTGCCGGTCTCGCCGGTGAGCGTGACGGTGACGTCGGTGGAGGCCAGGCGCGACACGACCGCGAACAGCTCGTGCATGGCGCGCGAGGTGGCAAATGTTTGGCCCAGGCTTCGCATCGACGGCAGAACTGGCGCGCGGACCGGCCGCATGGGGCTCACCGGGCGGAGCAGGGTCCTCATCGTGCTGCTGGCGAGTTCCATGGTGTTTGCCGCTCCCGGTGCGATGTTGGCTGCAAGACGATCAACGCCTCGACATATACCGGAGCCACTTCAGGGCCGATGTGACGATTCGGGAGCTAATCTGTTTCAAGTAGTGTTCGCAAATCGGTCTCCGGAAATCGGTCTCCGGAAATCGAACGCGATAGGCAAGCGCTACAAGAAATAGTGAATCTGAAAGAACAACGTCGACGCGGTGCTGCCGCCGGTGGGGAATTGCAAACGCTCCATCAACTGCAGCTCGACGTGCGCGTAGGGGAACCAATTGACCAGCGCCGTGGCCGCGGTCCAGGCGTCGGGAACCTGGACGTCGACTTGATTGCGCTCGCCCAGCAACGTCACCATGACCCCGGTGGTCGGGAGGACCGCCAAGCCCGCGGCGCCGACGATCTGCGTGCGGGTGGTGTCGTCGAGGTCGGTGAAGATCTGGTTCACCAGGTCGACCTCGCCGAAGAGCTGCGTCCGCAACCGTTCGAGATAGGCCTTCCCGACGATGCCGCTCATGACCTTGGTGACGCCGGGCGCGAGCGCGACGCGCAGCTGACCGGCCAGCGCGGCGGTGTCATCGTGAAACCGCGTCTCCAGATAGGCCGCGAATCCCTTCTCGTCGCTGCCGATGTGACGAACGAAGTCCGGCGCGAACAGCGTCAGGTGAACCTCCGCTTCCGGCAGGATGTAGCCGCCCGAGACGTTGTAAGTCTCCTCCAGCTCGTCGAATCCGAGATCGCGGTTGATATACAGGATGTGCTCGGCCATTCGCAGCCCGTACGGCGCATAGAAACGGCCGATCCGCAGGTAGGGACCGGTCGCTTCCGGTTCCCACATCAGGTAGTGCTCGCGCGAGATCAGCTCGGAGGTCGAGACCGGCTGGAAGTTCTGGATGGGGACCAGCAGGCTGGGGTCGCGCACCTGCCCGCGCAGCCCGCCGATGGCCGAGACGGAGAATCCCTTCGGCAACGCGACCCGCGCGCTCAGATCGGCCTGCATCGGGAACACCGCCACCGTCGGGCCGGCGGGATCCTGGACGTCGTTGTCGACGAAGGCGCCGCGGAGGTCGGCGCCCAGCGCCAGCCAGGCCGGCAAGCTCACCGCGCCGTGGGCGAAGGCGCCGTTGCCGCCGAAGGTCGAGAGTTGATCGCCGACGGCGTCGCGGCCGTAGCTGTTGAGCAGGCCGCCACCGGCCGGCGCGTAGTGGCACTGATTGCAGCGCGTCGCACCCGAGGAGAGCTGGAATTGCGGGTAGGCGCGCGCCGAGCCCTCGGCGAGCAGCAACACGCCGAGCGCGGCCGAAAGCAAAACCAACGGCCAAACCGATGGAAGGATCCGCGGGAGACGGCGCATGGCGGACGGCTGCCGCGCGTATATCCCGCGGGTACTTCGGCGCGGGTGACGACCTTGCAACATGCTGGCGTCGACTCGCGCCGGGGCTTCGCGGCCGGCTGGTTTAGGCGGTGACTTGACGCCGATTGAGCACGCGCCGCGCGCCCAGCCCCAGCAAGGCGAGGGCGAGCGCACCGCCGAGTCCCCAGAGCGTGGCCCGCCCGAAGCGGCTCCAGGCGAGGCTACTGGTCAGCTTCTCCATGCGGGCCAGTCCATCGCTCGCCATCCCGGCTGCGCGCGCGCGCTCGACCAGCCGCGCCGCGCTGGCGTGATCGCCTTTGGCGAGCGCCAGGGCCCATTGGAACGAGACGGTCGTGGCGTCGGCGGGAGCACTCTTCGCGAGCGCGGCGGTACAAGCCTCGAGCGCTGGCGTGTCGTTTACCCGCAACGCAACCTGGCACCGCATCTGCTGCGCGGGGACCGCCGCGGTCGGGTCGGCGTCGAGGTGGGCCAGCACCGCCTCGAGCTCCTGGCGCTCGTCGCCGGACAGGGGACCCGTCTTGGCCAGCACCAGGCCGACGAAACGGCCATAGTCGGCGACCTTGACCCCTTCTTTGAAGACCGCGGTCCGGCAGGCCTCGATCGCTCCCGGCCGATCGGCTTGCGCCAGCCGCTCCTCGCACAGCTTCGAAAAAGCGTAGCTGCGCGTGGGGACCGCCTTGATGAGCGCTTCGTAGAAACGCGCGGCCGCCGCGTGATCGCCACGTTCGCTCGCCTGCTTGGCCTTGGCGAGCAGATCCTGCAAGAGGTAACCGAATTTCAACGGGTTTTTGACCTGGTCCTGGGCGCTCGGGACGCTGGCCTCGGGATGCGCGTCATCGATCGGCGTGGCGGGCATGTCGTCGGGACGGTCCTGAACCTGCGCCTCGGCGGGAGCGGCCACCAGAGGCTCGGCGAAGGCGCGGGGGACACCGGCGAGCAGGATCACCAGCGCGACCGACGCAGCCGGGAGCCGGGTTCCGGCTGCGCGCGTGCGCCACCACCGCCGGAGCGCGTGCGCCGCCGTGCCGGCCAGCGCGAGCCCGAGAACCAGCCGCTCGAGCCAAACCCAGATCGAAACCGGCGGCTCGGAGAGCGCGATCGCCCGTTGGGTCACTTCGTCCGCCGGCGCCACCCGGCGCAGATCGGCGATCGCGGCGTCCAGCATGTCCCGATCGCGGAGGCGCCGCGCGATCTCGGACCGCGCCAGGTATCCCCACGGTTGCGCCGGGGCCACGCGAACAGCGCCATCCGCCAGCAACGAGGCGGATACCAGGTCCTCCATGAGCGGGCGCGCCGGACCCTCGACGAGCGCTTGCACTCGGTTGTGCATGTCCTCGGGTGTTCCACCCATCAGGAACGCCCGTTTGCACGCTTCGCGTGCGATGGCTTGATCGCCGCTCACGAGTGCAGCGCGACACGCGGCACGCGTTGCATCGAGGTCTGGGCCCTCGGCGCGGACGGTGGCGCTGAGCCCCGCCCATACCGTGAGTGCCAAGGCAACGGTCGTGGCTCGCGCAAAAACCGCCATGCGCCGCGGCTTATATCAACGTGAGCCGTTTCGGATTGTGACGATCGGGTGCCAGTTGTGCCTCCGAAAATCAAACTAGAATTTTCGAAAACCGCACATTCGCCCGCCAACGACGAGAGTAGAGTGCGCGCCGATGGGCCAAATTCGCCCCTCTACACGGCGTCGGACGCGGCCGGCTAGCTGGCACGCCTATTGATGATCTAGGTGGCGGACGCTTATCAGCTGTTTCCGCCAGCGCGAAAGGCTTCTTGGGTTTTATGGGTTCCTCGCATTTCCTTGGTCGACTTGCTTTGCTGGCGGGCGCGCTTGGCGCGGCGTCCGGGCTGGGCTGTGGCGGCGGTTTGACCTCGCCCAACGGCGCTATCAGCGGCGGTCCCGGCGACAAGATCCTCAAGACCGGCGGTAACGGCGGACAGCAGGTGGACGGCGGAATGGGTGGTGCGGGGGGAATGGGAGGGGCCGACGCGGGGCCGCCCCCGATCGCCGCCCAGTGCGCGGCGTGCGAGAAGCAGAACTGCACCACCCCGGATTTCATCAACGCCGCTGAGGAAGACTTCTACGGCGACTGCTACATGGCCCAGGGCAACGCGGCCCAGGGGCCGGCGATGGGGGTCGCGAAGTCTCAGCTCTGCGCGGCGGTCGTCGATTGCGTTCACAACACCGGATGCGGTGAGAATGCGCAAGGCCTCAGCACCCTCGAGAGCTGCTACTGCGGTAAGGGGGTGTCCTCCTCCGACTGCCTCGGCGTGAAGGGGGCAGCGAATGGACCGTGCAAGACGGAGATTGAGTACGGAGCCGAATCCACGGATCCATCGACGGTCTTGATGAATGCATATTTCGACTACGACTACGCTTCGGGGGCCGGGCTGGGGTTGATTTATTACTGCGACACTACCGACGGCAGCCCGTTCGGAAGAGGAGTCGGTAGTCCGTGCGCGACGACTTGTACCGTGCTGAGTGCCACCGGGGGGGCTTCCGGCACCGACGGTGGTGCGGGAGCTTCCGGCGCGGGCGGCGGCGCCGCCGGTGGGACGGGACTTGGAGGCGCCGGCGGATCGACGGCCGGCAGCGGCGGCACCGGGACCGCAGGGACTTCCGGAAGCGGCGCGATGATGGGTGTCGGAACGCTGTCCCCTCAGTGCCAGGATTGCGAGCTCAACAGCGCCGACTCCAGCAACCAGTGCGATCCATCGTACCTCACGGCGCAGCAGGACTCTTCGGGCGATCCCATCGCTGGCACCTTCGGGTGCAGCACGCTCGCCAGCCCGGCGGCCCAAGCCGCCTGCAACGCGCTCGTGGCATGTATCATCACCAAGAATTGCTCGACGAACGGAACTGGCACGGCGCCCGGCGACAACCCGGTCGAGGGTTGTTATTGCG
The DNA here is from genome assembly GCA_937889515.1 of uncultured Myxococcales bacterium. Taxonomy (GTDB): domain Bacteria; phylum Myxococcota_A; class Polyangia; order Fen-1088; family Fen-1088; genus JADGRB01. The sequence goes on along the minus strand of CALAOV010000079.1, from coordinate 11,346 downwards.
GTCCCGCGCCCGAAACGTCGGCGAACTGCCTGGGGGGCACTGGCGTCACCGGCCCATGCATTGCCGAATACCACAACGCGGCGATCGCGGACGGCAAAGTCGCGGCAGGGGCCACTGAGGGGCTCTTTGCGGGGTACATCGGCCCAAACGCCTTCGTACAGACTACGGCGCTCGGGCTGGCCGACAATATCGTGGGCTGCGCGATTGCCGCTCCATGCGCGGAGTGCTTCACGCTCGTCACACCTGGAGCCGGCGGCGCGAGCGGAGCGGGTGGCTCGAGTGGCGGCGCCGGTAGCCCGGGAGGTGGCAGCGGCGGCCAGGGCGGGAGCGCCGGCTCGGGGGCCGCCGGCGGGATGGGCGGTGTGAGTGGATCGGGCGGGAGGGGAGCGGGCGGCGCCGGTGGAACGACGGCGGGGACCAGCGGCGGCACCGCGGGCACGACCGGCACCGCGGGGACGCTTGGGGCCGCGGGCGTGACGGGGACCGCGGGCAGCAGCGGAGCTGCGGGTGCGGGGCAGACCGCGGGGACAACCGGCTCGGCTGGAACCGGCGGCACCGGTGGCCCACCGCCGCCTCCGCCCTGTCCCGATCTCGATCAGGACGGCGTCCGCGACTGCCTACAGACGCTGGCGGCCAACGCGGGCTTCGATCAGACGGCGGCGGAGTGGACGCCCGAGGCCGACACGACCGCGACCTGGACCTCGGCCGACGGCGTCGGCAATGCGCACTCGGGCTCGCTCGAAGTCGACAACGTCGACCTTACTTCGGGGGACATCAATGGGCTGGTGACGGCCGGGGCCTTCCAGTGCATCCCGGTCACGGCGGGCTCTAGCTACGAAGTCGCGGTACAGGCCTACCTCGCGTCGGGCCAGGGGAGCGGTTGGGCCGGCTTCGTGGTCCGCTTCTACTTCGCCGGCGACTGCACCGGCCCGACTACCGGGTTCGACTTCTTGTCGGGGCAGGGGACGACCCTCGACAGCTGGCAAACCATCGCGGGGACCACGATGCAGGTGCCGCTGGGAATCACCTCGATCGCGGTCCGTCTGGTCGCCGTCAAGCCGATCGCGCAGCCGTCGCTGAGCGTCTCGTTCGACAACGTTCTCGTGAGGGTGGAGTAGGCGCATGCCACGTTCTAAAAAAGCCGCCCTGCGCGCACTCTGCCTGGGAGCGCTGGGCATTCTGTCCGGCTGTGGCCGCCCCGGGGGACCAGGCACCACCAACGAATTCGGGAACACCCCGATCGTATTTCTCAGCGGGGTCCGCTGTCCCAACGCCAAGTCGTCCGAGTCGCTGCCGGCGCGATCGTCGGTGACCATGCCAAGCACGGGTACCTCCGACCAGAACATCTTCTTCACCAACGTGCTCTTCGATCGGTTCAAATCGGTCTGCGGCGCCTGCCACGTCTCCGGAAGCTACGGCGGCTTCGTCGTCACGCAGGCAACCTTCCCCACGATGGTCACGCAGGCGATCGTCGACACGTACGTCAAGTCGGACGATGCCACCAAGTACATGCCACCCGCCGGTTCTCCCAACGGGGCGGCCTACGACGGCCGCGGCCCGACCGATCCGGTCGTCCAGCTGGTCGGGCTGCTGGAGCTCTGGATCGCGCAGGGGAGCCCGGTTGGCTCATTCCAGCTCAACCCGATGAGCGGCGCGGACGGCGGCGCCGCTGGGCCCGATGGGGGGTCGGACGGCTCGGCGTCGGACGGCTCGGGGTCGGACGGCTCGGCGCCGGACTCGGGCCCGACGGCAGCCCTGGGCGCTTCGGGGGGATCGGCGACCGCGTCGGACGGCGGTGCTCCGCCCGGCGGCGGATCGTCTCCGTCTTCCAACCTGAGCTCGCAGGCCGACTACGCCTTGAGCCCGGAGCTGGGGGCGGTGCTCACCAACATCGGGAGCTGCATCCCCAACAAGTACATCGTGGGCCTCAACGGATCGACGATGGATCAGCTCGACACGTTCTTCGTGGGGGCCATGCAGCTACCGCTCACCTTGGCCGAGACCGATCTCACCAGCTTCGATAGCGACGTGCTGGCCCGCAACGGCGTGATCTCCTATGTGCCGGCCTATCCGCTCTGGTCCGACGACGCCGGCAAGATGCGCCACGTGCGCGTCCCCCACGGCCAAGCGATCAGCTTCGACAAGACCACCCAACAGTTCCAGATCCCACCCAACACGCGCTTCTACAAGACGTTTCTCAAACACGTGATCGATGCGGGCGGCAACGACGCGTACAAGAAGATCGAAACCCGCCTGATTGTTTCACGTCCCGATCAGACCAATCCCGACGGCACCATCGCGCAGACCGCTCTGTTCGGGACGTACATCTGGGACGAATCCGAGACCAGCGCGACCCTGCTGCAGGATCCTCTGCGCAGCGGCGAGCCTTTCGCCGATCGTCTGACCAGCTACATCACCGACGAACCGAGGGCGGCGGCGATCATCGCCTCCAAGCCGCTCAACGTCGACTACGTGCTCGAGAACGAGAACCCGGGGCTGGTCCGGCACTACGCCATCCCCGGGAGCCCGCGCTGCATTCAGTGCCACATGGGAAGCCCCAGCGCCTCGTTCGTCCTGGGCTTCACGCCGCTGCAGGTGGCGACGGTGGCCCCGGGGGTGGAGGGGGTCATCGAGCCGGCAACGGGCGACGAGCTGACGCAGCTCAAGCGACTGATCGACTACAAGGTGATCTCCGGCATGACGTCGCTCGCCGACGTGCTCCCGCTCGATCAAACACAGCTCCCCCGCACGCCGCGAACCCCGCAAGAGCTGACCGCGCAAGCCTACATGGTCGGCAACTGCGCCCACTGCCACAACCCGCGCGGCTTTCCTTCGACCAAGGCGCCCGCGCTGAAGGACATCCTCAACTTCCTTCCCGGCCCGAACGGCGGCATCTTCCAGTTCCCCCTCGACCGAACCAGCCCCATCCGGGCGCGCACCGCCCAGCAGGACGTTCCGATCCCATACATCACGCCCTCGCTGCGCGATTACCCGAGCGACGTCGGAAACACCTACACCGCCAAGTACGAAACCTGCTCGTCGGACGAGAAAGACGGCTGGTGCCTGATGCCCAACCAGATCATCGACTTCATCGATGCCCCCTGGCGGAGCCTCATCTACCGCAACGTCGATACACCATTCGACTACGTCGACGATCTGGCCATCTTCCCGCACATGCCCATGAACACCCCCGGCTACGATTGCCGGGTGCATCAAATCATGGGCGACTGGATGGTCAGCATCCCGGCCGTCCTCGTCGACCCGACCGAAAATCAAGACGTGGTCCCGGCGAACCCGATCGGTCCAGATGGGTCTTCAATCAAGGGAGCGATCGACCCTCATCCGCAGCCTTTCCTCGAGGTCAAGCCGAGCGATCCGGGATATCCGGCCGCCCAGGTCGCAGCCGCCACCCGCCTGGCCACCTTCCGTGGCGGTCACCGTTACAACTACTGCCCCGACAACTCGGATATCGTCGACCCGGCGGTCGAGAATCGCGTGTTGCCCAGCGATCCCCTCACCCCACAGGACAAACCGCAATATAGCTCGACCGATATCACCCAGCTCACCATGCCGGCGGAGGGTGTTCCCGACCGAGCGCACTGGGTCGTCACCGACGCGACCGATCCGCCGCCCCCGCTGCCTCCGGCTCCCCAATGGACGCCGCGACGGCCCGACTGGGCGACCGCCCTCGTCGATCACATGGCGGTCAACCCCAGCGCGACGGCCGATCAGCTCGCTCAGTTACAAGAGGTCATCGACGATCTGGAGACCGTGACGCTGACGGACTCGGTCCGGCAGGTGCTCACGACCGAGGTACCGTTCGGGATCTGGAAGCAGCAGCCCGGCTGCGACTTCAGCGGAATCCCCACCGCCGGCAGCTTCCAGGGGGACGACCGCCCGCTCTGGATGAGCATCACATCCCCGCCGCCCGATCCGTCGGCACCGGTGTACATGCAGTCGCCCGGCGCCGCGGTGTTCACCAACATTTGCATCAACTGCCACGGTCCGCAGGGAGACGCCAACGGCCTGCTCGCCGACGAAATCTCGCTCATGACGGGCGGGGACGCGCGGGTCGCGAACTTTCGTATCGGGCTGTTCGGGTCGACGGATTCTCCCGGCACCAACCGTGCGCAGGTCTTCAGCCCGCCGGCCGTCATGGCCGGAACCGGAACGCCTGACGACTACGGCGCGCGCTACATGGCCTGGATGGCGCTGGGCGGCACGCAGAAACAGATCCCCCCCGCGCTGCTGACGATCGTAGCCACGACGCCGATTCTCGGTGCGCAGCGGAGCTTCACCACGCCCGGAACTCCCAACATGCTCCAGCTGGCACAGCAGCTCTGCATGGACATTTTGCCGGCGGACACCAACGTCACGAATCCGACGCTCGATCAGCTGCTCTTGCGCCGTGGGATGGTGGATCTGACGGGCGGCACGACCGACATCATCGGCACCAATGGCGACATGGAGCTTTGGCTCCGCCTGTGCGCCCTCGACAATCGCCAAGTGGTTCGGGTGGTGGTACCGAGCGATGATGGCGTCACCTGGCTGGCAACCACGGCCGCCAAAGATCTGTCCATCCGCCGAGACCTGTCGCTCTACTGGGCCGACGGCTATCCCGCCGGCGCGCCCGTCATGGACCACCTAGGACATGTGGTAAGCGGTGTCACGACGGACAACCTGTTTCCGATCTGCCTGCGGCGGCCGCCCGCTCCGACCCAGGCCGGATACGCCGATGCGTTCCGCACGGCGAACCCGGTGGGAGGCACCGGCGGCAACCTGATTCCTTACTGCCCGACCGAACTGTTCGCCACGGTCACCAACTCTGCCGGGGTCGCGTCCCCGAAGTGGCAGCTCGCACACACCACCGACCCGATGACGAACCAGTTCATCTACACCGACGCGAAAGCCTGGGGCACCCGCGGAGCCATCAACGCCGGCCTGGCCGTCTTCCTCTACATTGATCAGCTTTCCAGGGGGATGATCACTGCCAAACCTCCGTACAACCAGTGCGATCAACTCAATATGTCCTCGACAAACTGAAACCTGATGTCGCCTCTCGCCACGCTCCGCACTCCGGACGCGCCCCTCGAATCGACCAAGCGGGCAGCTTCCCGACTTTTCTGGTCGCTGCTCTTGCCGCTGGCGGTGACGCTGGTCGCTCTCCGTTGGGCGGTACCGTCGCGCATGGAAGGTGGTCCGGGGGGATTGCGGTCTCTGGTGGCGCGGTTCGCCGATGAGTCTCCTCTGATCCTCGGCATTTTTCTGTTCATCGCGGTTTCGGAGACGATTGGTTACTGGCGCGATCGATTGGGCGCCACCTCCCGAACCGGGAAGCCTGCCTTCGAGGCAAGCGCGCCGCCTTCCGTCCGTCGCGTCGCGCGCGTCGTCGCCGCGGTCGCCGTCGCCGTCGTGCTGGCGCTGGGATTTCGGAGCTCGGTCGCCGAGCTCCATCGCGTGGTGAGTGTCTCGATGCTCCCGACGCTCAACGTCGGTGACCGGCTGCTGGTCGACAAGCTGGCTTACGGGTTGAAGCTGCCGCTGTCGAACCATCGCATCGGCGCCAAGCCCCCACGTCGCGGCGAGGTGATCGTTTTTCCGGGCGCCGAGAACCAGGACGGCGCGACGGCAGCCCCGAAGCCGATCGTCAAACGCGTGCTCGGTCTGCCGGGCGACTACATCTCGTTTCAGCTGGGCCACGCCATCGTCAACAACTGGATCGTCCCCACCTGCGACGCCGGACCCTTCGCCGCCGTGATGGGAAAGCTGACCATCCGCGGGCGGCTGGCCGTCGAGTTTCTCGAGGATAAAACCTATCTGACCGTCACCACCCCGGGCGGGGCTTCTTTCCCCGGTTATCGCGTGCTCCCCGGCGAGGTCTTCGTCATCGGCGACGACCGCGGCATCAGCAGCGACTCGCGGGTCTGGAACTCGGGCCGCGGCGGCGGCGTCGCCATCGACGCCATCGAAGGGCGCGTGACGCGCATCCTCGCCGGTGGCCAGCGCGACGGCCGCATCGATCTCCACCATCTGCTGTCGCCGCTCGGTCTCCAGATCCGCGAGCCCGACGTCGACCTGCACAAAAGCGAGACCTTCATCTCCAACTGCCTACAAAGTCCGCCCGCCTCCACCTGGCCACCCGCTTCCAATGGCTAATATCGGCGCCGCGACTGCGATATGGGTCGCCGCCTTCGCGTCGGCGTCGTGTTCGAGCACCTACAACCCCCCCGGCGTGACCGGAACGGGCGGGGCGGCACAAGTGGGCGCGGCCGGCAGCGTGGGCCATGGCGGCGGAGGTGCCAGCGGGGGCCGCGGAGCAGCCGGCGCGGGGGGAAGCGGGACCGTGATCGTTCAGCCGGACCCGGGATACCTCTGGTACGCCGGGGTGGGGCTGAACGCGTTCACCCAGGCCCAGACCAGCGCCAGCACCGATATCGGACCGTACGTCAGCGTCTCGCCGAACCCGTCGCCGGGCACATTTCACGATCTCGTCTTCGACCAAAGCGGCAGGGCATGGACCATCCCCACCTCCGGCAACCAGATTTTGAGGGTGCCCGCCGCGGGGTTCGGCGCTGGAGCGAACCCCGCCCCTGACCTGGTCATAACCAGCCCGGCGCTGGCCAGCCCCCAAGCGCTGGCCTTTGATCCCGCTGGCAACCTCTGGGTCGTGAACTTCGCCGGGGCTGGGGTGGGCATCGCAAACATCGTTCGCTTCGACGCACCGGGCGCTTGGTCCGGCAGCATGACGGCGAGCCCCACGGTCACCATCGCCCCCGCCACCGACCCCACCAGCATGGGACGGTTTGCCGAAGGAACGGCCATCGCCTTTGACAGTGCCGGGAACCTCTGGTTCGCCAGCGTGTCGTGCGTGCTGCGCATCGACAACCCAGGTTCGCTCAGCGGCGCGGTCACCGCCGCGCCGTCGGTGACGATTTCGACCGGCGAGGCCTATAGCTCGATCGCCTTCGATGCCCAGGGGGCACTCTGGATCACCGGGACGCTGAACGGCTATTTCGCGCTGCGCATCAACGGCCCGAGCGCGCTCACCGGGGTCCTGCAACCCACCCCAGCGGCGCGCGTCGCTCTTCCGACCGCCAATGTCTCGTTCCCCGGCGGTATGGCCTTCGACATGGACGGAGCGCTGTGGGTCGTGACCAGCAGCCGTATCGTGAAGCTCGCGAGCCCGGGCGCTCTCGTCGGCCAGGTCACTCCGACGCCCGCGGTGCAGCTCGGCATCCCGGTTTCGTTTGCGCCCGGGTTGGCGTCCCATCTGGTATTTCGCCCACAGCCCACCGGCCTGCCGATTTATTGAATTCGGAACCCTGGGAGGGTTCCGAGCCTCCCGCGAAGGGCCCCTGCCGGCTAAGCCGGCCCGTGCCCACGCGATCTGAATTCGGAACCCTGGGAGTCCGCGCCTCCCGAGTCCATGTCAGAGTCCGTTACAGGCTGGGCAGGGGGCGTCGGCGGCGCAGGTCGCGATGTTGTCGGCCAGCCCGAATGCCGTGGTCGCGTCGAACGCCCGCGGGCTGATGAAAGCCGCGAAGGCAGGCTCCCCGGCTCCGGCAGCCGGCCCTCCGGTGACCGCGGTTGCTGCCGCGTGATATTGCGCCAGGCATGGTCCGTTGATTCCTGTTCCGCCAAGGCAGTCGGTGGACGCCGTTTTCATGCCGCAATAACAACCGAGCACGGGATTGTCGCCAGGGGCGGTCTTGGTCACGGGATTGATGGAGCAGCGGTTCTTGTTGATGCAAGACAAGAGCGCGCTGCAAGCCGCCTGCGCCACCGGGCTGGCAAGCGTGCCGCAACCGAAGGTGTCATCGACGGGATTTCCGGAGGCATCGCGCTTGGCCGTGAGAAAGGCTGCGGCGCAGTTCGCATTTCGACTGGCCAGCTGACAGCGGCGACATTCGCTGGGACCGCCGGTGCTGGCGACCGCCACCTGCCCGCCGGGCCCGCCGGCCACCTTGCCGCTCGTTTCGGAGCTGGGAGGAGACGGTTGCCGGTTCTTGGAGCAGACCGCGACGGTGACGAACAAAAGCACCGCTACCGGAAACATTCTCTTTGCGAAAACTCGCATCATCGTCCTTTACCAGACTACCAAATAAAAAAAGCGCGCCCTCTGAAAATCTCAGAGGGCGCGCCGAGGTCTTGCTTATTGACCGCTGGCTAGAACGAATTCTTGATGAACGACGGAACGGTGCCGGCCGGCGCACCGCAGTTCGTGATGGAGCTCGGATTGCCATCGGCGCAGCCCGGGAGCGGCGCATCGTCGTAGCTGAAGCACTTGATGCCGGGGCTCGGCAGCGCGACGAAGTTGTTGGCCGTGATGGCAGTCTTCACGATGTTGTTGTCCTCGTAGCAGCTCGCCAGAGCCGCCTCGCCACCGCGGAGGTTTCCGGTCGAGAATCCGACCAGCGATGCGAAGAACAGCCGGCGGGCCAGCGGGTAGACCGGTGTGCCACCCGTGACCAGGTTGATGATGTTGGCGTCGGTCGCGAAGATGCCGTTGACCGACTCGGCCTGATTGAGGCCGGCCTGGTCCGCGAGGCGGCCGGCGTACCCGATGCTGCAGGGATCGGCGTTGACGAGGCAGCCGATTTGCGTGGTGTCATCGGCAGCGGTGCAGACCGGCGAGGTGGCGCCCGACGCCGAGGTCGTGGTGTGAATGCGGAAGTTCGAGAGGATGTTCTCGCGGCCGTTCGCGTCGACGTTGTAGAGGCCGCCGGCGTTGTCCTGCTTGAGCGGCAAGTTCCAGGCGCGACCGTCGAGGCCCGAGGGGCTGCCGAAGGCGTGCGCGTTGGCCTTCGAGAGGCAGGCGAAGTGGTGCGTGTCGGCCGCGTTGGCGGCGAAGAACGGCTGGAAGCACTGACCGAGGAAGTTCGGGCCGCCGGGGCACTTCTCATGGTTGTTGCCGCTCGACACGAGGTCGAACTTGCCCGCGCTGCAGTTGCGGGTCGGGTAGATGTCGGTGGTCGCCGGGGCGTTGGTCTTGTTGTCGGGCAGCAGGACCACCGAGACCAGGCCCAGCGTACCGCTGGTCGCCGTCAGGGCGCTGCCGTCGCTGCTGAGGAGGCTGTTGCAGACCTGCTCGCCAGCGGCGCAGGTGACGCGGATCGGGTCGAGGTCCGAGAAGTCGGACGACCCGCCGAAGCTCTGCGGAACGCAGAGGCCGTTGTCGTCGCAGGCCTGCGTCGTCGTGTTGGCGCAGGGGACGGTGGAGCTGCAGGCCGCGCCCGGAGCCGCCGAGGCGTCGGTCGAGTTGCAGAACGGGTTGGGCTTGCGGGCCGCATTGACCGGGGCGGTCGAGAGCGTGCCGATGCCGCGCTTGGAGCCGAAGCCCACCAGGGTCACGAAGGCATCCGTGGTGCCCGACAGGTCGGAGCGCCGCCAGGCGTGCGTCAGGCCACCCGCGCAGTTGTTGGTGGCACAGGCGCCCGTGAACAGGAGGTTCCAGTTCTTGACCAGCGACTTGCGGACGTTGCTGTTGCAGTCGAAGGTATGGCCGGCGTCGTTATGGAAGCCGCCGTAGACGAGGCGCAGCGCGTCGAGCGAGCTCGCGATCGTGTAGTGTCCCGAAGAGTCGCAGCCGGGGCAGCTCGTCACGGCGTTGCCGCTCGAGTCCGTCACCTGGAACGATCCACCGGTGGTGAGGCCGTTCGTGCAGGCGTTGACCGAGTTCGCCTCGATGACGATGCCGTCGAGGCCGACCATCAGATCCTCGGTGGTCATCGTGACATTGGTCTCCTTGACGCCGTCGCCGTCGCGGTCGATGGTGACGCCGCAGTACGCGCCGGTCTTGAGCGCGCGGGACATGGGGCTCACCTCTTGGGTGTTTTGACCCATGGCGCCTTCACCTACGCCCGAACCGCCGCCCGCATACGAGATGCCGTCGGCAACCGCGGTCGGACATGCCGTCAAGATGTTCTGCGTGACTTCGAACAGCGTGTCCGAGCCATTGAGCACCAAATTGCTCCCGGTGGTGTCGACCGCAGCCGACACCGCGGTCGCCCCTGCGCCCAACAGCAGGAAAGTTGCACCTGCGATTGAAGAAGTTCTCATTACGAATCCTCCGTCCTGGTCGTTTGTTTAAAGAGCCTGGCGTGCCCAACTCGAGCCCCGCCCGCAGAGCCGCCTAACAAAGATCAGGCCAACCGTCGTCCGTAACGGTCCTGACGCACTCACGTAACAGAGTGGACGGACCGAAGACACCAGATGGTCACCGACGGAAAGTTGATGAACGTAGCTCTGCTGTCTTCGAAAGCGATCAATCGTAAAACGTAAGCACAGGCGCAATTTTCTATCGTCGACATGACGATATTTCCCCGCCGTGGCGGCATGATTTTCCGAAATTCGAATGGTCGTCTCCGATTATCGCTCACATGTAGGCGAGCGTTCCCTCCGAGCCGTTGAACGGCTCAGCCCTCGACCCTGAGAAATCGCGACCAAAAGCGGCCTTCACCCGATTTGGTCGAGCGTGGCGCGGATGTTGCTGCCGCCCGCTGCGATGCTTGCCGACGTTCTCGACGTCTCGACCCGGGCGGGCGCGGAAAAACCCAACTCAAATTGAATTCCAAGGAGGACACAGTGATGAATCGAATTTTGGCCAGAACAACGATGCTCCTGGCTGCCGGAGCGCTCTGTACGGGCCTGGTGGCGGCGAGCTGCTCTTCTACGAAGACCCCGGACACCGGTAGCGTGAAGTTCGACCTGACGACCGGCGGTCTGACGATCAGCCAGGTCAGCTACACGGTGAACCAGGGCGCCGCCGTGGTGACGACCGGGGCGATCAACGTGAGCGATCCCAACGCCACCGTCAGCCTCAGCCTCGTGTTGCCGGTCGGTACGGGCTACACCATCTCGCTCTCTGCGACGGCACAGCCGGGCAGCGTTGCCTGCCTGGGTACCAGCGCGGCGTTCAACATCGTGGCGAACCAGACCACGGCCGTTCCCGCCCTCACCCTCACCTGCGGCACCACAGGCACCGGGCCCAGTCAGACGGGTAGCGCGACGATCAGCGCGAATGTCACCGTCATCAACGGCGACAATTGCCCGGCGATCCAATCGGTCTCTGCCTCGCCGGGACAGACCTCGGTCGGCGGCTCGATCTCGCTCAGCGCGGCGGCGACGGACGCTGACGCGACCGATGCGGTTACCTACACCTGGAGCAGCGGTGGCACGACGTTCGCGACGGGCCAGTCGGCGACCTTCATCTGCTCGCCTGCCGGCACGCAGACCATCTCCCTGGTCGTGGACGACCACCACACGCCGTCGAACTGCACGGCGCCGGCGACCGTCACGGTGACCTGCGTTGCGACCGCCACGGGCGGCACCACCGGCGCGGCCGGC
>CALAOV010000078.1 GCA_937889515.1 uncultured Myxococcales bacterium | reverse complement strand
GATACGGCGACCACCGAGATCTACACTCTTTCCCTACACGACGCTCTTCCGATCTAGATCGTGCGGGCGGAGGCGATGCGGCTGCTCGCGGGGGCGGCCGGCAGCGGCGCCCACGACGTGCTGCCGACCTTCGAGGCGATGCTCCACGGCGGCGATCCCGCCGCGCGCGTGGCGGCCGTCGCGGGCATCGGTGAGCTCCCCGACCCGGGCGACGCGGGATTTCGCCTGCTCGGCGACGCGATCGGGTCGCGCAGCGAATCGCTGCGCACCGCCGCGGCCCATGCCCTCGGTCGCCTCGCCGAGCGAGAGCCGGTCCGGGTGGCGCCCTATCTGGAGAGGGCGGTCCGCGATCCCGCCTACGACGTGCGCAGCGCTGCCCTGCCGGCGCTGGCGCTGGTCTGGTCCCGCCAGATCGACGCCCGCACCCTCGGCCGCACGCTCGTCACCGCCGACGTCGACAGCACCCGGCGCTTCGTCGCGCTCGAGGCGCTGGTGGCCATCGCCCAGCGCAGCACCGCGCCGGCCGCCGAGCGCGTCGCCGCGCGCCGCGAGCTCGATCGCGTGTCGGAATCCGGACCGGCCCTGGCCCGCCTGGCCGCGCAGATCGGCCGCAGCTTCATCGACGCGCCTCCGGCCGATCTGCACCTCTTCATCGAACGCCTGTTCGGCGGCTAGAACGCCTGTTCGGCGGGTCGACAGGCTCAGAGACAGACGTCGCTGCAGAGCTGGTCCGGTTGCCAGCCGTCGGTGCAGATGATCTCTCGCCCATGGTCGTAGTGGTCGGTGAAGAACTGCTGAAACGCGACCGGGTCGAAGCAGTCGGCGCGCAGGGTCCAGGTCCAGGCGGAGGCGGCAAACCGCGCGCCCTGCAGCATGGGATCCGGCATCAGGATCACGCGGTTTTTCCCCAGCGTGGGGGCGCAGTCCGTGTCCGGCGGAAGCCCGTCGATGAGGGACTGGATGTTCGCGACGTCCGCGGCGCATCCGTCCGGACAGTTGTAGACGATCACGATCGCGCCGTGCTCCAGCGAGTGCACCAGGTTGCCCCAGGGGATCGGGGCGGCGTAGGTCTGGTAGGCGGCCCAGCAGATGAAGTGGTTCCCCGACGACGGCGGGTCGGTCTGGTAGTCGGTCATCGCCATGCAGGAGATGTGGGTGGCGCCCTCGTCGGTGTGCTGCTGGATGGTCGTCGTGCACTGGCCGCCCTCGACGACGACGGGGGCGGCGTCGACCGCGAGCACGGGCGGACGCTGGCAGGCGGCCAGCAGCGCCAGCGCGCTGACGCTAACGGCGGCGGCTGGCCATGGCGCGGTCGATTTCACGCTGACTCTCCCGTTTCTTGGAATCTTCGCGCTTGTCCCAACTCTGCTTGCCATGGACCAGGGCCAGCTCGGCCTTCACCATCCCCTTCTTCTCATACAGCGACAGCGGCACCAGCGTGTAGCCCTTCTCGCGAACCTTGCTCACCAGGCGATCGATCTCGCTCCGGTGCAGGAGCAGCTTCCGTTTGCGCCGGGGATCGTGGTTGCGCCCGTGCGAAAAGGCGTAGACGCCGATGTCCATCTGGTGCAGCCAGGCCTCGCCCCGGTCGATGTCGGCGAAGGCATCGACCAGTGTGACCTTGCCGGAGCGGATCGACTTGACCTCCGAACCGGCCAGCACGATCCCCGCCTCCAGCGTCTCGTCGACGTGGTACTCGTGGCGCGCCCGCTTGTTGCGCGCCAGCACCTTCACGGCGTCGGCGGCGTTCGTGACCTTGGACATCGACGGGGAAGCCTACAACGTGCAGAGTGGCCTGCGGGAGGTGAGATGACGGCCGCCATATTTTGTCTTCTGCTGCAGCAGATCGATCCCGCCGCGCTCGAAAAGGCGATGGCCGCCGACGCCGCGGCGAAAACCACGTCGACGGCCACGTCCGCCCCCGCGGCGGGCGCCTTGGCACCAGCCGGAACCGTGGCCCCGCCCACACCGGGCGCTCCAGCCGCGGCGGGCGCCGTGAGCCCGCCCATGCCGGCCGAACCCGAGCCGGGTGCGGCGCCGGTCGCCTCCGGATGGGCTGTGCAAGAAGGTGCACGCGCACCGGGAAGTAGTCTGCTCAACCCGGCCCTGTCGTTCATCCTCGACACCTCCTTCGGCTACTACGGTCTGCACACCGGCCAGTTCGACCAGCTCGGGCTCCGGATCGCCGGCGACGACCCCTCCGAATCGCGCGAAGGGTTCGGCGTGCAGGAGGTCGAGGTGGCGGCCCAGGCGGCCATCGATCCGTACCTGGAAGGGGCGGTCTTCCTGACCGTTCCGAACCTGAGCGGCCTGGAGGTCGAAGAAGCCTACCTGGTGACCACGTCGCTCCCCTTCAATTTGCAGATCAAGGCGGGGACGTTTCGCTCGCAGATCGGGCGCAACAACACCCAGCACCTTCACCTGCAAAACTTCACCCGCCGTCCGCTCATGACGGCGCTCCTCTTCGGCGCCGACGGGTTGCGCGGTCCGGGCGCGCAGGCGTCGGTGCTGCTGCCGCTCCCCTGGTTCGCCACCCTGTACGCCGAAGCGTTCAGCATCGGTGAGCCCGACGCCGGAGATCTCGTTCCCGGCGTCGAGACCTTCGGTGGCGGCGTGCGCCTGGGCCCCTCGAACTTGACCTACACGGCCGAGCTGGAACAGTTCTGGGCCCCCGCCGAGGCGCATTCGATCTTTCTGGGCCTGAACTTCGCGACCGGCCGGTCGTTCACCTGCGCGGTTGGAACGACGTGCCTGCCCGCCGACGGAGCCCGCAGCTTCCTCGCCGGCGGCGATCTCTATTACAAGTGGAAGCCGCCCAACGTGTCGCAAACCTACTTGAGCCTGCAGTGGACGACGGAGTATTTCGTGCGCGTACTCGCCGACGGGGGTCCCACCGAGGGGGCGGGCTACAGCGACTTCGTCTTGCAGTTCGCGCGCCGTTTCTATCTGGGCTGTCGGTTCGATCTGGTGGGTGCGCCCGATGGACCGAATCTTCCGCGGCGCTATGGTTACGCCGGATCGCTCACTTTCGCGCCCAGCGAGTTTTCCCGCCTGCGGCTCTACGCGCAGGAGCTGGTCGGTCCGGGCGTACCGGATACCACCGTCGGGTTTCTGCAGGCCGAGTATTCCATCGGTGCCCACGGCGCTCACCCGTTTTAGCCTCGGAGATACACATGCGGACGCTCAGCAAGCTCCTCGTCAACCTCTCTCTCGTTGCCGGCTTCGTCGGTGGTCTCCTCGGCGCGCGTCCAGCAGAAGCCAAGCTGCGCGTGGCGGCATCGATCGAGACGCTGGCCGATCTCTGCAGGCAGGTCGGCGGCGATCGCGTCGAGGTGACCTCGCTGTCGCACGGTTATCAGGATCCCCACTTCGTCGAGGCCAAGCCGTCGCTGGTGCTGACGCTCAACCGGGCCGATGCGCTGGTCTACGTCGGGCTGGATCTGGAGATCGGCTGGCTGCCGCCGCTGGTTCAGCAGTCGCGCAATCAGCGAATCCAGCGCGGTCAGGTGGGAAACATCGACGCCTCGACCGCGATCCAGGTCGAAGACGTGCCCAACATCCCGGCCGATCAGCTGCGCGCGCTGGGTGACATCCATCCGCTCGGCAACCCGCACTACTGGATCCCGCCCAAGAACGCCCGCGCGATCGCCCGCCTCCTGGCGCAACGGTTCGCCGAGATCGATTCTCCGGGCGCGAGCGCTTACCAGGCCGCGCTGGCCGCTTTCGAGCGCCGCCTCGACGGCAAGGAGAAGGAGTGGGCCAAGACCGCGGCGCCGCTGCGCGGGACTCACGTCGTCACCTATCACAAGAGCTGGTCGTACCTGGCCGGCTGGCTCGGGATGCAGGAGGTCGGCTACGTCGAATCGAAGCCCGGCATCCCCCCGACCGCCAGCCACACCGCCCAGCTCATCGATCTGATGCGCAAGTCGAACGTGAAGCTGGTGATCGTCGAATCGTTCTACCCCTCGAACCTGGCGCGGTTCGTCGCCGAAAATGGCCACGCCCGGCTGGCGGTCTCGCCGTCCGATGTGGGCGCCACCTCCGCGATCAAGAGCTACTTCGATCTGGTCGACGCGGTCCTGCAGGCCCTTCTGCAGTAGGTCCTGGCACCGCGTTTGCTTTGCATTCGCGGGCTAGGAGACCGACGATGCCGCTCCCCGTCGCAAGTCCCGTCTGGAACCTCGTCTTGGCCGCCGCGATCGCCTGTGGCGGGGCGGGCTGCTCCCTGGCCTTCGTCAACGGCCCACCGCCCAACCACCGACAGCTCCCGTTCTTCGACTGCACCTCCAGCAATGTCCTACCGACCGTAGATCTCCTGTTTGCGGGGGCCGCGGCGGTGGACGCGATTGGGGGAACGGCGGGGGCTTCTGGGCTGCCATCCACCAGAACGGAGCTGGCCGGGTTCGCCGTCGAGGCGGCCGTTTTCGCGGCTTCCGCGGTCTATGGCTACGGCAAGACTTCGGCGTGCAAGAAGGCGCAGACGGAGCTGTTCGCGCGAACGCCGTCGACGCCGATGTTCGGGTATCCGCCCGGTTACGCGACCCCCATGGCGCCGGGTTTCGGTCCGCCAGCCGCGGCGCCCTATGATCCGTGGGTCGCACCGGCCCCGCCCGTCAGCCCGCCGCCGGCCGCCTTGAGCCCGGTCGGTCCATCATCCGCGGCCCCTGCGGCCGCGCCCGACGGGAAGACCCCGGTCTGGGAAAAGCCCGTACAATGAACGGCCCTCGAATAGCTGTCATGCGCCATCAAGCTCTGACATTTATGTCCGAAATTCACCATCGCCCGTCGTTCGTTCGTGTCGTCTGGCCGCTTCAGCCGGTTCGCGCGCGGTCTCTGTCTTGCATTCCAATGACCCCGATATGCACACGAGGACAAACCCCATGAAAACAGTTCCCCGTTGGGCCCGCGCTTTCTTCGCGATCGCGGGCATTGTGGCAGGGCTGGTCGTCGGATCGTCACGGGCCGTCGCGGCCGCCCCGGCCCGCCTGCAGGTGGTCGCCGTGCTCCCACCGACGGGAGACAACGTGGCGCCCGATCTCCTGCGTGCCGCGCGCGACATCCTCAAGGATCATCTTCAGCGGGCGGGAACGTACACAGTCGTCGAGCCGGCCTCGGCGCCGCCGTCGCCAGAAGAGCCGACGGCCGCGCAAGCCTCACAGGCCGCGAGCACGCTGGGGGCGGAGATAGCGATCGTCTTGCGGGTCACGCATTTCGGAAACTCCGCCCGGATGCGCCTGACGGCCTATTCGTCGGGATCGGCCCAGGTGGTCTACTGGGACAGCATCTTGATCGCCGGCGGTCCCGACGAGATGGACGTCGCGATCCAGCGGCTCGTCCACGGCATGCAGATCGGCAAGCCGGTGCGCGAGAGCGCAGAGCTCGAGACGGTCACCGACCGGGAGACCCAGATGCTCAACCGCCGGGAGGCCAACAAATCGTTCGGCGTCCACCTCTTCACGCTCCTGCCGACGAGCTCCGCCGGGACCTCCTTCACTGCCGTTCCGGCGGGCGGCATTTTCTGGCTCTATGACGCGCGTTCCTGGATGGCGGACATCGCGCTCGACATCGGCGGCCACAACGGCACCACGCTGGTCGACGCCAGCATCGGTGGCTACTACCCGTTCCTGCGCGAGGACTTCACGCCCTACGTCGGGGGCGTGGTGCGGTGGGCGAGCATGACCCTCGGGGGACAGGGGTCGAGTGGCCTCAGCTTCCAGCCGACCTTCGGCGTTCTGCTCGGCCGCCTATCGTCGGTCCAGATGCGCGGCGAGGTCGGCTATTTCTTCAACACGTACGCCGAGCAGCCCACGATCACGACCGGCACGACGTCGACCACCGGGACCTATGGCCAGGGCTTCGTTCTTTCGCTCGGCATCGGTTTTTGATGGGGACCCTGGGAGGGTCCCCAACCCCCCCCCGCGACGAGCTACGGCGGGCGAAGCCCGCCTTCGCTCACGCGATCTAGATGGGGACCCTGGGAGGGTCCCCAAACCCCCCCGCGACGAGCTACGGCGGGCGAAGCCCGCCTTCGCTCACGCGATCTAGATGGGGACCCGCGGGCGAAGGCTGCCTTCGCTCACGCGATCTGGCCTTAGACCGCGCGGGCCAGGGCGAGGACGTGGACGGCGGCGGCGCCGGCGTGTAGCAGCGCGGCGGCACACTCGCTGAACGTGGCGCCGGTGGTGAAGACGTCGTCGACCAGCAGGACGCGGCGGCCACGGACGCGGGCGGTGTCGCTGACGACGAAGGCGCCGGCCACCTCGGCGAGCCGCGCCGCTGGGCCGGCATGCCCCAGCTCGCGCGTCGGACGCGCTCGGTGCAGGAGGTGTCGTTCGAGCCTCGGTAGCCCGGCCGGCGGCCGGAGCGACGGCGCGCGAGATAGACCCACGAGCGCCCAGCGCGCCAGTTCCAGCGCCTGGTTGAACCCGCGCGCGCGCAGCTTGTGCGCGTGCAGGGGCACGGCGACGACGGCGTCGGTCGCCGCCAGCTGACCACGCGCCAGCGCCTCGGCCAGTGGTTGCACCAGCAGGCGCGCCAGACGTCGCGCCAGGTACCGGCGGCCGCCGTGCTTCATCCGCATCAGCGCCTCGGCGAGCGCCTCGCCGTACTCGAACCCACCGGTCGCGCCCACGAACGGAAACGGGACCCGCCGGCAGGTCCGGCAGCGCCCGGGGGAAGCTCCGGGGCGCAGCCAGGCGGGCCCCTCGCCCGGCGTAGGGCCTGCCGGCAGCGCGCAGCCGGGACAGACGCCGACGAGCGGGTTGATGGAGAGGTTGCAGGGCGCGCAGAAGAGCGCCTCGTCGGCCACCGGCCGATCGCAAGCCGCGCAGACCGCCGGCCACAGCGTCTGCAGCGAGCCGTCGACCAGCGCACGGATGGGTCCGGGCTGTGAGAGCGTCATGCGCCCGTTATCGGGGCGCGGCGACCGAGGTTGCTATTCCGGCGCGTAGAGGCCGCGGCGCAGATAGGTCGGCTTGTCGAACTCCGATTCTTCCACGCCGAGCTCGTCCGACGGACGCGATGGCTGCGACGAAGCGCGCCGGGTGAGCGGCGCCGTCCCGGAGGTCGCCGGGCGGATGATCGGCCGCTCGGCCGGCGTCCATTCGGATCCGGCCGGTGCGGGCGGCGGTGCCGCCGATGCCGCCGCCGGCACCTGCTCCATGTGGAGATAGAAGTCGTCCTCGATGTTGATGGTCTCGCTCCCCTCGGCCGCGCGCGCCGGCGCCAGGTAGCCGCCGCGCGGTGTCGGGTTCGAGGTCCAGGGGGCGGTGGCCTGCGCCGCCACCGTCTGCGCGTGCGCCAGGGCAGACGCCTGCATCGGCAGCGCCATCTGACCCTCGCGGCCCCGCGCCGTCGTGATCCGTCCGCTCCCCCTCGGGTCCGGCTGATCTTGCGTGTGCGCGGAGAAGCCGGTCGCGATGACGGTGATCCGCACCTGATCGCCCGCGTGGGCGTCGATCACCGAGCCGAAGATGATGTTGGCGTCGGGGTCGGCGGCCTCGGCGATCAGGCTGCAGGCCTCGTTCATCTCGGCCAGCGTCAGGTCCGGCCCGCCCGTGATGTTGAGCAGGATCCCGGTCGCGCCGTTGATCGACACGTCCTCGAGCAGCGGCGAGCTGATGGCCTGCTGCGCGGCCTCGATGGCGCGCTTGTCGCCGGTCCCCATGCCGGTTCCCATGAGCGCGCGGCCCATGCCCGTCATGATCGTGCGGACGTCGGCGAAGTCGACGTTGATGAGCCCCGGCGCGATGACCAGGTCGCTGATGCCGCGCACGGCGTTCAGGCAGACGTTGTCGACCATCGCGAAGGCGTCCTTGAGCGTCATCTTCATGCCGGCCAGGGAGACCAGGCGGTCGTTCGGGATGACGATCAGTGCGTCGACGGCCTTGCCCAGCTCGGCGATGCCGGCGGCCGCCTTCTTCTTGCGCTGCGAACCTTCGAAGGCGAACGGCTTGGTGACCACGGCGACGGTGAGCGCCCCGCAGTCGCGCGCGATCTGCGCGATGATGGGCGCCGCACCTGTGCCGGTGCCGCCGCCCATGCCGGCGGTCACGAACACCATGTCGGCGCCGGTCAGCGCCTCGGCGACGCGCGAGGCGTCTTCGAGGGCCGCGGCCCGTCCGATCTCCGGGTTGGCGCCCGCGCCGAGCCCCTTGGTCAGATTTCGGCCGAGGTGCACCTTGATGCCGGCCAGGCTGGCCTCCAGCACCTGACAGTCGGTGTTGGCCACGATGAAGTCGACGCCTTCGACGCCGGCCTCGATCATCGTGTTGAGCGCGTTGCCGCCACCGCCGCCCACGCCAACCACCTTGATGACGGGCCGTCCGGGACCTTGAGCTTCGTCGTCAAATTCGAGCATTGGGACTCCTCAAACTATCGATCCCATACCCGCGAGAGCGACGCCAATTTTTCACCTGTTTTTTCCTGCTCGAGCCGTGCGACGACACCGCGACGCTGAACACCTGCACCGTGACACCGTCGAGAAATCGGGATCGGGCGCGGCTTAGAACGCGCTCGAGAGCGTGCGGCGCAGGCGCGAGAAGAGGCCGCGCTTTTGCGGGACGTCGGTCACCCGCGTGGTGTCCTGGCGCGAGACGCCGTATTGCACCAGGCCGACCGCCGTCGAGAAGGTCGCGTTGCGGACCACCTCGGCCAGACCGCCGACCCCCTTGGGGACGCCCCGACGCACCGGGATCCCGAGGATCTCCTCGCCCAGCTCGGTCATGCCGGAGATCTGGGTGGTGCCGCCGGTGAGCACGGCGCCCGAGGCGAGCAGGTCCTCGCAGCCGAGGCGGACGATCTCGGCCTTGACGAAGGACAAAATCTCCTCGATGCGCGGCTGGATGATGTCGCGGCAGAGGGTGTGGCGCGACAGCACGCGCGGGGCGCGGCCACCGACGGAGGCGACTTCCAGCGTCTCGTCCTCGCCGACCATCGACGACAGGGCGCACCCCGAGCGGATCTTGATCTTCTCGGCTTCGTGCGGCGGGGTGCGCAGCCCGAAGGCGATGTCGCTGGTCAGCTGGTGGCCGCCGATCGGGATGACGCTGGTGTGCGCGACCGCGCCGTCGGTGAAGATGGCGATGTCGGTGGTGCCGCCGCCAATGTCGATCAGCGCGACGCCCAGGCCCTTTTCGTCGTCTTCCAGGACCGCCTCGCCCGAGGCGAGCGGCTCGAGCACGATGTCGAGGACCTCGAGGTCGCACCGGGTGCAGCACTTGATGATGTTCTGGGCGGCGGCGGCGGCGGCGGTCACGATGTGGACGCGCGCCTCCAGGCGCACGCCGCACATGCCGAGCGGCTCGCGCACGCCGTCCTGGCCTTCGATCTTGTCCTCCTGCGGCAGCACGTGGACGATGTGTCGGTCGACGGGCAGCGCGATGGCGCGAGCCAGCTCCAGGACCTTGCCGACGTCCGTCGCGCGGACCTCTTTGTCCTTGATGGCGACCGTGCCGGTCGAATTGACGCCCTTGATGTGGCCGCCCGCGATGCCGACGTAGACCTGCGAGATCTCGCAGCCGGACATGCTCTCCGCTTCGAGAACCGCCTGCTTGATCGACGCGACCGTCGAGTCGATGTTGACGATCACGCCCTTTTTCAAGCCGCGCGAGGGGTGGGTGCCGACCCCGATGATGTCGAGGCCGTCGGGTCCGATCTCGCCGACCACGGCGGCAATCTTGGTGGTCCCGATGTCGAGACCCACGATGATGTCGGACGATCTCCTGGGCATGCGCCGCTAATCTTCGCCGCGTTTGTCCGCTACCCGAAATTTTTTGCTCGCCAGCACCGGCGCCGGCGGCGGGCTGGCCTCCGCTTCGGAGGGCCGCAGGCGGAGGGTGACCCGCTCCGAGAGCGCGCCGTCCAGGTAGACCGTCGCCAGCGCCGCGGGCCCCCGCGGGCCGAGGGCGGCCAGGATCCGATCGAGCTGCCCGAGCTTGCCGTCCCAGTCGCCCCGCCCGAGGCGAATCTCGCCCCCACCGTCGAAGAGCACGGCGGTGAAGCCGTCGCGCGGATCGATGTGGATCTCCGACAGCTTGGGGCGGCTCGCCCCGACCTTTTTCCCCGAATTCGCCGGGTCGGGCTCTGCGCCGGCGTAGGCCGCCAGGAAGCCGAGGGCCTCCCGGAACGCCGCTTCGCTGGTCGGGCGCATGGCCGCGTACTGGTCGCGGGTGATCCCGGTCAGGACGGCCAGTCCGTCGGCCTCTTCGAAGGTCGCGCGTTTGAACGGGTGGCCGGCGCCGTCGAGGAGGTAGAGCGCGCCCAATAGCGCGCTGGCCACCGCGCGACGTTCGGTCACCTCGACGCTGAGCGCGGACGGCAGGTCGCGCCGGACCCGCGCCGACAAGATCCAGGGATGGGTGGCCAGCCGCGCGGCCACCAGGTCCGGATCGATCGCCAGCAAGCGATCGCCGATCCGCACCCCGGCCAGCGCGCGGATCTCGTCGGGGGTGACGTGCGTCGTCGGACCGACCCGAATCTCGCCCACGGCGAAGCGGGGAGAGGCGATCACGTGCCGGATCGCCTGCCGCCCGGTGAAAGCCGCGCCGACCAGGAACGCGACGACGGCCAGCGCCTTGCCGACGAGCACCAGTTTCCCGGCGAGGACGCGCAGGCGGTCCGCCAACCAGACGGCCACCGAGGGACGCGACACCACGATCCGCCGGTTGTTTCGCCGCCGGAAGAGCCCGCGTCGGGGGCCGGTCCGCTCCACGGTCACCGCGTTGGGCACATGGGACGCGCCCGCGCTCATGCGACGCCTCCGCGCTTGCCGAGCGCGGCCAGGAGCTCCGCCGGGACGGCGGTGATGTCGCCTGCGCCGAGGCAAAGGACCAGATCGCCCGGGCGGGCCGCCGCCACCAGCGCGTCGGTGAGCGCCGCGCGCCCGACGTGGCGCACCGGCGCGCCCGCCGGGAAGGTCGCCAGCAAGGCGGGCGCGTCGGCGCCCGCGATCGGCGGCTCTCCGGCCGCGTAGACGTCGGTCAGCACGACCTGGTCGGCACCGGCCAGCGCCGGAGAGAAATCGGCCAGCAGATCCCGCGTCCGCGTGTACCGATGGGGCTGGAAGGCGACCAGCAGCCGCCGCCCGTGGAGGCGCGCCGCCGCGATGGTCGCCGCCAGCTCGGTGGGGTGGTGGCCGTAGTCGTCGACGACCAGCACGCCGCCCGCTTCACCCCGCACGGAAAATCGACGGTCGACCCCCTGGAAGCTGGCCAGCGCCTCGCCAGCCTGCGCGAACGGAACGCCCAGAAAATCCGCGACGCACAGCGCGCCCAGCGCGTTCTCCGCGTAGTGGACGCCGGGCATCCGCACGCGCGCCTCGCCGTGCAGGCGGTCCTTCACGCGGATCCGGAAGCGGGTTCCGGTCGGGCCAGCTTCCAAGATCTCGCCCCGCCAGTCTCCGGTCTGCAGGCCGTAGGTGGTGTGCCGCTTGGAAAGCCGCGGCGCCAGGCGCGCGGCCGTGGGGTTGTCCGCGCCGATCACGACCAATCCATAGAACGGCACCTTCTCGGCGAAGTCTAAAAATGCATCGAAGAGGGCCTGCTCGGTTCCGAAGTGGTCCAGGTGCTCGCGGTCGATGTTGGTGACCAGGGCGACGGTGGGGAACAGGTGCCGGAACGAGCCGTCCGACTCGTCGGCCTCGGCGACCAGGATCTCCCCCTGACCGAGGCGGGCGTTCGAGCC
>CALAOV010000077.1 GCA_937889515.1 uncultured Myxococcales bacterium | reverse complement strand
GCGCGGCCGGCACCACGGGAACCACCACCGGAGCGGCTGGAACCACGGGAACCACCGGCGCCGCGGGAACCACCGGCGCCGCGGGCAAGACCGGAACCACCGGCGCCGCGGGGACCAGCGGCGCCGCCGGTACCACCACGACGCCGACCGGTGGGACCAAAGGGGCGGCGGGCACGCCGGGGGCCACGACCGGGACAGGCGGGACGTCGATTAGCGCGGGGGGCGCGCCGGGAGAGACCGGCTCGGTGTCGGGCGGATGCGCCTGCAGCGTGGAGTCGGCCGCGCCCACCTTGGGAAACTCTGGCCTCACCTGGCTGAGCCTGGGCGGCCTGGCTGGGCTCATCGGCCTTTCGCGCCGCCGCCGCAAGCGCACGCTCTGAGGTCGAACCAGAAAATGGCCGTCCGCTCGGGAGCTGGGCTCCGCTGGAGCCTGCTGGCGATCTCCATCGCGTGGCAGCTGCCCGGCCGACCCGCCCACGCCGACGGCGCCTTCCCCGACTCGCAGAACATCATCACGCCCGCGGCGATCCCGAACGAGATCCTGCTGGCCACCAACTTCGGCCTGGTGATGTCGGTCGACGCCGGTCAGACCTGGACCTGGACCTGCGAGCAGACGCAGAACAACTTTGCGACGCTGTACCAGCTCGGGCCGCCGCCGATGAACCGCCTCTTCGCGATGTCGCTGGCGGGCCTCATCTATACGGACGACCTGTCGTGTAGCTGGTCGGTCGCGACCGGCATCGCGACCGGCTCGACCGTGAGCGATCTCTTTCCCGATCCCAGCAACCCCGCCCGCGTCCTGGCCGTCGTGGCGGTCCCCGCGGACGGCGGCACCGTCGACTATCAAGTCCTCCAGTCGGCGAACGGCGGAGCGACGTTTGCGGCCCAGCCTCTTTACACAGCCGCCGCCGGCGACAACATCAGCGGCGTCGAGATCTCCCGTTCGATGCCGGCCACGGTGTACCTGACGCTGACCAGCGGCCCGACGCACCTGCCGAAGCTGGCGCAGTCGACCAACAGCGGCAGCACCTGGCAGCTCCACGATCTGAGCGGGCACCTGCCGGCCGGCACGAATTTCATCCGTCTCATCGCCGTCGATCCGACCAACCCACAGAAAGTGTTCCTGCGCATTCGGAGCCTCGGCGACGGCGGCACCACCGAGGGCGTGGCGGTGACCACCGACGGCGGCGCCACCGCCAGCGTGACGCTGTCATTTCCGGGCGGCATCCTGTCGGCGTTCACCCTCATGTCGAGCGGCACCATCATGCTCGGCGGCGTGGTGGGCACCACCAACGTCGCCTACACCTCGGCCGACGGTGGCGGCACCTTCCAGCCGGTGACCACGCCGCAGCCGAGCTTCCGCGGGCTGTCGTCGCGCGGCGGGACGCTCTTCGTCGTCGCCGACAACCAGGCCGACGGCTACGCGGTCGGGACCTCGACGGATCTGGGGAAGACCTGGACGCCGCTCATGGCCTATGAGGACATTCAGGCGATCCAGACCTGCCTGATGTCGTTCTGCCAGACCGACTGCCTCACGCGCGCCGGCGCGGGGCAATGGTCGCCCGACATGTGCTCGGCGACCCCGTCGCCGCTGCCCGTCGACGCGGGGGCCGACGCGCACGCCGGTGGGACCGGAGGCGCGGCCGGTGGCACAACCGGACACGCGGGAACGGGCGGCGACGCCTCGGTGCCGCCGGGGGGAAAATCGGGCGGCGGCTGTCATTGCGCGGCGGCGGGTGCGGCGGCGCCGGGACCGTGGGCGCTCGGCGGGCTGGGGATCGCGCTGGCGCTCGGGCTTCGCCGCCGGCGCCGCGGTCGCTGACGTTTTTCGCGCTCCCCTCCCCGCGCCGGTTGCGCCTTCGTCTATGCTGGCGCGACGATGATGACGCTCTATCACGCGCCCAGCACGGCCGCGTTCGTGGTGCACTGGCTGCTCATCGAGCTGGACCTCCACGCGGAGCGGGGCCTGGCGCCCGCGCCTGGGACGCCGGCGCGCGCGGCGTACTATCAGTGGATGTTCTTCCTGGCGAACACGTTGCAGCCGGCCTACCGCGCCTGGTTTTATCCGACCGAGCCTGCCGGTGAGGCCAACGTCGAAGCCACCCAGCGACAGGCGCGCGAACACATCGAGTGGGCATGGGACCGCGTCGCGGCGCACCTGGAAACGGGCGGGCCATATCTTCTGGGCGAGCAGCTGTCGGTCGCCGACTTCCTGACCACCATGCTGATGCGCTGGTCGCGCAACATGCCGAAGCGGACCTGACGACCGCTCACCTCGCGAGGAGCCATTCGGCTTGCCTTGAGCGCGGCGAGGCCTAGATTGGGGCGAACGATGAGCGCTTCGTTCTCACAATTGGTTCTGCCGGGGCTGGCGATCTTCGTTCCGCTTCTGGTGGCGCTGGTGGCGCCGGGAGCCCAGGCGGCGCCGCGGCGGTTCACGCTCGATCCCGCCGGAAGCCAGCTCTCGATCCACGTCGGCAAGACCGGCGTCTTCGGCTTCGCCGGCCACGAGCACGACGTCGTCGCGGGCACCTTCCGCGGCAGCGCGACTTTCGATCCCGATCGGGTGAGCCAATCGGCCGTCGACCTCACCTTCGACGCCGGTGCCCTGCACGTGACCGGCAAGGGCGAACCCGCGGGCGACGCCTCCGAGGTCGAGACCGCGATGCTCGGGCCGACCTGCCTCGACGCCCACCGATTCACCACCGTCCGTTTCGTCTCGAAGACGGTGGCGACCGCCGGCACCCCCGGGTCCGGGGGTGGTGACCGCCGCCTCGATCTCGATCTACATGGTGACCTCACCATCCATGGCGTCACCCGCCCGCTCACGCTGCGCGTCCACCTCGAGATCAAGGGCGACACGCTCGAAGCGACCGGCTCGACCACGATTCGCCAGACCGATTTCGGGATCACGCCGATCTCCAAGGCGGGCGTCGTCAAGGTGAAGGACGAGCTCGCCATCAACTGGCGCATCCGCGGCACCGCGCACTAGCGGCGGCTCGATCGCGACCACCCGAATCGGCCGGGCGCTCCGGCCGTTGCGTCACTCAGCGGTGGGGGTGCCACTCGCCGTCGTGCCAGTCGTAGTGATCCTCGTGGCGGTCCCATCGGCCGGGCGCGTAGTCGTATCCCTGGCGCTCGTGCTCATAGTGGCCACGGGACCAGCGGTAGTGGTGCTGCCGGTAGGCATGGTGGCCACCGACCCAGATGTACCCGCGGCGGGGGCCGTAGTGCTCCTCGCGCACGGGCGGCGGCGCCTCGTGTGGACCGTCGTGAACGACCACCACCGCCGCGTGGGCGGCAGGCCCGGTGAATCCCAACAGCATCAGCCCCAAAAGACCACTCTTCCAGCTCGTCATCCAACTCTAGTAGTCACGATGATCGACCGAGGCGAGGGCCAGGCGGTCGATAGCCCGCTCGGGCGCTCGCGTCGAGACTCGCGCTACTCGCGTTAGCTACGGCGCCCGTCAGCGGTGGGGGTGCCACTCGCCGTCGTGCCAGTCGTAGTGGTCCTCGTGGCGCTCCCAGCGGCCGGGCGCGTACTCGTACCCGCTGCGCTCGCGCACGTAGTGGCCGCGCGTCCAGACGTAATGGTGATGCCGCCAGGCATGGTGGCCGCCCGCCCAGACGTATCCGCGGCGGGGACCGTAGTGCTCCTCGACCAGCGCCGGCGGAGGATCGCGCGGACCGTCGTGAATGACCACCACCGCCGCCTTCGCGACCGGTCCGGTGAAACCCAAAAGCATCAAACCCAGAAGCCCACTCTTCCAGTTCGTCATATTGGATTTTTTAATCACGAAGATCCGGCCGGGGAGCCCCCCGGCCGTCGAAATTGACCGACCGCGCAAAGGTGCGCCGCGGGCTTCCCGCGGACCGACCGGTCCGATCGGACGACCGGTCCGACCGGTCCGATTTGCCCGAGCCGCTAGTCCGCCGGCGTCGGGTTGTTCTTGATCTGGGCCAGCTGATTCAAGAGATCGCTGCCCCCGTTGAAGTAGTGAAAGAGCTCGTCCCCGAGCTGACCCGAAAGCGCGACGCCGACGAACCACCCGGCGGCAAAGACATCCTGCCACGTAGCGCCCTGATATCGGCCGACCAGACCGCCAGTCGCCATCATCCTGAATGCATCACCCCCGACCTCGACTGAGGCGCCCAGTTGGAAGATGTCGGTCGGGTTCTTGGTGAGCGGAATGCCCAGGGATGGGCCAAGCAAGAGGTTGTGACGCTTCGGCGCGGCTTGGCCCGCCTTGGCCGCCGTCCCCAACGCATTGATGACGGTCGTCTGATCCGCGCTGGGCGTCGCGGTGGTGACGCCACCGACCGTCGTGGGGGTGATGGTCGTGAACCCAGCCTCGTGACAGAGCTTCTGGATGGCTGCCTCGGCGCCCGCCGGCCATTCCAACTCCTCTTTGCAAAAGATCTGTTTGGCCGCGAGCAGGTTCTGGATGTTCCACTTTGTCTGGGTGATGGCGTCCACCGAACCGGAGATGGTGGTGAAGTTGGCCTCGGCTTGTTGGTACTGATCCAATTGATCCAGGAATGCCTGGTAGATCTGGGTTTCGTCGCTGGAGGTGACGACCGGGAACCAGTCGGCACCGTGTCCGCCACCTGCGCCGAAGAGCGGAAGCAACAATGTCGCGGACAGACCGGTCTCGCGCTTCTCGGTCGGGTCCAGTCTCCCCTTGATGTCGCTGGCGAAGAAGAACGAAGGGCTGATGACCGTATGCTCGGCGCCGAAGATCTTCGTGGCGTCCTCGTAGACCTTTTGAAACTTGTCGAGTTGATCCGAGGATTGCGTCACCGCATCGTGGGCCGCGGTGAGCTTCGCGGTCTGAGCCTGGGCCGCGGCCTCTGCGGCTAACTCGGCCGCCGTTGGTGCAGCCGCGGCGGCCCGCGGTAGCGGCACCACCGGTACGACGGGGGATTGGGCGAACGAAGGCGGAAGCGCCAGGGGGCCCAACACCGGCGACACCAGGCGGGCGCCTCTGGAACGCTTGGCCGACACCGGAACCGGCCCGGTAGACGCCGGCGCCCCCGGCGCGGCGGGCGCGGCTTGTGTTGACGTCTCTGCCACCGCGAACGTTGCAATCCACAATACGCACACGACCATCCCAAATCGAACCATTGGAAATCCTCCTGGAGCTGTTTGCGCCGCCGGGCGTTGCGGACGGACATGAAACGGGCAGACGCCGCAATGTTTCATCGCGAGGGCGGGGTTGACGCCGAAATATTTTTAGATATCTTTTGGATATGTCCAAGAAGAGCCCACCCGAAAGCGCGCTCTATGTCCGGCTCCCCACCGCGGCGGTCGACAAGCTCGATCGCGCCGCGGACGCCCTGGGAATGCGCAAGAAGGACCTGGTGGCCGGCCTGGTCTCGAAGTACGTCGATCCCGACAGCCGCCGCGGCCTACACGCGCTGGGCACCCTGTCGACCCACAAGCTCACGGCCGACCTCGGCCAATCGGGCCCCACCGTCGGCTCGTACTCGTTCCAGCCGTACGATCGGTCGGAGTCGCGGGGGGAGCCTGGAGAGGACCTGCCGACCGAGGTCCTGAACGCCGAACAGGCCGGGCGGCTGTTGCAGATCGACGAGGCGGTCGTGATCGAGCTGGCCGAGGCGGGCAAACTGCCGGGGCGCAAGCTGGGCGCCGCCTGGCGCTTCTCCCGCGCGGCGCTGGTGGCCTGGCTGTCCGGACCGGAGAAGCGATGACCAGATATCTCACAGATATCAACCGGGCGCTGGTCCCCACGGTCGTCGAGGAGACGCAACGGGGTGAACGGGGCTGGGATCTCTTCTCGCGTCTGCTCAAGGGCCGCATCGTGCTGCTGGGGAGCGCCATCGACGCCGAACGTTCGATTCTCGGGATTCCTCGTCGGTCGCGAAGTCGAAGGCTGTGCCTTCAGCTCTGACATCCCGAATGGTTTTACAGATTTCCAAACTTGAGGTTCCAGTTTGGCACCTCAAGTTTCGAGGTGGGACTCGGCCGCCCGTTCGTGACCGAAGCGAACCGGCGTGCCAAGCTTCGCCCATGCCCGCCGGTCGCAGCGGCACCGCTGATCTTCCGCTCCATGGCGGGCGGGTGCCGGCGTGGCTGGCGTCGCGGATGGCGCGCCTCGGGCGGGTGATCGTCGAGGCGATCGCGCACGAGTACGGGCGCACGGAGGTGCTGCGCCGCCTCTCGAGCCCGTTCTGGTTCCAGTCGTTCGGCGCGGTGATGGGGATGGACTGGCACTCGTCCGGCATCACCACCAGCGTCATCGGCGCGCTCAAACGGGGCCTGCAGCCCGTCGAGGGCGAGCTGGGCCTGCATGTCTGCGGCGGCCGCGGCCG
>CALAOV010000076.1 GCA_937889515.1 uncultured Myxococcales bacterium | reverse complement strand
ATCATGGCAGTCGCGCTCGGCATCCTGGGCGTTCTCATCGGCGCCCTCGCGTTCGCGCTGCTGGGCGCGCACGCCGAACGGCGCGCGCGCCGGCAGAGGACCGAGCAGGACGGCGCGTCCGCGGGACGGCGGGCCGAAGCGGGAGGCGACGGCGCCCAGGCAGCGGCGGCGGCCCCGACCGACCATCTGCCCGAGGTGAGACGTGCGCTGCGCGAGGATCGGGTGCTCGCCCGGCGGGTCATGGGCGAGCTCTTGCGCGAAAACCAGATCGAGAAGGTGGCGGTGGCGGTCGAGCTGGTCGGACCCAGTGTGGTCGAGGACCTGCGGGGCGATCCGGCCTGCGCGGCGCCGCTGCGCGAGGCGGCCGCGCTGCTGGTCGAGGGGCGCCCCCGGACCGACACGCGCGACATCGTCGATTCGCTCCACCGCCGGATCCTCAAGCACAGGATGGTGGGGAGCGACGATCCGGTCGAGCAGGAGTTCGCGTTCTTGCTCGGCCTGTCGCCGCCGCGACTGGCCGCGCTGCTCGAACCCGAATCGCCGGCGGTCCGGGCGGCGGCGCTGCGCTATGCCCCAGCCCACCTGCGAGCCAGCTACCTCGAGGCGCGTTCCACCGGCGAGCGCGCGGCGCTGGCCGGCGCGATCGCGTCGCCGAAGGCCCTCTCCAAGGAGCACCTGCTCGACGTCGCGTCGACGCTGCGCGCGCGCGCGGTCGAACAGGCCCACCTCGATTCGGGCCAGACCGGCGACATCGATCTGGCGGTCGAGCTGATCGAAGAGCGACCGGTCGCCGAACAGGGGGAGATCCTGGACGCCATGCGACGGGCCGACCCCGCCAAGGCGCGGGCGGTGGAAGCCGCGCTCATTCGCGACGAATCGTTCGAGCTGGTCCCCGAGGAAGTCCTGGGCGCCGCCGTGATGGCCGTCCCCATGGAGAGCCTGGCCCGCTTCCTGCGCGACGCGCCCTCGGGGGTCGCCAGCCGCACGCTGGCCGCGTTGCCGCGCACCGTGGCGGCGGCGCTCGAAGAGGATCTGTCTCTGGTGGTCGCCCCGACGCCGCGCGAGACGGCGGAGGCGAGGCGGGCGGCCTTCGCCGCGCTCCGGAGTGCGCTGCGCGCCCGCGGCCTGCAGGCGCCGCCCCGGACGACGGGCAGCGGCCAAGACATCGGAATCGGCAAAGACAAGGGAAAGGTAGTGGCGCTATGAAAACCGGGCGAACGTTCTCCTTCTCATTTCTGTGCGTGGTGGCGCTGGTCGCGGCTTCGGCCGGCTGCACGATCGTCACCCCGGCCAGCCCGGACGGCGGCAAGACCAAGATCATCGAGATCCCCATCCGCCCCGATGCCCTGCCGCCGCCCAAGCCCCTCGAGGCGAGCGTCCTCTATGTCGCCAATTTGCAGCGCTCGTCGGCGAATCTCTCCGGACAGTACGCGGCGATCATGACGGGCTTCGCGGCGTATCTGCAATCGGTCGGCCTGTCGATCGTGAACATGGGGCTCATCTCGACCTACGCCGATCAGTTCGGACCGCGGCTCCTGCTCGGCCGCTCCCAGGCGAGCCAGTCGTCTCCCTCCTCGCTGGCGCTCCTCGGCCTGCTGGCCGCCGAGGCGGACGCGGGCGTCACCGACTACCAGAGCCTGCTGCCGCTCATCGCGGGCTCACTCGGGAACATCGACGACGGCGACCTGCAACCCGCGCTGCAGCTCCTGGCCTCGTCGGGAAACTTCGACGGCGACGGCGAGACCTGTGAGGCCAAGAACGTGATCGGATTCGGACAGGGACTGAACGCCGCCGCGTTACCGCCGAGTCTCGGGGGGATAGACCGCAGCGCGCTCTTCGATCGCCCGCGCGATCTGTTCATCGTGATCTACCTGCAGCCGCTGCCGCGCCGCTGCGCGCTGCCCAGCACGCCCTGCAACGTCGACGGCCGATCGCCCACCGACATCTTCCTCGACACGGGCGCCGACGGCGGCACGTCGTGGCTCAGCTTCGCGAGCGGCAGCATCTCGCCCGAGCAGGTGGTCCAGGTCTCGATCGCGACCAGCGAAGGCGAGAGCGAGAGCGCCTTTCAGACCCGCTGCAAGGCCGTGCCGGGCTTTCCGCTCAACGTCTTCGACGTGATCGGTCCCTCGCCGAACGCGTACTTCACGCCGCTCATGGCGGCGCTCAACGCCGCGCACCCGGGGACCGGCCACAGCGGGGACTTCTGCGAGCTCATCGGGCAGTCGCCCCAGGCCGCGATTGCCACTCTCGGTAACAGCGTCGCCGCCGTGGCCACCGGCCACTGATCCAGCGAAGTCGCCGGAAATGCCGCCGTCCACCGAGCTGCCTGCCTGGTTGCGCCACGCGGGCGGATCGAACCGGCGTGGCGGCGGTGACCGGCGGCCGGGTCGGGGCCAGGGCCAGGGCAAGGGCAAGGGGACCATCGCGGCGCTCGCCATCCTGCTGTTCGCGGCGGGCGGCGGCGGCGGCTACCTCCTGGCGCTCCGGCGGATGCCACAGGTGACCGCCCCCGCTGCGCCGCCGGTTTGCGCGCCCGCGCTCGACTGCGTCGCGCCCGCCACCCACGTCGCCCCGGGCGGTGGCATCGCCGCACTTCCGTCGCACGCCGCCCGGCGTGGCAAGTCGGCCAACGTCTCCCCGACGCCGCTCCTGCCGCTGCCCGAGCGAAAGCCTCTCGACGAGGGTGAGCGCACGCGGGCCTTGCGCGCTTTCGCGGCAAACCGGGCGCCCGAGCTGCGCGACTGCCTCGACGAGCCCGACCAGGGTCCCGCGCGCCAGCTCGGCGCCGCCTTCGAGATCGGCGCCAACGGCGCCGTCGAGCTGGTCCAGATCCTGGGCGCGGACGCCGCCTCCACCGAGGTCCGGCGCTGCTACAGTAGCCACCTCAAGAAATGGCGATTCCCACAAGCGCTCCTGCGCGGCGAAGAGAAGCTGCTGGTCAACTTTGTCCTTTGAGCGTCGCGCGTCTCGCCGGTCGGACCGAATCGTGACCGGTGCAGGGCGTGGGATTCCAGGCCGGCTCGGCCTGTGCGCCCTGGCGCTGCTCGGCAGTCGCTGCATCATCTCGCACGGGGCGGCCACTCCGAGCGGGGTGCCTTCCACGCCCACCACATCGCTGGCCGCCACGCCGCCGGGCTTCCAGCGAATCGTCGCGCCGTCCGGTCTGCCGATCCCGGCGACCGCGGGCGTGGCGCGCCCCGCCGGCGCGCCGGGGAACCTGCGCGTGCTCGACTGGGCCGGTTTCAAGGCCGCCGTGTCCTGGACGTTCGACGATTCGCAGCCGTCGCACCTGGCGCACTACGCGGAGCTGCAAGCCGTCGGCGTGCCCCTGACCTTCTACGTGAACCCGGGCCACGATCCGGGACCCTATGAGACCGCCTGGACCCAGGCGATCAAAGACGGCCACGAGCTGGGCAACCACAGTTTCCACCATTGCCACGCCGATCTGAAGGGCTGCCTCTTCGGCGCGCCCCCGGCGACGCTGGGCGAGGAGATCGACCTCTGCTCGACCTATCTCACCGCGCACACACCGCAGACCGGTGTCTGGACGGCCGCCTCGCCGTTCGGCGACGAAGGCTACGACGGGGCGGACGCGCAACGCTTCCTGGTCAACCGCGGCGTCCGCGGCGGCACGATCGGCCCCAACGACCACACAGATCCGTTCAACTTGCCGACACACCTGGCGTCGACCGGCGAGACCGCCGCGCGCTTCAACCAGATGACCGACGGAACCCGCCAGGACGGCAAATGGATCATCTTCCTGATCCACACCATCCAGCCCACCGACGCGGTCTGGTACAATCCGGTCTCGATCTCCGAGCTGACCGGGGCGATGACCCACGCCAAGGCGCTGCCGGACGTCTGGACCGACGCGGTTGTCGCGATCGCGTCTTACTGGCGCGGGCAGAAGCTCCTCTCCTCGACGACGCCGGTGACGACCGGGAGCAACAGCACCTGGACCTGGACGCTGCCGCCGCACTTTCCGCCGGGGAAATTCCTGCGCGTGACGGTCGCCGGCGGCACGCTGGCGCAGCGCGGAGCGCCCATCCCCTGGAACGAGCACGGCTACTACGAAGTCGCGCTCGACGCGGGCGCGCTGACGCTCTCGCCCTGACCCCGGGGCCGCCGCCTCACTGGCAGGTCAGGGGGAACTGGACGCCGACGCTGCCGCCGCTGGAATTCGGGATGGTGCCGGTCACGACGTGACCGACGGTGTCCGTCAACGTCACCGATTGGCCGCCGACCGCGGCGCCGAAGTTCCAGTAGGCAACCATCTGGCTGGCGGTGTGACCGCCCGCGACCGCCTTCGCGACCGGGAAAGCGACGTTCTGAAAGTAGATCTCCTGGGACGAGCCGTTGAACACCGCGACGATGTTTCCCGTCACCGGACAATCGACGGCCTTCCAGGTCACGCCGCTGGTCGGATCCGCCGTGGCGCCGCCCTGGTCGAGCCCCAGCGCGATCGCTCCCGCCAGGCTCAGATCGATATGCCCGGCCGTGGTGCAGGTCGCGCATTCGTCGATGATCGTCGCGGTGATCGACTTGCTCTGCCAGGTCACCTGAACGCACATGCCGCAATAGCTCCCTTGACCGAAGGTGCCGATCGGAAAGGCGGCGAAGTACTGGGTGCCGGTGTTCGACACGGTGTCGGTGACGGTCGACGGACAGTGTGCGCTGGTCGGGCTGCCCGATTCGGTGCCGCAGTACCCGCAGTACGTCTTGTAGCTCGAGCACCCGTTGCCTTGCGAGGTACCTTGCCCGAACCAGTAGCAGGTGAGCTCGCCGTTCGAGGACGACGGTCCGCCGCTCCAGGTGCAGGGGCCGGTGGTGGTCGTGCCGCAGGTGCCGCTGACGGTGCTGCAGATCTGGTTGCTGGGGCACGCGCCGCAGGTCGCGCCGCCCGTGCCGCAGGCGTTGCTGTTCTGGCTGGAATACAGGACGCAACTCGCGCCGTTGCAGCAGCCGGCGCCGCACGAGCTGGCGCTGCAGACACACTTGCCCGCCGAGCAGGTCGTGCCGGTGCCGCAGACGGCGCAGCTGGCGCCGCCCGTGCCGCAGGTCGGGTTGCTCGAGGTCTGGCACTTGCCGCTGGTGTCGCAGCAGCCATTCGGGCACGAGCTGGCGTTGCAGACGCACTTCCCGCCGCTGCAGGCCTGGCCGGTCGCACACGGCCCACAGCTGGCGCCGCCGGTGCCGCAGGTCGAGGGAGTCTGACTGGTGACGCAGGTCGTGCCGCTGCAGCAACCGCCCGAGCAGGAGGTGGTGTTGCAGACGCACTGTCCGTTGGTGCACGCCTGGCCGGTCGCGCAGCCTTTACAGGCGGCGCCGCCGGTGCCGCAGGTGGCGGTCGCGGAGGTTTGGCACTGCCCGTTCGAATCGCAGCAACCGTTCGGGCAGGAGGCTGCGTCGCACACGCAGGTGCCCTGGGTGTTGCACTCCTGGTGGGTCGCGCAGGCCGTGCACGAACCGCCGTTGGCGCCGCAGGTGGTGTTCGAAGCGGTCACGCAGGCACCGTTCGAGCAGCAGCCGTTGCAGCTCGTACCGCCGCAACTGCACGCGCCGTTGCTGCAGGCCTGGCCCGACGAGCAGGTGCCGCACGACTTTCCACCCGAGCCGCAGGCGCCGGTGGACTGCGCCGAGGCCGCCACGCAGTGGCCGGTGGTATCGCAGCAACCGTTCGGGCAAGAGGTCGGACTGCAAACGCAGGTGCCAGAGGACCCGCAGGTCTGCCCGCTGGCGCAGCTGCCGCAGGCGGCGCCGGCGGCGCCGCAGCTGCCGGCGGACTGACCGGCGTACGCCACGCAGTTGCCGCCCGTATCGCAGCAGCCGCCGGGACAGGAGGCGGCATTGCAGACGCAGGCGCCCGTCGCGTCGCAAGTCTGTCCGGACTTGCACGGCGCGCAGCTTCCGCCGTTCTTGCCGCAAGCGTCGGTGGTCGGCGTCGTGCATTGGCCGGCGGCGCTGCAACAGCCGGTGGTGCAGGAGCTGGCGGTGCAGGCGCACGATCCGTTGTTGCAGGTCTGGCCGGTCGCGCAGGCGGTGCAGGCGCCGCCCCGGCTGCCGCAGGCCGCGGCCGTCGTCGGGTTCACGCACTGGTCGTTGTCGTCGCAGCAACCGTTCGGACACGACGTCGCATTGCACGCACCTGCCGTGCCGCCCGAGCCGCCCGCGCCTCCGCCCGCGGCCACGC
>CALAOV010000075.1 GCA_937889515.1 uncultured Myxococcales bacterium | reverse complement strand
CCTTTGCCGGCGGCGCCCGCCCCGGCCGCCCCAGCCGTCCCGATGACGCCGCCGCCGGTACCTCCCGAGCCGGTGCGACCCGCTGCGCCGCTCGTGCCGGCCGTGCCCGTGGTGCCGGCCGTGCCCGTGGTGCCGGCCGTGCCCGTGGTGCCGGCCGTACCCGTGGTGCCGGCCGTGCCCGTGGTGCCGGCCGTGCCCGTGGCGCCGGCGCTCCCGGTGGTGCCACCCCGGCCCCCGCTGGTCCCCGCTTCACCCGCCGGTCCGCCGCCACCCCCGCTGCTGTTTCCGGAATCCGGGCTGGCGCAAGCGCCGATGGCGATACCGAGGAGAATGGGGAGCGTCCAACGTAACTTCATGGGTCCTCCGTAAGAGATGACTTCGCTAGGCGGGAATCCGTGTTCGTCAGAGGGCGCGCCCCTCGACCAATCTTCAAACAAATCGATGGATCAGCTAGAAGCGGAGCGACAGCGCCGGGCCCCAGGCGACGTTCTGATCCATCCGGATGGGCGCCAGGTTGAACGCGACTCCGAGCGGCAAACCCAACCGCTGCGCGAGGGCGCGGTTGTAGTTGGTGCACGACGAATACGAGTCGACGAACCCGTAGATCCGCCCGGCCAGAACCATGCCTATCCCGAGGAGAACCGGCGTCGCATCGAAGCTGCCATTGGTGGTCGTGGTGCCGTCGGGGTTGGTCCTAATCTGGCTCTCGAGGTCCCACACGATGACCACGAACCCGCCGATCATCAGGCCCCAGG
This sequence comes from uncultured Myxococcales bacterium, assembly GCA_937889515.1. Taxonomy (GTDB): domain Bacteria; phylum Myxococcota_A; class Polyangia; order Fen-1088; family Fen-1088; genus JADGRB01. The sequence continues at coordinate 5,727 of CALAOV010000075.1, read as the reverse complement.
TTAGGAGGGCGCCCATGCCGTGGTCGGCGTAGACGCTGCCCACGCCCGGAACCAGGAACTCCAGCAGCAGCGCAATGGCGCCGTTCTTCTTCTCGTTGTCGTAAAACATCATCGCCTGGGGGTTCACCCCATACGAATTGCCGTAGGCGCTACCGTACGGGGCGGCGCCGTACGGGGCGGCGCCGTACGGGGTGCCGCCGTACGGGGTGCCGCCGTACGGGGTGCCGCCGTACGGGGTGCCGCCAACGGGCGCGACCGGCGCCGCGGTCTGCGGGGGGTTGCCGTCCCAGGTCGCGGGGGGTCCGTCGGCATAAGCGCGGGAGCTGCTGACCAATACGACCAATGCCAGGATCGAACAGGCCAATAATCGCATTCATCGATTCTAACGCGATCGCAGACGCCGCACGAGCGGTCGCGCGAGGCCGGATTCGCCAGACCCCGGGCCCACCTCTTAGAATTCCCCCATGCGATCGGCTCCCGACGATCTCTATGCCGTCCTTGGGGTGTCCCGCTCCGCGACCGCGGCGGAGCTGCGGCGCGCCTACAGGCGGCTGGCGCTCCAGCACCACCCCGATCGGGCCGGGCCGGCCGGCGCGCCGATCTTCGCGCGGATCGCCGAGGCCTACGGGATGCTCTCCAATTTGACGGCGCGGGCCGCCTACGACGCCCACCTGTTCGAGCGCGAAGGCGTTCGCGGGCGGCAACCGGGGACGGTGGCGGCCGACGGCGCCAGCTGGAACGTCTCGCAGACCGGTTGGGCGGCCACCTGGCACCGCCGGGTGCGCGACCTTTTGCCCCGCGTGTCGGGCACCCTCGAAGACCTGATCGCGTCGCGGGTCGCCCGCGTCGATTCGTCCGGCACCCTGGAGCTCGATCTGACGGCCGCCGAATCGGCTTCGGGCGGAACGGCGATCGTGACGCTGTCGCTTCGAATCGCCTGTCCGACCTGCGGCGGGCTGGCCACCCCGCGCGGCCTGTGGTGCCGCCGCTGCGAGTACGAGGGCCAGGTGACCGAAGGCGTCCCGGTTCGTGTGACGATTCCACCGGCCACGCGCGACGGGCTGGTGGTCGCTGCCCCGGTGGAACGACCCGGCGCCCCGGCCCAGCGGGTCCGGATGCGCGTTGCAGGCTGAACGTCACAAGGTCCTATAGACTTCGCGGATCCGGATGCGCGTTCTGTTGCTCACCGCTCCGATGGTCCAGCTCAACACGCCGTATCCGGCGACGGCCTACCTGACGGGGTTTCTTCGCCAGCACGCCGCGGCGCTGGGCGTCGAGGTGAGCCAGGCCGATCCGGCGCTGGAGCTCTTCTTGGGGCTCTTCAGTCGAACCGGGCTCACCCGCGTCCGCAGGGCGCTGCCCAAACCGTCGGGCGCTGCGCGCTCCACGCGCGCCCGCGGCGCCACGGGCTCCGCCACCCGTCCGGTGGCTTCCTTCATCGCGCAGGCGCCGCGTTACCTCGAGACCATCGACGTCGTCATTCGCTTCCTGCAGGGACACGATCCCGAGCTGGCGCCGCGGATCGCGGGGCGCGGGTTTCTGCCCGAAGGCCCGCGCTTCGACCCGCTGGCGGATGCGCTGGCCGATTCCGATGCGAACGGCGGGATGCAGGCCGACGCCCATCCTCTGGCCCGGGCGTTTGGCGCCCTCGGCGTCTCCGATCGGGCCAAACATCTGGCGAGTCTGTACGTCGACGACATCGCCGACACCATTCGGGACGGGATCGATCCCCGCTTCGAGCTGTCGCGCTACGCCGAGAAGCTGGCCACCAGCGCCTCCAGCTTCGATGTGTTGCAGGCGGCGCTGGACGCGCAGGCCACGCTGGTCGACGAGATCCTGGACGAGATCACCGCGGCGTTGCTGGCGCGTCACCGTCCGGATCTGGTCGGCGTGACCGCGCCCTTTCCCGGCAACGTCTACGGCGCGTTCCGGATCGCCCGCGCCATCAAGGCGGCGGCGCCCGAGGTGCGCCTGGTCCTGGGCGGCGGCTACGTCAACACCGAGCTTCGCGATCTGCGCGAGCCGCGGGTGTTCGACTACTTCGACTACGTGACGCTGGACGACGGCGAACGGCCACTGCTGAGCCTGCTGGCGCATCTGAAATCTCCGGACGGCACGTCGCCACCGCCGCTGTTTCGGACCTTCGTCCGGGAGCGCGGCGCGATCGTTTTCAAGACCGACGCCGGCGCGCACGACATCCCCCACCGGTTGACCGGCACGCCGACCTACGACGGCCTGCCGCTCGACCGGTACGTGTCGCTCCTCGAGATGCTGAACCCGATGCACCGGCTCTGGTCGGACGGGCGCTGGAACAAGCTGACGCTGGCGCACGGCTGCTACTGGAAGAAGTGCAGCTTCTGCGACGTCTCGCTGGACTACATCGGGCGTTACGAGGTCGCGCCGGCCGATCTGCTGGTCGATCGGATCGTCGCGCTGTGCGAAGAAACCGGTCAGACCGGCTTTCATTTCGTCGACGAGGCGGCGCCGCCGGCCACGCTGCGCGCGCTGGCGGAACGGTTGATTGAGCGCAAGGTGGCGATCACCTGGTGGGGCAACATCCGTTTCGAGAAGACCTTCACGCCCGCTCTGGCCGGGCTCCTGGCCCGTTCGGGCTGCATCGCCGTCACCGGCGGCCTGGAGGTGGCGTCCAATCGGTTGCTCGCGCTGATGCAAAAGGGGGTCACGGTCGAGCAGGTGGCGCGGGTGACCCGGGCCTTCACCGACGCCGGCGTCATGGTACACGCCTACCTCATGTATGGCTTTCCGACCGAGACCGAGCAGGAGACGGTCGACGCGCTGGAACGGGTCCGGCAACTGTTCGCGCAGGGTTGCATCCAGTCGGCGTTCTGGCATCGGTTCGCCGCGACCGCCCACAGCCCGATCGGGCTTGCGCCCAAGAAGTTCGGCATTCGGTTGCTCCCGGAGGCGACCACCTTCGCCCGCAACGAGATTCCCTTCGAGGATCCGATCGGGGCCGATCACGACTTCCTGGGGCGCGGATTGCGCCGGGCGCTCTATAACTTCATGCACGGCGTCGGGCTCGACACCGACCTGCGGTCGTGGTTTGCGGAGCCCGCCGAATCACCGAGACGGGCTGCCGCCAAGCGGCCGCGGCGGGTGCCCAAACCCAAAGTGCCGCGCGACCTGATCTGGAACGCCTTGCGCGAGGTTTGAATCGACGTGCCCGTCAAACCCTGGTTTCCGACCTTCATCTACGAATCTCCGCTGCAGCCACGCGGCAACGGGGCCTTCGCGCGCGCGTTGCTCGAGGATTGCCACAAGGTTCGCGCGCACGATCGCGCCGGGCAGCGCTGGTGCCGCGAGAACTACCCCGCCGGCTACACCTCGTACGGGACGCTGTGCAACCTGCACCGGACCTTCTCGACCTTCATGGACCTCGAGAAGAAGATCCGGCGCCACGTGCACCGATTCGCGCGCCACCTGGAGATGAATCTTCAGGACCGCCGCCTCGAGATGACCGATTGCTGGGTCAACGTCATGTCTCGCCAGGCGGTTCACCCGCTGCACCTGCACCCGCTGGCCGTGATCAGCGGGACCTACTACGTGCGCACGCCGCGCGGCTGTTCGCGCATCCGCTTCGAGGACCCGCGTCTCGACAAGTTCATGGGCGCGCCGCCCAAGCGGAGCGAGTGCCGGCCCGAGAACCGCCAGCAGGTCTTCCGGGACGTGGAAGTGGGCAAGCTGATCCTGTTCGAGAGCTGGTTGCGGCACGAGGTCGCCTCCAACCCCAGCGCCGGCGAGCGGGTCAGTATCAGCTTCAACTACAACTGGATCTGACGGCGCTCGCCCGTCACATCGCCATGTTGTCCATCCGGCGCCCGGCGCCGTCGAGCATCCACATCCCGAACAGGTGCAGGCCGACGTCCAAGGTGACCGCGCTGTCGGTCGGATAGTAGGGCGCCACGCCGCCGATCAAGGCGGCGGGGATGTGAATGTAGGTCGCCTCTCCGTACAGGCCGATCTGCAGGCCGGCGCGGCGCGACGAGGTGACCACGTGCTCGGCGCCGAAGGTCTCGAAGAGCCAGGGTGAGCTCACGCCGCCGCCGCGGGTGGCGGGCTCCTCGCGCTGGTTGAGCTCACTGCGGGCCCAAAAAATATTGCGCAGCACCGGATCCCGCGCGGCCAGCTCGACCAGTGCGCCGTTGGCGTTGGCGCCGCCGCCCACATCGGGAATGTTGATGGCCCAGTCGGCCAGGCCGTCGAGGCGCCAATCGCGCAGGCGGGTCCAGCCATAGAGGCTGGCGCTCAGCTGCGATTCATCCGGCTCGCCGTTTCCCTGATCGCGCAGGCGCTCCGCCGATACCTGCCCCTCGAGGGCGCCGGCGAAGATGTGGCGCAGGCGCGCGGCGAACGATTCGGGCGCGGCGGGGTGCGGGACCCAGCGGCTGTCTGCGGGCGTCAGCTCGCGCGCGCCGAAGGTCGACGCTTCGATCCAGGTGGCGCCGACGCGAAAGGCGGCGCCGAGGACCGGGAACGTTTCGTGCGGGTTCTCGCCTTTGTGGTGCTTGCGCGGCACGCTGGGTCCCGGGTTGCTCGCGCGGTGCATGAAGATCGGCGGGCCGATGGTGGCGCTCCCCTGGCCGGCGAAGAGCGACAGATCGAAGTCGCCCTCCTGCCCCATGCGCGCGGCGCCGCCCGCGGTCCCCGCCAGCGGATGGAAGGCGACCATCACCTGGTGAATGAACTGGTGCGAATGCTGGGCGTCCCAAAGCCCTTCGCCCGACTGACCCAGCTCCGGATATCCCGAGCTGCCGACGGTGGCCGGCTCGAAGTTGAGCATGACCAGGCCTTCGATCCATCCGTGCGCCTCGCGGCCGTACCCCATCACCCAGTCGTCGGTGACGAGCGGTTGCGTCCGGCCGGCGTCGAAGGTTCGCGTGGTGCCGGGATTGTCGATGGTGAAGCCGGAGAGGCCGGGGTTCTGGGCGTGCGCGAACCCGTTCACCATCAGATGGAAACCGCCCGCCATGCCGGGTGTGCCGGGGATCAGCGTCTGTCGGGGGGTCGCGTAGGGCATCGCCCCGGCATCGTCGGGTGGATCCTGTGGAACGTCTTGCGCGCCCGCGCGGCCGGGCCACTGGGCGCAAGCGACGAAGATGACCAGCGACCAGCGGATCAAGATCGTCGCATCCCCGTCACCGGCGCAAGAGTAGCCCGTCCGGGCGCTCCACGCCGCCGGGCCGTTGGACAGGCCACCGGCGCAGGTTATTTCGGCGAATCCTTGCGCTACGAAACCGGGGGCGCCATCCTTCGCGGCCCCGTGTCGACCTCGAACACCGCCGCCGTGGAAACCACGGATCTCGCGAAGAGCTACCCGCGCGTGGAAGCCCTGCGTGGCCTCTCGCTTCGCATCGAGCCGGGGGAGATCTTCGCGTTGCTCGGCCCGAACGGCGCCGGCAAGACCACCTGGATCTCGATCGTCTGCGGCCTGGTCCGCCCCACGGCCGGCACCGCCCGGGTGCTGGGACACGACGTGGTCCGGGATTCCCTGGCCGCGCGCCGTCAGGTTGGCCTGGTGCCGCAGGAGGTGAACTTCGACCCCTTCTTCACCCCCCGCGAGGTGTTGCGCTTTCAGATGGGCTACTACGGCGTCCCTCCCGACGACGCGCGCATCGACGAGGTGCTGGGGGCCCTGGACCTGTCGTCTAAAGCGGATACCAACACCCGCGCGCTCTCCGGCGGCATGAACCGCCGTCTGCTGATCGC
>CALAOV010000074.1 GCA_937889515.1 uncultured Myxococcales bacterium | reverse complement strand
GCCCGCCGCGAGCAGGCCCAGCGCGGCGCCGAAGAGGAACCCCGTCGCCGGCATCGCCAGCGGAAAGCCGGTCAGGCCACAGCCCGCGATCGCGGCGAGGCTGCCGGCGGCCGTGGCGGCAACGCTCGAATCGGCCGGCCGCCCTTCGCGCCGCGCCCGCCGCGCCCGTTCGATCGCCAGCCAGGCGGCGACGCCGTACACGGCGAGCAGCGCTCCCAGGCCGAGGGGTCCGGTCTCGGCAAGCCGTTCCAGGAGATCGTCGTGCGCGCGGCGCGGCACCACCGTCGGCGACAGCACACCGTCCGCCGTCGCACCGGGCTCCGCGTAGCGCGGAAAAACTACCGCGAAGTTTCCGGGCCCGATGCCCCAGATCGGGTGCGCGCGATAGAGCGCCAGCGTCCGGCGCCACAGGCCGATGCGCGTCTGGGCGACCGGCGAGCTGGGATCGACCGCCTCGCGCAGGACCTGCGCGCTCGGCGCGAACCGTTTGGCGTCGCGTGCGTCGTGGGCGGTCCAGCCGCCCGGGACGATCGCGGCCAACCCGACCACGAGGCCGATCGCCAGCGCCGACGCCGTCGCGGCGCGCGAGAAAATCGGGCGTCGCAGCGCGAGGAAGACCGCGATCCCGAGCGCACCGCCCAGCCAGGCGCCGCGCGTGCGCGCCACCGCCAGGTACCCGAGCTCGATCGCCAGCGCCAGCGCCAACACCAAGGCCCGCGCGTCCGCGTCCCGATGCCGGGGTTCGGCCCCTGGCCCGCCGAAGCGGAAGAGGCCGAGGCCGAACGGGATCGCCGCTGCCACCGCTTCGGCTGCGATGTTCCGGTTGCCGAACGTCGAGCCGGGAACGCTGATGGTCGGCAGCGCAAACGGCAAGAGCCGGAAGTGCTGGAGGAGGCCGAGCAACGAAACCAGGGCGGCCCCGGCGTGGATTGCCTCGCCCAGGTGCCGCCACGAGGCGCCGCCGGGCTCGGCCGCGACCGCGCGGGCGGCGCCGAGGGCGACCCCGAGCACGGCCGCCAGGCGGATGATCTCCGCCGCCGCATAGGGGACGCCGGGCGGCCGGCGCCGCGCGGCGACGAGCGCCGCCGCCACGGTGGTCAGCAAGAGGGCGGCAACCGCCGCGGTCAGCGACGGCGGCCAGCGTGGCCGCGGCCGTCCGCTGCCGAGCGCGATCAGATGACCGCCGACCCCCAGCGCCCCGGCGACCAGCAGCACGGCCAGCTTCGGCTCGACGAAGGGCGCATCGAGCGCCGGTACATAGACGAGCGCGATCGCGATCGCCGCCGCCGACAGGGCGGTCGGACCGGGCGCTGCGCCGGAGCGATCGGAGACGTTCGCCACGGCTAGGCCGACAGGGGCTCGGGGCCTGCCGCCCCGCGCGCGGCCACCCATTCGTCGCGGAGTGCGTCCAGCTTCGAGGCGAACCGCGCCAGCACCCGCCGCCGATGATCCGACAGGTGGAGCTTCAGGATCCCCCCCGAGACCACCACGTCGGCCTGCGGGGCGCGCGCCGCCCGCTGGCCCAGGTGAAACCGCCAGGCGGCGCCCAGCAAGCGTTCGACGTTCTCGCCCCACAGGCCGATCGCCCGTTCGCAGAGCGCCTGCAGGCGGGTCGGCTCGAGGTGCGCGGCGGGCGGGCGGGGCTCGTAGCCCGGGTAGAAGTCGCGGACCCATTCCCGGTTGGCTTCGACGAAGCGATCGAACGAGGGCTGGCCCGCGATGGGCACCAGCGACAGCGCCTGGTGCGCCGTGAAGAGATCGTGGTGATAGGCGATCTCGAGGTGGTCCTCGTCCACCAGGTAGTTCGGACAGACCACGCCGCGGGTGCGGGTGAGGCGGCTGGCCAGGAACAGCATCGTGTAGGCCGTGTAGACGTGGCCGGCGGCCGCCACCACGAAAAGATCGATGTCGTCGCCACCGCGCGCGTTGCGGTGCGCGGTGCCGCCGGAGAGGGCCAGCATGCGGATGAACGGCAGCGCGGCCAGCGCCGCGATGACGCCCCGATGACGCTCGAGCAGCGCGGCGGTTCGCTGGATGCCGTCGGCGCGCCGCGCGACCAGCGCCTCGCGACCGCGAAAGGTGAGGTGTCCGGCGGCGTCGAGCGCCAGAAAGTGTGACAGCGGCGGTGCGGCGGCGCGCCGCCGGATCTCCTCGGCGGAAAGGCGGATGCCCAGGCAGGAACGGGCGATCTCCTCGACAGTGATGGCCGCGTCGAACAGGTCGGCGTAGGCCACGGTGGCGACGATGGCCCAGTCCCGCTGGTCGGCGTCGCGCGGCGGCAGACCCGCCGGTGGGATGGCCGGTTCGGTGGCGGAACGGCGCGCCGCCGGCCGCCGGGCCCGCGTCGCGCGCGCCAGCTCCCACAGCCGCTCGGCGGTGACGTTCCAAGAAAATGCGGCCGCGCGGGCCAGACCGCGGGCCCGCGCCGTGGCGCGCGCCAGGGGATCTCCCGCCAAACGCGCGATCTGCTCGGCCAGCGCCCGGTCGTCGCCCGGCGGCACCAGGATCGCGGCGCCACCGCTGACCTCGCGCAGGGCCTCGACGTCGGTCGCCACCACCGGCGTGCCGCAGGCCATCGCCTCCACCACCGGCAGGCCGAAACCTTCGAAGTGCGAGGGGTAGGCCATCGTCGTGGCCCCGCCGTAGAGGGCCACCAGATCCTCCTCGGGGATGTAGCCCAGCAGATGGACCCGCCCCGACGACAGGCGCAGCGCCAGCTCCGCGCGTAGCTCGCGGTCGCGCCACCCCTTGGCGCCCACGGTGACCAGGGCGAGCTCGGCGGCCGCCGTGCCGGTCTGCTGGCGCAGACGATCGAACGCGCGCAGCAACATCGGGAGGTTCTTGCGCGGCTCCAGGGTGCCAACGGTCAAGATGTACGGCCGCGTGATGCCGTAGCGGGCGCGCACCCGTTCGATGGCGGCGGCCTCCGGCGGGCGGCAGGCGGGGTGGGGCGCGCCGGGCAACATCACGATCCGCTCGGGCGCCACGCCGAGCAGCGCCGTCACGTCGCGGCCGGACGCCTCGGATACCGTCCCGACCGCCACCGCGCCCCGCGCCACGATCGGCAGGAGCGGCCGCACCAGCAGGCGCTTGCGGGTGTTGAAGAACTGCGGCGTCCGGATCAGGGCCAGATCGTGCACGATGTTGAGGTACGGGCAGGGGGCCGCCAGCGGCGCCAGGTAGTTGGGGAACACCGCGAAGTCCGCGCCCGCCTCCTCGATGAGCCGGCCGGCGTCCCGTTGCATCCAGACGTATCGAATCTGCGCGCCGTCGGTTCGCACGCGCCCGGCCCATTTCTGCGCCGGCAGGGGCGCCAGCGCGCGGTTGCCGATGAGCGCGATCTCGTCGCCGGTCGCGGCCGTCGCGATGAGCGCGTCGACCAGGTGCTCGGTGTAGTACCCGATCCCGGTTCGCTCGGAGGTGCAGGTGGTGACTTCGACGACCAGCTTCATGACCGGCTTTCGCTACAGGCTCTCGCTTTTGGGGTCGCGCAGGCGGAAGATTTTTTGCGCGACATTCAGCTCGAAGGGGCGCGCATAGCGCCCGGTGGCGTAACGCCAGCGCGCCAGATTGCGGAGCACCGACTTTCCCCAGACGGACGTGCGGGTATCCTGCACCGTCGGAAATCGACAGGCCAGCACCCGCGCGAAGTCGTTGACCCGCTGGCGGAGGCGCGGCGTCAGCCAGGGCGCATCCTGGTGGCAGACCCAGCTCACCCAGCGCGGCTCGGTCCATTCCTCGGGCGTGGTCGGCAGCGTCGGTCCGGTCGGGCCATAGGTGCGGAGCTTCGGGATGTGCGCGACGTCGGGACGGGCCCGAAGGTCGGCGCGGTCCGTCTGCGGCGTCGGGCTGTAAAAATAGAGGATGATCTCCGCCTCGGGGTTGAGGCCCTTGATGTGGCGGATGAAGGTGAGCGTCTTTTCGATCTCCCCTTCCGGATCTTCGGGCCCGCCCAGCACGAACGACAGCTCGGGAATCACGCCGTACTCGCGGCAGCGGCGGGCGACCTCGATGGTGTGCTCGACGCGCGAGCCCTTCTTCATTCGCGCCAGCACCTCGTCGCTGGCCGCCTCCGCGCCGATGTAGGCCATGCGCAGGCGGCTGCGCCGGATCTTCTCCCAGGTCGAAACCGAAAACCGCGCCAGCGTGTCGGCGCGCGCGTAACACCACCAGGGCATCTCCAGTTTTCCGAGCGCGTCGAGGATCGGAACGGAGGACTCCTCGCGGTCGAAGAAGTTGTGGTCGTAAAACTGCACGCCGTCGGCGCCGAAGCCGTCGCGCAGCGTCCGCAGGGCGACGGCGATCCGCTCCCCGTCGTCGAGGACGGTCTTGCCGTTCCACATCGAGACCACCCCGCAGAAGTCGCACTTGTAGCGGCAACCGAGCGCCGCCTGGTGCACGGCCGTGCGCGCCCCCATGAAGCTGGGCCGCAGGTAGGCCGCCACGTCGCCCAGGCGTCCGTAGGGCAACGTTGGCAGCGCCTCCGGTGGAACCGTCGGCCGCTCCGGGTTGTGCACGGCGTGGCCGTCGCTCTTCCAGGTGAGCCCCGGCAGGTCGCGGAGCGCCGACGGATCGCTCGCCGAATCGCTGGGCGAGGGCCTCCCGGCGTCGGGGAGCCGCGCCAGCAGATCGCAGAGCGTCGCCTCCCCCTGACCGCGCACCAGGTAGTCGACGTAGGGGGCGTTGATGGCGGCGTCGGGGTAGAGCGTCGGGAAATACCCGCCCCACACGATGGGCACCGCCGGAAACGCGGCGCGAATCGCCAGCGAGATCTCGATGGCGGTCGCCACCTGCGGTCCCGGCATCACCGTGACGCCCACCAGCGCGTGGGGCGCCCCGCCGAGGATCCGCAGCGCGGTGGCCACGGCGTCGGGATCCAGGTTCCCGTCGACGATCCGCCAGGGACGCCGGCCTTCCAGCACGGCCGCCAGGTTCAACAACGACAGCGGCAGGCGCAGGCTGTCCCTCGAGCACATGTGCGGGTTGATGAGGAGGACCGGTGATCCGGCGCCGGCGCCGCTCGCGGTGGCGCCGGGGGCCACGCTTCCTGGTAGCCTCCGATCGCTCATGTCACAGCGCTCCCGCGCGTCGCGCGTTCGCCAGCTCTGTCGCCGTCTGGTTCAAGTTTTTTATCGCCCGTATGTCCTGGCGCGGATCGCGAAACCGTCCGAGGCGCGGCTCTTCGGGCGCCGCCTGCTCACCGACCCGCAAGTCTTCCACCCCGTCTACTTTCTTTCCACGCGCATTTTGATCGATGAGCTCGGGACCCTGGAGCTCGAAGGTCGGCAGTTTTTAGACATGGGGACCGGCACCGGGTCGCTCGCCATCTTCGCGGCCGGCCGGGGCGCCCGCGTCACGGCCTGCGACGTCAACCCGCGGGCGTTGACTCTGGCCGAGGAGGACGCCCGCCGCAACGGCGTCCCGGTCGAGGTCGTGAAGTCCGATCTCTTCGCGGCCCTCCCCGGCCGCCGGTTCGACGTCATCTCCTTCAACGTTCCGTTTTATCCCCGGGATCCCCAGACCCCCTTCGAAGCGGCATTCTTCGCCGGTCGAGACTTCGAGACGGTGCGCCGGTTCGCCGCCGGGTGCGCGGACCATCTGGCGCCCGACGGCCTGGTGGTGGTGATCTTCTCGGAGGACTCCGGGCGCGAGCGGATGGGCGCGATCTTCGCCGAGGCGGCGCTCGAGGTGGTCGGCGAGCGGACCACCCAGCGGTACTTCGAGCGGTTCCACCTGCTGCGCCTGCGCCCCGCCCCGCGCCGAGAGCCGACCCCGTGACCCGCGACGAAGCGGATGGCGACGGCGGGTGGGGCCACGAGGGGAAGACCGCCCTCGCCAACGTGCTGGTCAAGGCGCTCTCGGTCCCGGTCGAGAAGGCCTGCCGGATCGTCTTGATGGTGGTGGCGGCGCCGCTCCTGGGCGCGGCGGCCTTCGGCAGCTACCAGTTCGCGCTGGCCACCACCACGATGCTGGCGCTCTTCACCGATCTCGGCATGGGGATCTGGACCACCCGCGCGCTGGCGCGCGATCGGCAGCGGGCGGCCGCCATCGTGGGGACCGCCCTGCGGATCCGCTTCGCGGCGGTGCTCCCCTATCTGGCCATCGTCGGGCTCTGCGCGGCGATCGCCGGGCCCGGCGAGACCCGGCGTGCGCTGGCGTTGCTGGGTCTGGCCGCGCTCGTCAACGCCTTCATCGACTACTTCGGCGCGATCTTCCGCGGCTTCGAACGGCTGGGCGACGAGGCGCGCCTCAATGTCTTGCGCGCGTTGCTCATCGCGGCGGCGGGGCTGGGCGCGTTGCGCCTGGGCCGCTCCGTCTCGGCCCTGGCGGTCGGTCTTCTGGCCGGCATGCTGGCCAGCGCCGCCTACGGGCTCTGGGTGTTGCACCGCCGCTATCGGCTCGGGTTCGGCGGCGGGGCCTTCGACCGCGCGCTGGCCCGGAGCGCGGCCGCCGAGGCTTTCCCGCTGTGGCTGGCGGGGCTGCTTTCTTTGCTCTACTTCAAGGGCGACGTCGTGATCCTCAAGGCCTTCGCCGGCAACGCCGAGATCGGGGCCTACAGCGCCGCGTACAAGATCTTCGAAGGTCTGATGATTCTCCCCGCGGTTCTGCTGGCCGCGACCTTTCCGCCGCTGGCGCGCGCGCGTAACCAGCCCGACAAGCAACGGCGCTGGGAGGCGGCCCTGGTGGCGCTGCTGCTCACGATGGGCGCCGTCGTCGGTGGCGTGGTCTACCTCGGCAGTGGTCGCATCATCTCGTTGATCTACGGCGCCGGGTTCGTGCGCGCCGTGCCGTCGCTGCGGGTGCTGGCGGTGGCGGTGCCGATCCTGTTTCTCAACTTCGGCCTCACCCACTTCCTCATCGCGCGCGATCTGGAGCGCCGCAACCTGGTCTTCGCGGCGCTGATGTTGATCGTCAACGTGGCCGCCAATCTGATCTTGATCCCGCGCCACCGCGGGCCCGGTGCCGCCGCCGCCACCCTCATCACCGAGATCTCCCTGACCATCTGCTGCCTCATCGCGCTCCGGCGACGCCCGGGGGATGTCCCAGAGAGTCCGATTCAGTAGCCGCGAAGGAGGGCGGCGATCTCGGCCAGGCCCAGGCGGCTCCCCGCGATGGTCAGCGGTGCCAGCGTACGTTCGAGGAAGGCACGTTGTCCGGCATCGTCGAAGTCGGCGAACAGGACGGCGGGGCAGGCGATCGCGGCGGCGCGGAGCTGGCGCAGGATCAAGATCCCCTGGGTCTCCACCAGCCGGGCCCGCGTCCCGGCGTCGAGCGGCGCGGGGGCGGGGCCCCGCTCGTCGACCAGCCGCTCGGGCGGCGTGCGGCGGAAGTCGAGGTCCAGCAGGATGCCCGCCGCCCCCGGCATTGCCGCGCGCGCCTCCCCGAAATCGTGCGCCGGCACGAAGTCGAAATCGTCCCCCAGGAAGCGCCGGAAACGCTCGACGTACTCGGTGCCATCTTCGCAGACCACGAAGCGGGACCGTAGGCCGGTCATAGCGGGAAGCAGGCCCCCACCAGCTTGGTGAGCGGCGCCGTCTCCGGGCGCACCACCAGGTGTCCGCGCCAATGCCGGACCAGATCGCGGACGATGGCCAGGCCGCGGCCGCTCTCGCGCGCCTCGATCGTCTCCAGCGACAGCGACTCGGGCGCGGCGTCCCCCACGTAGAGTGTGACCGATTGGCGTCCGGTGACATCGCGTTCGCGGTCCACGCGCACGATCACGCGGGCCTCGGCCTGGGCCGCGACGGCGGCCTCGGCGTTGCGAAGCAGATTGGCGAAGATGTCGCCTAGCGCGTCCTCTTCGACGGGAAAGTCGACGTCCAGATCCGCCAGCGACAGACCGGGGGCGGTCCAGGGGCGACCAGCCTGGCGGGTCGCGGCCTCGGCGGCGGCGATCCAGCGGGAGAGCATCGCCGCGTCGAGGCGCGTGCGCGGGCCGAGGCGCAGAAGCCCGCCCAGCCGGTCGGCGTGCTCGCCGCGCAGGCGGCCGTCGATGGCCACCAGCTCGTCGCGGCCGTCGTGGGGTGGGGCGCGGGGCAGCAGCAGCTCGGCCCGGGCCAGATCGCGCGCTAGCGTGCCGAAGATGGGCTCGCGCGCGAGCGGCTGGAGCGTGACGCCGGCGCCTCGGGCCGCCTGCGCCAGGCGATCGTAGATGCCGGCGACCACCACGGAGGTCGGCCGCGGCAGGGTGAGCGCGCGCTCGATCTCGGCGCGCGGCGCGCCGGCGTCGGCCACCGCCCCCAGGACACCGGCGCGGTGCTTGAGGACGTCGTGGCGCAGCTCCCCGACGGCGCGTGCCACCTCGGGGTACAGGCCGGGCCGCCGCCGCAGCGCCGCCGCGACGGTCCGACCGCCCCAGCGCCGACGCGCCAACAGCAACCCGACGACAAGGGCCAGGGCCGCGCCCCCGAGCTCGCTCCGGCGCCGGCGGTCGTTGCGCCCGCGCTCCTCCGCGCGGCGGGCCTCCGACCAGCGCAGCGCGGCCTCCCCCGCCTGAGGCAGCCAGACGTCGGCGTCGG
>CALAOV010000073.1 GCA_937889515.1 uncultured Myxococcales bacterium | reverse complement strand
AGCGGCCCCGCCGGCCGCGTCACGCCCGCCCGCGCCGCCGCCGGCCGCACCCGACGACGGCGTGCAGTGGTACATGGCGCTCGACGGAAATCGATCCGGTCCGTTCACGCGCAAGCAGCTGGTTGACAAGGTCGCGCCGTATTCGGCCGACGCCGACCTGCATGTGTGGAACGAGCTACTCGGCAGCTGGAAGCCCCCGGGCCAGGTTCCAGCCATCGCGGCCGATCTGGCGGCGCGAAGACCTTCCGGACCGCCGCCCTTTCCGGGTGCGCCCCGGAGACCCACGCCCTCGCCGCCGGTGCCCGCGCTGTCCGCGGCGCCGTCCCGACCGACCGGCGCCCATGCCGTCGCGGCGGCGATCGGCCCCGGTGTCGGGCTCAAGCTGCCGCCACCCGGCGGACCGCCGGCGGGACGGCGGATCACCGGCCCGGTGTCTCGCTCCGCGGTGATGGCCGCCGCCGCGGCGATGGCCCCCGCGTCGTCTCAGTCCGAACATTCCCGACATTCGGAGCATTCGGAACATTTGGACGACGGGCTCGACGTCGACCCGTCGACCTTGCTCGAGACGCCGGCGCCCCAGCCCCACATGCTGCACGGGCTGGGGAGCAACGGTTTCGGCGGCGCGCACGCGGCCGACTCGGCGATTCCGAACGGCACCTCGGCCGCCGCGGATCGATCGGACGTGCTCAACACGCTGAACCTCGCGCGCGCGGGGACGGCCGGCGCTTCGCCGCGCCTGCTGTCGTCGGAGGCGATCGTCGGCTGGCAGTCCGGTTCCGCGCAGGCCGGGGCGCGGCAGCGCGGTGGCCGCCTGGTCCTGGCGTTTCTGGCCGTCATCGCCGTCATCGTGGTGGTCCTGTTCTTGAACGTCACCAAGAAGACGAGGCCGCCGATCGCGCCCGCGCCCAAGGCGGTGGCAACCGATCCGATGGCCGGGATCGCGGACAAGGGGGTCGAGCCGCCACCCCCGGTCGCCGCCGCCACGGCGCCGGTCGAACCGGTGGCGCCCGCGCCCCTCATCGCGCCGCTGTCCCCGGCCGGACACGGCAAAGGGAAATCGGTCCGCGGCGCGCATGGGCGCGGCCCGATCGCGGCGGCGCCGACCGTTCCCGGTCCGGTCGCGGCGGCGCCGGCCGCGGACGCAAACGCCCGCTATCGGGACACCAGCCGCCCGGGCCTCTCGATCACCGGTGGCGGGGGATCGTCCCGCCCGGCCCCCTCGCAGTCCGACATCTCGCGGGTCATCAACAACAACCGCGGCGGGATCAAGAACTGCTACCAGCGCGCGTTGCTGCGAGACAACAGCCTCACGCACGGCAAGATCACCGTGCAGGTCACGATCGGCATCTCGGGGCGGGTCAAACGCACCTCCATCGATGGTCCGCCTCAGTTTCGAGCGCTCGATCCTTGCATCAAGGAGCTGGTCGGGCGCTGGGCATTCCCCCAGGCGGGCGACGAATACGGCACCGAGTTCGTCTACGTCTTTCAAGGAAATGAGTAGGCTGACTTCATCTTGACCAGGCACCCGTACGCCGATTTTCTGGGCAAGGTCGAAAAGCCCTCGCGGTACGTGGGCGGCGAGTACCAGGAGGTCCGCAAGAATCCGGCCACTGTGGAGGCGCGGATCTGCCTGGCCTTCCCCGACGTGTACGAGATCGGGATGTCCCATCTGGGGACGAAGATCCTCTACGGTGTCCTGAACAAGACCGACGGGCTCGCCTGCGAGCGCGTCTTTTCGCCCTGGCTCGACTGCGAGGCCGAGCTGCGCGCGCGCCACCTGCCGATCGTGACGCTCGAGACGGCGACGCCGGTGGGCGAGTTCGACGTGGTGGGGTTCTCGCTGCAGTACGAGCTGACCTACACGAATGTGCTGGCCCTGCTGGATCTGGCCGGGATTCCGCTGCGCGCCACCGACCGGGGCGATCTCGAGCCGCTCATCATCGCGGGCGGGCCGACCGCCACCCACCCCGAGCCGCTGGCGCCCTTCATCGACGCCTTCTTCATTGGTGAGGCCGAAGAGATGTTGCCGCCGCTCGTACGGGAGGCGGCGGCCCTGCGGCGGGCGGGTGTGCCGCGGCGAGAGCGCCTGATCCGGCTGGCCCAAAAGTATCCGCTCTACGTGCCGGAGCTGTACGCCACCGAGCTCGAGCCCGAGACCGATCTGCTGGTGGTCGGCGCGCCGCTCGATCTGCGCGTGCCCGCCCGACCCAAGCGCGCCTGGGTGGCCGACATCAACCGCTTCCCCTTCCCCGACGATTCGCCGCTGCCGTACGCCGAGGCGATCTTCGACCGGATGGCGGTCGAGGTCGCGCGTGGCTGCACCGAGGGGTGCCGATTCTGTCAGGCCGGGATGATCTACCGGCCGGTGCGCGAGCGCGATCCGGTGTCGGTGCTGGACGCGCTGACCGCCGGCGTGAAGAAGGGCGGCTACGACGAGACCGCGCTGACGTCTCTGTCGATGGCCGACTACTCCTGCGTGACGCCGCTGGTGAAGGCGGCGATGGCGCGCCTGGCGCCCGAGAAGGTCTCGCTGTCGGTGTCGTCGCTGCGGGCCTACGGGCTCAACGAAGATCTGCTGGGGGAGATCGCCAGCGTGCGCGCCGGGGGGCTGACCTTCGCGCCCGAGGCGGGGACCCAGCGCATGCGCGACGTGGTCGCCAAGAACGTCACCGAGGCCGACATCATCGAATCGGCGCACCGGGTGTTCGGGCGCGGCTTTACCAGCATGAAGCTCTACTTCATGATCGGCCTGCCCACCGAGACCGACGAGGACGTGCTGGGCATCGTCGAGACGGCGGCCCGCATCCAGGAGATCGGCCGCAGCCACCAGCGGGGTGCCAAGGTGACCGCCTCGGTCTCCACGCACGTGCCGAAGCCGCACACGCCGTTCCAGTGGGCGGCCATGGACGGCGAGGCGGAGATCGCGCGCAAGCAGACGCTGCTGGCCGAGCGGGCGCGCGCGCTGCGCGTGACGCTCAAGATGCACGAGAACCAGCAGTCGCACATCGAGGGGATCTTCGCCCGCGGCGATCGCCGGGCGGGCGATCTGCTCGAGCGGGCGTTCCGGCTCGGCTGCCGGTTCGACAGCTGGGACGACGAGCTCAGAGTCGAGCTGTGGGACCAGGCCGTCACAGAGACCTCGGTCGAGACCGGGTTCGACGTGGCCCGCACCATGGGCACCTTGCCGGTGACGGCGCGTCTGCCCTGGAGCCACATCGACATCGGGCTCGAGGACGACTTCCTGGCCAAGGAGTACCGCAAAGCGCTCAAGGACCGTCTGTCGCCGCCTTGCGGAAAGCCCTACAAGAAGCTTCTCCACCCGAACAGCGTCGCGGCGGCCGAGGCGGGCGCCAAGGACAAGCTCATCTGCTACGACTGCGGGGTCGCCTGCGACATGGAGACGATGAAGGGTGAGCGCCTTGTCTTCCTGCGCCGAATGAACGCTTGGTCGCCCCCCTCGGCTCCGCCGCCCGTTCGCACGGAGCCGCTGGTGCGGAACCCGACTCGGCCCCCGCCGCGGGCGTCGCAGGGCAAGACCTACCGTTACCGGCTCCGCTATACCAAGCTCGGTCGGGTCGCGTACCTCGGGCACCTGGATCTGGTGCGCCACCTGCCGCGGATCTTCCGGCGGGCCGGCCTCGAGATCTTCTACTCGATTGGCTTTCATCCCAAACCGGATCTCTCCTTCGGTCCGGCGCTGGGCCTGGGGATTCCCTCGCTGGGCGAAGTCCTCGGCGTGAAGCTGATCGAGGATCTGGCGCCCGAGGATCTGGTACGACGCCTTTCGCGCGTGACGCTGGAGGGGATCGAGATCCTGGAGGCCTCGCGGATCGGCGACAACGATCGCAACCTCGGTCGCGTGATCGCCGAGGCCGAGTACGTCGCTCGCCTTCCCGCGGGCGTCGATCCAGAGATCGGGCAGACACGATTCGCGGACGCCGACGCGATCAAGGTGTTGCGTGAGTCGGAGAAGAAGATCTCCCGCATGGTCGACGTACGAAAGACGCTGAGATCCTTCGTGGCCGTCGAGGCGAGTGGCCGCGTGAACGGCGTCTCGGCCTTCGATCTGCGCCGGCGTCTGGGCTGGACCGGCGGCGGGCTGGTTTCCTTCGCGGTCGCGGTGAGCGCGGAAGGAAGCGCGCGCCCGATCGAGGTCATGGCCGGTCTCTACGGCCCGGAGATCGCCGCGCAGACCGATCTCGCGCGGGTGGCCTTGTGGGCCGAGCACCACATCGATCCGTTGCACGTCGTCGAGATGGGTGGAGCCGCGCTGCCGCTCCCCGCGTCGGCCGCCGTCGCGCCGCCGTGATCGAGACCACCGGGCTCGGCAAGCGATTCGGCGACACGGCCGCCGTCGTCGATCTCGATCTGCGCGTCGAGGCCGGCGAGGTGATGGGATTCCTCGGTCCCAACGGCTCGGGCAAGACCACCACCATTCGCCTGCTGATGGGTCTGCTCCGCCCCAGCGCCGGACGCGCGGCGATCCTGGGACGCGATTGCCACCGCGACGCGGTCGCGCTCAAACGCGACGTCGGCTATCTGCCCGACGAGCCGTTCCTCTATCCGTACCTGACCGGCCTCGAGACGCTGGAGTTGGTGGGCGGCCTGCATGGCTTCTCCGCCGCCGACGCCCGCGGCCGCGCCGGCGCGCTGGCCGAGCGCCTCGGTCTCGGCCCCGCCGCGCGCGGGTACACGGTGACCTACTCGCTCGGCATGAAGAAGCGGCTGGCGCTGGCGCTGGCGCT
>CALAOV010000072.1 GCA_937889515.1 uncultured Myxococcales bacterium | reverse complement strand
CCGACGAGGCCTGCGCGCACTACGACACGGCCGCCAAGTGCAACCCGCCGCTGCGGGCCGCCGCCGACGTCGAGGCGCTGCGGGGGGCCTTGGCGGACGGCACCATCGACGCCGTCGCGACCGATCACGCGCCGCACTCGGCGGTCGAAAAAGAGGTCGAGTTCGAGCAGGCCGCCTTCGGGATGATCGGCCTCGAGACGGCGGTTCCGCTGGTGCTCGAGCTGGTGCGGGCGGGCATCCTGTCGCCCACCGACTTCGTGACCCGCCTGAGCGCTGGTCCGGCGCGGGTGTTCGGGCTGCCGGGCGGCTCGCTGGCCGACGGGGCTCCCGCCGACGTGACCGTCATCGATCCGGACGCCGCCTGGACTTGCGAGGCGGGGGCCCTGCGCTCGCGCTCCCGCAATAGCCCGTTTTTCGGCCGGGCGCTGCGCGGACGGGCGGCGATGACCGTCGTCGGGGGGTGTATCGTCTACTCGGGGGAGCGAATGCCGTGAGCGACCAGCCAGATTTGCCACGAAAACTACCGCCCGCGTTGCTGGCGATGGAGGACGGGACCGTCTACCGGGGCTTCGGTTTCGGCGCGGCCGATGCGTGGACTGAGCTGGGCTCTGCCCAGCGCAGTCCGTCGCGGGGGGGGGCGGGGACCCTTTCAGGGTCCCCGAATTCTATCGCCGACGTGTCGGGCGCGGGCGAGATCGTCTTCAACACCGCCATCACCGGCTATCAAGAGGTGCTGACCGATCCGTCGTATCGCGGGCAGATCGTCACCATGACGGCGCCCGAGATCGGCAACGTCGGTATCAACCCGGTCGACTTCGAATCGGCGCGTCCCTGGTGCGCAGGCTTCGTCGTGCGCGAGCTGTCGCCGATCGTGTCGAACTGGCGCGCCTCGGGCTCGCTCGACACGCTGCTGGCCGAAAACGGCGTCGCCGGGATCACCGGGATCGACACCCGGGCGGTGACGCGACGGATTCGTCTTTCGGGCGTGCAGCGCGCGGTGATCACGCGGGCGGTGGGCGATCCGGCGGCGGCCGTCGCGCGGGCGCGACGACATCCGTCGCTGGAGGGGCGCGATCTGGTGCGCGAAGTGACGGCGGCCGCGGGCTATGAATGGGACGAGCCGATCTGGCAGGGGCCGCGCGCGCCGGAGCGCCGCTCGGTCGAGCCGCCGCCCGTGCGTCACCACGTGGTCGCCTACGACTTCGGGATGAAGCGCGGCATCCTCCGCCGGCTGCGCTCGTCGGGATGCCGGGTCTCGGTGGTGCCGGCGGCGACCTCCGCGCGCGAAGTCCTGGGCATGAAGCCCGACGGCATTTTTCTCTCCAACGGTCCCGGCGATCCGGCGGCGGTCGGCTACGCGGTCGAATCGGCGCGGGAGCTCTGCGCCTCGAAGATCCCGATCTTCGGGATCTGTCTCGGCCACCAGATTCTGGGGCTGGCGCTGGGCGGCAAGACCTACAAGCTCAAGTTCGGCCACCACGGCGCCAACCATCCCGTGATGGATCTCGGCACCCGCAAGGTGGAGATCACCTCGCAGAACCACGGCTTCGCCGTCGACGTCGATTCGATGGCGGGGCGGGCGGTGCTCTCGCACGTGAGCCTCAATGACAAGACCGTCGAAGGGATGCGACACGGCGAGCTGCCGGTGTTCAGCGTGCAGTATCACCCCGAGGCGTCGCCCGGCCCCAACGATGCGAGCTACCTGTTCGATCGCTTTCGCACCCTGCTGGAGGAGCGTCGCCGAAGCTGAATGATCTACGGCCTCCTCGACCGTTTGACCGAGCGCTACAGCGAAAACGAGCACAAGCTCGAAGCGATGCGTGCGCGCGAGGAGTTCTTCGATCGCGCCGGCAAGGTCTTCGACGACGACGCCGAGCTCTTCGAGGGGCGGATGGCCTCGTTCCTGGAGTGGTACGTGATCGAGCGGCCCCTTGGAAAGGGGGGCGGCCGGACGCCCATCGCACACGCGATCGACAGCGGCCTGGCGCTGCCCGCGGAGGAGCGGCGCATGCTGGCGCACCTGGCGTCCAGCCACCGGAGCCTGTTTCAGCTGGCCAGCGCCGCCGAGCGGGTCCTCGAGGTGGAGGATGTGATCGGAGGGGCGCGGTTTTCGGTCCTCGAGCGCCGGAACACCGTCGGGATCGCGGCCGGCGACCTCTTCGAGGCGCGCCTGCTCTGGGACGGCGACACCGTCATCTTCGGCCGCTCCTTCCTGTTCCACCCGCCCGATGCGCGGGAGGTGATCCTCGATTGGGTCGAGCGGGCCGTGGAAAAGGGTGCGGCGCGCGACGAGATCCTGTTCCACCT
Organism: uncultured Myxococcales bacterium; assembly: GCA_937889515.1. Classification (GTDB taxonomy): domain Bacteria; phylum Myxococcota_A; class Polyangia; order Fen-1088; family Fen-1088; genus JADGRB01. The sequence continues at coordinate 6,239 of CALAOV010000072.1, read as the reverse complement.
GTCGCGCCAGTACGTTCGCTGGCACCGCCTCGGGCACGTCGGCGCGGCCAAGGTCTACCGGGATGCTTGAAGGCAAAGCGGCGGCGCCGTCGCGCTGGCGCTGGCGCGTCGCGATCGCGGCGCTGGCATGCGCCGCGTCGATCGCGGCCGGCAATGTCTACGTCCTGGCGACGACGCGCGCGGCGCTGGTCGCGACGGTCGCGGAGGCGCCGGTCCGGCCCTACGTGGTGGTGCTCGGCAACCGCGTCTTCCCGGGAGGGATCCCCTCGCGCGAGCTGGCGGCGCGCCTCGAGACGGGCCGCGCGCTCTATGCTGCCGGCCGCGCGCGTCGGATCCTCGTCTCGGGACTGGCCCAACCGGACTACGACGAACCGCACGCCATGGCGGCCTGGCTGGAGGCGCACGGCGTCCCGGCCGCCGACGTGGTCCTCGACCTCGGGGGATATCGCACGGCGGCCACCATGGCGGACACGGCGGCCCTCGGTGTGCGGTCGATCCTGGTCGCGACCCAGGCCTATCATCTGCCCCGCGCGCTCTACCTCGCCCGTCACGCCGGGATCGACGCCGTGGGCGTTCCGTCCGAGAACGGGCGCCGATCGACCTTCGATCAGATCCGCACCGCCCTGCGCGAGACGCTGGCGCGCGCCGAGATCGTGGTGGAGGTCGCTCTGCGCGGCGTGCGCGGCGCCGGCGGCTAGCGGGGGCGCGCGATTGCAAATGGGGCCTGGCTTGGTTAGAAACGCCGGCATGCGAAATCACGCCATCCGTTTGGCGGTCGTGTCGATGCTGCTTCCGCTCTTCGCCTGCGTCGAGCAGGACGAGGATAAACCGACCACCGACGATCTGGCGGCCGCCAAGCAGAACATCCTCACCATCGCCCCGACGCCGCGCTATCCGGTCAACGCCGATCTGGACGGGAAGGTGGTCTACCTGGGCCTCGACGTCGAGCCGCTGCCGGTCGAGCCGGGCAAGGACGTGAAGCTCACCCACTACTGGAAGGTGGTCGCCCCACCGCCGGGCGAGGGCTGGAAGACCTTCACGCACGTCGAGGGTCCGAACAAGCAGAGCTACATCAACGCCGATCACGCGCCGGTGCAGGGGAAGTATCCGGTCGGCGCCTGGAAGGCGGGCGACATCGTTCGCGACGTCCACACCATTCGGATCCCGGCTGTCTGGTCGTCCCCCGTGGTGGAGGTCTACGTCGGCTTGTGGCGGGGGGCGCAGCGGATGCCGATCAAGTCGGGGGCCCACGACGCCGAAGGCCGGGTGCTCGCCGCCTCGATCCCGGTGCGGGCGGTCAACGCGGCGGAGCCGCGCCGCCGTTACCTGGCGCGCCTGACCACCAAGGCGCCCAAGCTGGACGGCAAGCTCGACGATCCGGCCTGGATGGAGGCTCCGTCGACCGGCCCGTTCGTCAACACGCTGACCGGCGCGCCCGTCGGGCAGCGAACGGAAGCCAAGATCCTGTGGGACAAGAAGTTCCTCTATGTCGGCTTCGACAACGAGGACAACGACGTCTGGTCGGACCTGACGAAACGCGACGACAAGCTGTGGACCGAAGAGGCCGACGAGATCATGATCGACGCCGACGGCAACGGCCGCACCTACGTCGAGCTGCAGGTGGCGCCGAACGGCAACGTCTTCGATACCTATCTGCCCGAGCGCCGGCGGTACGAGGACAGCATCAACCCGAAGCTCAAGCCGTTCTCGTGGAACTCGAAGTTGACCGCCAAGGTGCACGTCGACGGCACGCTGAACAAACGCGACGACCAGGACAAGGGCTGGACCGCCGAGCTGGCGATTCCGCTCGAGGACGTCAAGGGGATGGACGACAAGTCGGCGGTCAAGCTGCCGCCGTCGCCGGGAGACGTCTGGCGCATCAACATGTACCGGATGGATCAACCCAAGGGGAAGCCGCAGCAGGCGGCCGGTTGGTCGCCCCCGATGGTGGGCGATTTCCACGCGCTCGACCGGTTCGGCGAGCTGGTGTTCGCCGACGCCGACGGGAAGCTGCCCACCCCGCCGCTGCCGATGCTGGCGAAGATGGTGGGCGCCAAGCTGTCGGGGAAGGCCAGCAACGCCCCGGCCCCCGTCGCGCCGGGCGACCGGAAAGTGCCCGCTGCCGCGAAGCGCGGCGAGGCTTCCGGCGCTGGCGACAAGAAGTAACCTGCGCCGCCGCGGCGGGCTGGATCTGCGGATCGCCTCCGCGGTGCTGGGCGTGGCGCTGGGGGCCTGTGCGCCTCCGCCCGGCAGCGGCGTCGCCTCGGGAGTTGCCAGCGGATCCACCCCGGCGCTGCCCGCGGCTGCGGTGTCGCCCGCGGCATCGGTGCCTCCCACGGCTCCCGGGAGGACCCCCGCGGCACCGGCGCCGTCCGCGGCCGCCGAGCCGTCGCTGGTTCCCTCGGCGCCGGCCGCGCGTGCGTATGCCTCCAGCGCCGACAGCCAGAAGGTCAGCCCCCCGCCCGCCGATGCGCTGCGGACCGCGATCGTCGACGACGCCCGTGCGGCGGCGCGACGGGCGGGCCGTCCGCCGCCGGTGGCCGACCCGCGCCTCGATTGGGCCATGACGGATCTCGCGCGCAACGTCCGCGGGGACGAGCTGCCGTCGGGCGAGGCGGTCGACTTTCTGCTGTCGCACTACGGCATCGTGGATCCCTCTCCGCACGTCCTGCGGGCGGGTGGAACCACAGGCGTCGACGATCAGATCCGCGAACAGGCGCGCCAGGCAATGGCAGACCTCCTTCGCGCAGGCCCGATCGGTCGTCTGGGCGTGGGGATCGATCGGGGCGGGGGGATGATCCGTGTCGCCGTGGGGTTTCAGGAGACGCACGTCGAGCTGCTCGGTCTCGTTCCACGCCGGCTTCCGCGCGGTGGTCGAGCCGAGATCTCGGCCCGGATCGATCCGGCCTTTCGCGAGCCGCAGCTGGTGGTCACGGCGCCGGACGGGCGGGTGCGCGAGGAGGCCCCAGGGCCGGCCGCGAAGCTCTTCCACGGCCTATTTCGCTGCGGGCCCGAGGACGGCCGCTACCAGGTCGAGATCGCCGCCACCGGCGCCGCCGGACCGGCCGTGCTGGCCAACTTTCCCGTCTATTGCGGCGTCGCACCGCCCGCGTCGGCGACCACCGCGGCGGGGATGCGGACGGGCCCGACCGACCCGGACCAGGCGGAGCGACAGATGGTGGCGCTGGTCAACCGCGATCGAGCGCTGGCGGGGTTGCCGGCCGTCGACGCCGACGCGCGCCTGGCGGCGATCGCGCGCGCGCATAGCCGCGACATGGCCGAGCACGACTTCGTCGGGCACGTCTCGCCGCGCACGGGATCGACGATGGATCGGGTACACCGCGCCGGGCTGGCACCGGAGCTGGTGATGGAGAACGTCGGCCAGGCCTACGGGCCGGAGGACGCCGAGCAGGGCTTTCTCGGAAGCCCCGGCCACCGAGGCAACCTCCTCGAGCCGCGCGCGCGGCGGATCGGCATCGGCGTCGTCTTCGGTCCCGCCGTCACGGGCACCCACCCCATGTTCGTGACCCAGCTGCTGACGAACTGAGATCGGGGGATCGGCAGACCAAGGCCCGCGCGATCAGGACGGCGCCGGCTCGGGGCACACCAAGACGACCGGTCCGGCGGGCGTTCGAACGACCAGGTGTCGGGGCGCCGCTGGAAGGCGAGCGAGCGTATCGGCCAGCGCGGTCCGCTCACCCGGCGGCAGGGCCTCGAGAGGTTGCGGATCGCCGACGATGATCTCGTACCAGACGGAGCGCCGATCGTCGGACAGGCGGAGGATCCGCTGGACCTGCGGCCCACCGGCGGCGGCGATGCGGCGAAGATCGTCGAGGGCGGTCCCTTCGATCGGCGCCGCGCGCTCCTCGATGAGCACGTCGCGGGCCGTGCGGAGATCGTGACGCTGGACCAGGCGCCCGAGCGGGGTGAACCCGAGCTCCCGCTCGACGGGCACCGCGATCTCGGCCGCCGCGGCGGCCGGCAGCGCGTCGGCCGTTCCGGGCTCGGGCGGCGCCGCGTCCTCGATCGGCCAGGCGGCGATCTCTTTGGCCATCTCGGCGGCCGACGCGAAGCGATCGGCGGGTGATTTCGCCAGCGCGCGCAGCAGGACCTGATCGTGCGGCGCCGAAAGCCCCGGCCGGAGCGAAGAAGGGGCCGGCGGGTTTTCGCCGAGATGTTGTCCGACCAGATCGGGACCCAGAAAGGGTGTCCGACCGGTGAGCGCTTCGGTCAGCGTCGCGCCGAGCGCGTAGAGATCGGCGGAAAATCCGATCGGCGCGCCGGTGATCTGCTCGGGCGACATGTACGCGACGGTTCCCAGGAAGCCACCGGTCTGGGTCTGGCCGAAGTCGGCCAGGTGGGCGCTGCCGAAATCGCTCAGCTTGGCGTTTCCGGCGGCGTCGAAGGAGACGTTCGCGGGTTTGACGTCGCGATGAACGATGCCCCGCTCGTGCGCCGCGTCCAGCGCCGCCAGCAAATCCAGCGCCAGGCGTCGCGCCCCGGCCAGTGACAGCGGGCCGCTGGCGGCCAGGCGATCGGCCAGGGTTCCCCCCACCATCAGCTCGAAGACGAATAGGCCCGCGGCCGGCTGGGCATCGTAGAGCGCGACGATGTTCGGGTGCCGAAGGCGCCCGGCGGCCTCGGCCTCGCGCGCGAAGCGAAGATAGGCCTGTCGCTCCGCCTCGCCGCCGGCGTCGCCGATCGAGAGCAGCTTGAGCGCGATCGGCACGCCCAGCAGGGTATCGATCGCCTCGTAGACGCGGCCGAGGGCGCCGGCGCCCAGCAGGCGCCGGATCTGGAACCTGCGAGCCGCACCGCCCGGATTCGCACCGCCACCGGCCGCCGCCTCGGCATCCTCCTGCGCCGCGAGATCTTCGGGGGTGTCGGGCCAAGCTTCGGCGGGACCGGCTGGTTCATCCGCTCGGGCTGCTCGGTCGGAGCTGCTCTGGCGGCGCAGGCGCGCCAGGAGCTCGACCGCGGCGCCGTGGAAGCCGAGCGCCAGGAGCGGTCCACACAGGGCGCGCCAGGCCGCCGTCCGTAGGGCCGGGGTCCGGGCGGCGGCCTGCAGATGGCGAGCGGCCTCCTCGTTTCGTCCCAGCCGGCCGAGCAGACGTCCGAGCGCCAACCGAGCGCCGGCCGCTTCGTCGCCGCTGCCGTGTGCGACCAGACGCTCGTAGATGAGGCCGGCCGCGCGCAGATCGCCGGCGCGCGCGCGGGTCCGCGCCTCCTCGAGCGGCGCGTCGGCGCGCGCGTAGAGGGTCGCGGCCCGCGTCCAGGCGCCGGCCCGCTCCGCCACGCGCGCGGCTTCGAAGTGTTGGCCGCGCGCCGCGAAGGCCTCGGCCACCCGGGCCAGCTCGTCGGGCGTCGTCGTCGCGCCGGCGATCTCCTGGGCTTGCGCGGTGAGATTGGCGTCCAGCGCCAGCCGCACGGCCAGGGCGCGATCCCCCAGCGCCAGCGCCAGCGGCCAGGCGTCGGTGAACCGCCAGACCCGCTCGTACAGGCCGATCGCGCGCGCCAGCTCGCCCCGCTCGGCCGCGATGCGCGCCGCCTCGACATACGCGCCGTGCGCGACCAGGTATTCGACGACGTCGGTCATGGTCTCGATCGGGACGGTCGTGCTAGAAGCCAAATCACTCTCCCTCATGATACTCGGCGTTTTTGGAGGAAGCGGGCTCTACGACATCGACGGCCTCGTCGATGCGCGTGCGGAGGAGATCTCGACACCCTTCGGGGCGCCGTCGGGGCCGGTGGTCAGCGGCCAGGTCGGGGACGACCGCCTGCTGTTTGTCGCCCGGCACGGCGGTGGGCACAAGTTCTCACCGTCGGAGATCAACTACCGCGCCAATGTCTTCGCGCTCAAGACGGCGGGCGCGACGCGTGTCCTGTCGGTGTCCGCGGTCGGGTCCTTGCGCGAGGGGATGCGTCCCGGCGATTTCGTGGTGGTCGACCAGTTCATCGACAAGACCTGGGGACGGGCCTGCACCTTCTTTGGCGACGGCGTCGTTGGGCACGTCAGCTTCGCCGAGCCGACCTGCCTGGCGTTCGGCGGCGCGGTCGCCGCCGCGGCCGCCGCCGCGGGATTCTTCGAGGCGGCGGGCGAGGCACGTCGCGCCGCGGCGCCGGCGGGCGGGCCGCGCCGCTTTCACCGCGGCGGCACTTATGTCTGCATGGAAGGCCCGCAGTTTTCAACCCGGGCCGAATCGCAGCTCCATCGGAGCTGGGGGGCCGACGTCATCGGG
>CALAOV010000071.1 GCA_937889515.1 uncultured Myxococcales bacterium | reverse complement strand
CCGCGTCGGCACCGCGATCTTCGGCGGCCGGAGCACATGACGATGTAGAATTGGCATCCGCCCGTCGGGTCGACGCATGAATGGCTCCGCGTGTTGAACAAGGAGAACGCTTGGGACGTCGTTTCGTTGGGCCTGGGCGCCCCTGCCCTCGCGGCAGCGCTGTGGGCGATCTCGGCTGGCGTTTCGCCCCACCGACTGTGGCCGGTCGCCGGCTTTCTGCTCGTCTGGGTCGCAACGTCGGGTTACGTCGTGCTCGTCAAGAAGGCAATTCGCCGTCGCGTTCTCCGGTTGCGCAGTGCGCCGGTTCCGCTTGGCGTCTGTCTCGTCAATCCGTTTTGGATTTCGCTTCACGAGATGGCTATGGTGGTCGGCATCGGCGCGGCGCTCGCCACCGTCGCGGCGGGCATCGGCTTCCCGGGGGTCGGTTTCGGGATCCAACTCGCGATCGGCGCGATGTCGCTGACGTTGATTGCCCCCTTCTTCTTCAAGATCAGGGCACTCACATTCGAGGTCTCCGGCCTACGTGTTCACGGCCGGCGGACGCAATTTTTCGTCCCTTGGACCTCCGTTGTCGACGTCGGGCTCACCGGGCCGGCACGGAATCAATCCGTCAACCTCCAGATCGTAGATCCCGGTCGCGTCGCCGCTTCGGTGATCCCGGACAGCCCCCAAAACCGAACGCGCGTTCAATTCTTGTTCGAGATCGGCAACCCGCGCGGACGCGCGCTCTCGATCGGCGACTGGACGGCGGGCCTGGACGCCGCAACGTTGGTGCGCTTGGTTCGAGAGCGGATGAACGGGCGACCCGAGCCCACGAACTGAGCCTGGTTCATGTCGATCAAGCGCCTGAATCGCTGGAAGTTGGTCTTCGTGATGCCGAGTTTTATCGGCCTGGCTGCGGTACTGACCGCCCTGGGGGCGGGATTTTCGCCGCACCACTGGTGGCCAGTTGCGGCCTTCTTGATGGCTTGGGCGGGGTCAGCGAGCTACGTCGCGCTCGCCAACAGGGCGAGCCGGCGCCGCGCCTTTCGCCTTCGAGACGCGCCCGTGCCCCGTGGCGTCCGACTGCGAAAGCCACTCTGGATGGATCTCGACGTTTTCCTAATCGCCGTTGGCATCGGCGCAGCTTTCGGCACAATCGCCGCGGCCATCGGGTTTCCTGGCGTCGGCCTTGGGATCGCGTTGGTTCCGGCCGGCTTCGGTCTCTTCGGCGTGTTCAGCAGTCCGTTTGGCCCTTCGAGCCTCACGTTCGATGACGCCGGACTCCGACTTTATATCTGGTCCGCACAATGTCTGGTGCCGTGGACGTCGATCATCGAGATCCAGAGCGACGGGCCCGAGGGATTCGTTCTCATCAGATTGTCGATTGTCGATCCGGACCGGGTCGTCAACTCCGTCGTGCCCGACACATCCCGAAATCGAAAGCGCGTTGACAGGCTGCTCATGCATCGAGTTGGATCCTCACGGGCCGAGATCTGGTTGGAGCGAGGGACCGGGGGCCTCGACGGAGCCACGCTGCTCCGAGCAATTCGGGAAGCCATGGCCGGTCGCCCGCCTCAGATGAACTGAAGTGCCCGTTTTTCCGTTCGTCGCGGCAACGATACACCGAGCCCTACGGAAACCGGCCGCTCGCTACCAGGAGATCCAGTCGCGCCTGGCGGGACAGGTCTTCGGATTGCGCGCCGGCGGTGTCGGCGTCGCGGGCCTGGCGGGCGGCGTCGAGGACCTCGATGTTGGTGCTGGCGCCGGCCCGGTAGGCCAGCGTCGCGAGGTCGTAGGCGCGGTGGGCCAGGCGGGCGGCGTCGCGCGCAGCGGCCAGCGCCTGGTCGGCGCGCAGCATCTCCGAAAAGCTCATTCGCACATCGGATTGCGCCTGCCGCAGTCCCCCCTCGAGCGTGGCGTGCGCCTCGCTCAGGAGGGCATCGCGCTCGCGCGATACGCCCGTGCGGAGACCGCCGTCGTAGAGCGGCAGCGAGAGGACCAGCTCGGCCTGCCAGCCGGTCCTCGGCGCCAGGATGGTCGCTGGGTCTTGGAAAAACGGTTGCCCCACCGCCGCCAGGTACGGCGCATAGAACGCCCAGGTGTCGTCCGACACGCGCTTGGCGGCGAAAACGCGTTCTTCCAGCACCTTGAGATCGGGACGCCGCGAGGGCGCCTCGTCGAGCGCGCTCTGTAGCGACGGCATCGCGCCCAGGTCGACCTCGTCGACCGAGTCGACCGGCGCCGCCGCGGCCAGCAGGACCCCCAGCGCCTCGCGCGCCCGTTCCAGCGCCACGTAGGTCGACTGCACCTGGACGTCGACGCTGGCCAGATCCTGCTGGGCCCGCACCTCGTCGATGCTGCGCCCGACGCCGCCCATCAGGCGGGTGTGCGCGTAGTCGAAGTGATCCTTGGCGTTGCTGCGGGCGGTCTCGGAGGCGGCGATCAGGCGGTGCTGCGCGACGACGGTCAGATAGGCGCGCGCCGTCGCCTGCGCGATCTGGCGGCGCACGTCGATCGCGCTCACCTCCGCGACGCGACGGTTGTCCTGGGCGTGGCGGGTGTTGGTCCAGGCGGGCGCCGAAACGAGCGGGACCGTCAGGGTCAGGTTGGCCGCCAGCTCGTTCTGCGCCAGCTCGATGACCGGGGGCGCGCCGACCGCGCCGCCGGGCGCCACGCGATCGTGGTCGAGATGGGTGTAGCTCGCGTTGCCATTCAGGATCGGGAACCAACCGGCCCGCGCCTGCTTGATGAGCGCGTCGGCGCGTTCGATCTCGGCGACGGCGACCGCCACGGTCGGGTTGCGACCGAGAGCCCGCTGAACGGCCTGGTCCAAGGTGAGCTTCTCCGAGGTCGGCTCCGGCGGTGTGGGCGCGTCGCGCTCCGCCGCCCCGACGGCGGGCGGCGCAGCGGCGGCGGGCGGCACGACGGCCAGAAGCGCCGCTCCAGCGAGGAATCGAAACCATGAAAGCCGGCTCATCCGGCCCTCTATAGCAGACGGGGCTGCTACATTGGGCGCGTGCCTCCCGAGCTGCGAGACCTCCCCCCCGGCGCCACGCGCGGCGCTCCCGTCGCGATCGATTTCGAAGGCCAGCGGGTGCCGGCCTTCGCCGGCGAGCCGGTGGCGGTCGCGCTGCACGCGGCCGGGATCGGGACGCTGGCGCGCTCGTCGAAATACCATCGACCCCGCGGCCTCTTCTGCCTCGACGGACACTGCGCGTCTTGCTTCCTGCGCATCGACGGGCGTCCCAACCAGCGCGCCTGCGTGACGCCGGTGCGGACCGATCTCAGCTGCCAGCGCCAGAACGCCTTCCCCAGCGCCGACGTCGATCTGCTGGCCGCGGCCGACTGGCTGTTCCCCGAGGGGATGGATCACCACACGCTCATGACCGGGAGCCACGCCGGCAATGCTCTGTTCCTCAAGATCGTGCGCGAGATGGGCGGATCGGGAACCCTGCCCGATGCGCCTTCGACCACGGCGGAGACGACCGAGCCGCGCGGCGGCGAGAATTTTGGAGATCTCGCGCCCGACGAGACGCCGGACGTCTGCGTGGTCGGCGGCGGACCGGCGGGCCTGCGCGCGGCCCGCGCGATCGCCGAAGCGGCGCCCCGGGCGCAGGTCGCGCTCTTCGACGAGCAGGCTACGCCCGGTGGATCGCTGCTCGCCGAAGCCGGCGGCGCGGAGCGTGCCCGCGCGCTGGCGGACGCCGCCCGCGCCGCGGGCGTGAAGCTGTTTTCGAACGCGACGGCCATCGCCTACTACCCGGAGGACGAGGGTCCCGAAGGCCGGCCGGGCCTGCTGGCGGTGACCGTCGGCGATCGGCTGATCCGGATCGGCGCGCGCCGCTACCTCTATGCCACCGGCGCGTACGATCAGAACCTGCCCTTCGCCGACAACGATCGTCCCGGGGTCATCGCCGCGCGGGCCTGCGGGCGCCTGGCGTTTCACTGGGGCGTTCGCCCGGTGGCGCGCGACGGGCGGGTGGTCATCCTCGACGGCGCGCCAACCGCGGCGCCGCTGGAACGGGCGCTGATCGCGGCGGGCGTCGACGCCGTGCGCGTCGACCTGGCGCACGAGACGGTGGTCGGAACGCGCGGCTCGAACCGCCTGC
>CALAOV010000070.1 GCA_937889515.1 uncultured Myxococcales bacterium | reverse complement strand
CCCCGCCCGTGCCCGTCGTGCCGCCTGTGCCGGTCGCTCCGCCCGAGCCGGTCGTGCCGCCCGTGCCGGTCGTGCCGCCGCTTCCGGAAGCCCCACCTCGCCCCCCTGCGCCGGTCGTTCCACCCGACCCGCTGGCGCCCGCGCCGCCCGGCCCGCTCGCCCCGGCGCTCCCCGTCGCGTCTCCGCCGCCGCCCGACCCACCGCCCCCGGTGGATGTCCCTCCAGTGGGAGCGCAGGCCACCAGAGCGATGGCGGCCAGGCAAGAAGTGACGACGGAGCTCGACCTATGGGCAGAACGGGGGCAGGGCATGGCACTCGTAGAATTCCCGGATCTCTCGTTCCGGATCACGGCCCTAGGATGAGGGTGGCGTACACTGCGCCGTTCGTTCGAACGACACAGGGGCCTTCAAATGGTACGCACGCTTCGGTTGGCGCTCGCCTGGTTCTTCATCGTCTGTTTCCTGACCGCATCGGCGGTGCCCCCGGCCAGCGCCGGGCAGTACAAGAACTTTCGCGTGGCGGTGTACTGCGTCGTGGACGCCACCCAGCGGTTCGCCGACGACAAGGTGCTGAAGGCGGAGTTCGACCGGGTCATGGCCCGGGTCAAGTTCGACAAGGTCTATCTGGAGGTCTATCGCGACCGGCGCTTCGCCGACGAGGCGACTCTCGACAAGATCAAGAAGTTCTTCACCGACCGCGGCATCACCGTGGAAGGCGGATTGACCCTCTCGGCGGGCGGCGGCGGCGGCCAGTTCGGCACCTTCGACTTCGAGAAGCGGGCCGACCGGGACGAATGCAAGAAGGCGGTCCAGATCGCCGCGCGGCACTTCGACACGGTCATCTTGGATGACTTCTTTTTCTACACCAGCAAGTCCGACGCGGACATCGCCGCCAAGGGCCGCCGGTCGTGGACCCAGTACCGCCTGGAGACGATGCGCAAGGTGTCGTCCGACCTGGTGCTGAAACCGGCGCGGGCCATCAACCCCAAGATCAAGATGATCATCAAGTACCCCAACTGGTACGAGCACTTTCAGGGTCTGGGGTACGACCTGCAGAAACAGGCCCACGCGTTCGACGGCATCTACACGGGCACCGAGACGCGCGACCCCACCGCGACCGACCAGCTGCTCCAGCAGTATCAGAGCTACGAGATCGTGCGCTACTTCGACAACATCCGGCCGGGCGGCGGGAACGGCGGCGGCAATCTGGGCGGATGGGTGGACACCTTCACCGTCCGGTACGCGGACCGCTACGCCGAGCAGCTCTGGGACACGCTCTTCGCCAAGGCACCGGAGATCACCCTGTTCAGCTGGCACGGGATGGCGGCGATCGAGACCCTCGATCCCGGCGAGAGGGACGGGTGGAAACACAAGCCCACCAGCTTCAACTGGGACGAGATGGTGAAGTCGTACCAGCCGCCGCCGGGGGAGAGCGCGGCGCCCAACTGGGGCCGCGTCGCGGGCTGGTCGCTGGAACAGATCGACCGATCGCTGGACAAGCTCGGCAACCCGATCGGCGTCAAGTGCTACAAGCCCACCCAGTCGAGCGGCGAGGACTTTCTCCCCAACTACCTCGGCAACATCGGCATTCCGATCGAGCTCGTGCCGGAGTTCCCCACGGGCGCCGACATCGTCTTGCTCACCGAGAGCGCCAAGCAGGATCCCGACATCGTGGCCAAGATGAAGAAGCAGCTCGCGTCGGGCAAGAACGTCATGGTGACGTCGGGATTGCTTCGCGCCCTACAGGACAAGGGGATCAAGGACATCGCCGAGACCGAGCCGACGGGCCGGGTGGTGTCGATCCGCGACTTCATGAGCGGCTTCGGGGCCGGCCAGGGCCAGAGCCTCGACGATCCCAAGCCGAACAGTCCGGCCGTCCTCTTCCCCGAGATCCGGTTCTTCACCAACGATATGTGGGCGGTCGTGCGCGGGGTGGCGGGCGCCAAGGGCTTCCCGATCGTGCTGATGAACCACTATTCGAAGGGGATCTTCTACGTCCTCGCCGTCCCGGAGAACATCGCCGACCTGTACAACCTGCCCGTGGGCGTGACCAGCGCGATCAAGGGATACCTGCAGCAGGATTTCCCGGTGCGCATCGACTCGCCGCCCCAGGTGGCGTTGTTTGCGTACGACAACGGAGCGTTCGTGGTCGAATCCTTCCGCCACGACGACTCGGAGGTGACGGTGGCCGTCGTCGGCGAGCACGTGAAGCTGAAGAACGCGATGACCGGGCAGACCCTCAAGGAGCTGGTCCCCGCGCCCGACCCGGGCGACAGGCGCCGTTTCCATGGCGGGCCTCCGGGGCCGAAGCGGACCCAGTTCAAGATCGCGGTTCCGCCGCATTCGTACCTGGTGTTTGCGACGGAGAAGTAGGGGGACTAGCGCCAACAACGGCGACGAACCGATGGCTCGCGAAGCGAAGGTCGAAATGACGAAACCTTGCGTGATTATTTTGGTGGTCGTAGCGGGCCTGTTTGCCGCGTCACCGGCCGTGGCGCAAAACCCGATCATCGACCAGGGCTCGGCCGATCCATCGGTGAAGGTCTTTGGTGGACGCGTCTACGTGTATGGAACGCACGATTTTTCGCCGAGCGACACCAATTGGATCGCCAAGGACTGGCACGCATATTCCAGCAGCGATCTCGTCACCTGGATCGATGCTGGCGTGGTTCTCGACGACAATTCACTCACCTGGCGAGGCGTCACCGATGAGGACTGGGCGCCGGATGCCATCTTCTTCAACAACCTGTACTACTTCTACTTCCCGCTCGGAAACGGTACGATCGGCGTGGCCGCAGGGAGCTCGCCGGCGGCGCCGTTCACGGACATTCTCGGTAAAGCGTTGGTCGACAGCTCCACGACGCCGGCACACAACATCGATCCGATGGCGTTCCAGGACTCCGACGGCTCCAGATACCTCATCTGGGGCAACGGAAGCTGCTACCTCGCCCAGCTGAACGACGACATGAAGTCTTTCAAGACGTCACCGCAGCAGGTGACAATATCCGGCGCACCCTCCTACGAAGAAGGACCGTTCGCCTGGATGTACGGCGGACGGTACTACCTGCTCTATTCGAGATGTGGCGCGGGCTGCAACGACAGTCTCGACTACGCAGTCGGAACCTCAATCGGGGGTCCGTATACGTATCGGGGGACGATCGTGGCCCATGGGAAGAGCGGAAATGAGCACGGGAGTGTGTTCCAGCTCAACGGTCAATGGTATGTCGCGTACCACGACCTCTATCCGACGGACTACTATCGCAAGACCAAGCTCGAGTTCATTCACTACGACGATAGCGGTGATATTCCCAGAGTGTATCCGACCGACTATGGAGTAGGTCGCTACGACGGAAGCAAGCAGATCGAGGCCGAGAACTTTTTCGACAAGACGACCAGCGTTGGCTACGAAGACTGTACCGACTCCGGGAATGGTTTCGACGTAACGAACATCACGAGCGACAGCTGGCTGAAATTTCAGCAGGTCGATTTTGGTGCTGGCGCTGTTTCGTTTCAGGCGCGTGTCTCGGCAAGCTCGGGCGACAATAGCATCGAGATTCATCTGGGGAGCGTCACCGGCGCGCTCATCGGAACCTGCGATGTACCGGCCGGCGACCAAACGTGGGAGACGCGCCTGACCGCGCTCAGCAGCACGATCTCCGGCGTCAACGATGTATTCCTCGTTTTCAAAGGCGGGCGGGACAACCTCTTCAAGCTCAACTGGATCCGGTTTTCAGCACTCGCCGACGGCGGAGCTCCCGACAGCGGATCAGGCAGTGCCGCCGACAGCGCGATTGGTGGTTCTGGCAGGGGCGACGGGTGCAATTGCGTCTTGGAAGCGGGCTCGCTCCCGATTGGGGCAGCCATCCCGTTCGTCGTCACGACGGCAATTGTATTCCGCCTGCGACGGCGTACGAGTACGGCAGACTAGTGGCGGTCGACAAGCGTGCGCGCGTGCTGCAACCAGGTCGAGATCGGCGGCCGATCGCGGAGCAGCCAGCCCGCGCCGCCCAAAGTCGCGACCGCCAGTGCAGCGATGATCGCGAGCCACCTCCCGACACCGCGTCCGCGCCGAGGCTTCTCCTGCCCTGCCCCCCTGACCTCGAGGGCGGGACCCCGGCCCGCCTCGACGGCGACAGCACGAGGCGGCGTGGCCGTGCGGCGATTCGGTGCGGCGTCGGGGCTGGCTCCCGACGCCGCGGCCTCGAACGCGCGGGCGAACGCCCGGATGGTCGGAAACCGATCGGCGCGGTCCTTGGACAGCGCCCGCCGCAACACCTGGTCGACCTCGGCCGAGAGTTGCGGGGCGCCGGGCTCGACGGGCGTGGGAACCGCCGAGATCACCTGATTCAAGATGGCGTTCACGTCCGGGCCGGTGAACGGCAGGCAGGCCGTCGACGCAAACCAAGCCAGGCAGGCCAGCGACCACTGATCGCTGCGGTGATCGATGGCGTCCTGGCGCCCCTCGGCCTGCTCGGGCGCCATGAACTCGGGGGTGCCGAACACGGCCCGCGCGACGGTGAGCTTGGTGGCCGACGTCTTCAACACCTTGGACAGACCGAAGTCGACCACCTTCGCGAACACGGCGCCGTCGGGGGCGCGCACCAGGAACACGTTGTCCGTCTTCAGGTCGCGGTGAACGACCCCCACGGCGTGGGCCGCGTCCAGGGCCGACGCCACCTGATTGACGATCTGCACGACCGTCGGCAGCGGCAGAGCCCCCACGCGCTCGAGGTGGGTCTGCAGATCCTCGCCGTCGAGGAGCTCCATCACCAGGTACGGTTGGCCCGCGGGCGTGGCGCCGAAGCCGAAGACGCTGACCACGTGCGGGTGGTCGAGCTCGCTGGTCACCTTCGCCTCGCGGCGGAACCGCGCCGCCAGCTCCGGATAGGCCAGCAGCTCGCGGTGCATCACCTTGACCGCCACGCGCTTGCCGGCCCCCGTGTGGTGGCCCTCATAGACGGTCCCCATGGCCCCCCGACCGAGCAGCCGCGCGAGGCGGTACGTGCCGTCCAGGACGGTGCCGACCGGCAGGACATCGGGGTTTGGGGGTTCGGTCATCGGACGCGCCGTCGAGGCAACGTCCAAAACGGTATCACGTTCATCGCGGCCTCTGACCCAAGGCCTGGCGACGGCGGCAGCTTCAGTTGCTGGTCGTCGTAACGTTAGCCACGGGGAACTGAATACTTCCGACACCACCCCCTACTTCCACATTGATGTGGACCGAGGACAGGGTTCCCAAGCTCCAGCCTTGCTTCGCCCATGCCGCGAAGTGGTCGCTGACGGTGATCGTCCCGCATTGGCGAGGCGTTGCCCGGGTGCTCGTCATATTGGTCCAACCGCCCGTATGACCGGATTCGCAAGCATTGGCGCCGCCCGTTCCGGTCGTCATGCTCGTGGTGATGTAGTACAGCGCCCCATCAACCATGACCGAGACGCTGCCCTTCGGTACATAGCCGCTGAACGAGTCTTCGTTGATGTACCACTCGACACAAGGGCTATGCATCCACCCATACATTCCGATGGACGAGAAGCCACCGGCGGTTCCCGTTTTTACCTCGGAGAATTCTGCCGCGATCGTTCCGTAGGCGGTGTAAGCCTTGGCGGTGTTGAAGTCCAGGCCGAGATGGGCCAGGAAATCCATGCTGTTGCTCCAAGACGCGGAGAACGCATGCGCATTGGGGAAGACGGTGACGCTCCCCCCGGTTCCATTCGTCCAGATCCCGTAATTGAGGCCGTCGGCCGCCCCGTTGATATTGGTTCCCATGTACGTAGTGCCGCCGCTGGGCAGGGTGGCCGAGCAATTGACCGTCACGCCGCCGTCGGTGCCGGAGCCGCCGGAGCCCGTCGTGCCAGCCGTCCCGGTCGTGCCGCCTCGACCGGCCGCACCCGTCGTGCCCGCGGTGCCCGTCGCGCCGCCTCGACCGGCCGCACCGGTCGTGCCCGCG
>CALAOV010000069.1 GCA_937889515.1 uncultured Myxococcales bacterium | reverse complement strand
CCACGCTAGAGTACCGGCGCCGATGCCGCTGCGATTGCGTCTGATTCCCGCTCCCGGCCCGGCGGCCGCCGGCGATCGCGGGCCGACGGCGGAGCGGGCCATCGAGTTTCCCGACGCCAGCGACGAAATCCGGATCGGGCGCCGCCCCGACGTCGAGCTGCCGCTGCCCTACCCGGCCCTCTCGGGGCTGCACGCGCGACTGTCCCGCTCGGCCGACGGGTGGCGCATCGAAGATCTCGGGAGCACCAACGGCACGCGCCTCGACGGCGTGCGGCTTCCGCCGGGTGAACCGCGACCGGTGATCCCCGGCGCGCAGGTCGCGCTCGGCGAGGTGACCCTGATCTTCGACGGGATGGTCGGTCCCGTTCTAGGGGCAGAAGGGACGGCGACCATCGCCCGCCGTCTGGTGGGTGATCTCTTCGCCTCGGCGCCGGGAACTGCCACACCGACCTTGACGATCCTATCGGGCGTGCCTGCGGCGCCGCTCCTTCGGCTGGAAGACCTGGATCGTCGCTACCTCGCGGGGCGGGTGGAGACCTGCGATCTTCACCTGCTGTCGGATGAGATCTCCCGCGAGCACGCCGCATTCGTGCGCCTGTGGGATGGGGTGGTCGTCAAGGATCTGGGCTCGAAGAACGGCGTGCTGGTGAACGACGTGCCCGTGGTCGAGCAGCGGCTGCGGGACGGCGACCTGGTCCGGATCGGCCCCGCGACGCTCCGGGTGTCGGATCCGGCCGACCGGTATCTCCGCGATTTCGAGGCCCACGCCGAGGCCGTTGCCGCGGAGTCGCCCGCCGCGCCCGACGCCGGCCCACCCGCATCTCCGCAAGAAGGCGTCCCGGCGGCCATGGCCGCGGTGGAGACCCAGCCGCTCTCCGACGCGCCGCCGCGCCCAGGTCAAGAACCGGCGCGAACGCTCGCCGGATCGCGGGCGGCGATCGCCGTCGCCGCGATCGTTCTCCTCATCGTCGGGGTCGTCGTGCTCGCGCTGGCCCTGGGCTGACCGAGCGGTTACCGGCGCTTGCGCCCCTTCTTGCGCGCCTTGCGCGCTTCTTTGCGCTTCCGCTTCTCCTTGCCCCGATCGACGTTGCGCTGAGCCGCCTGGAAGTGGCCCCGCTCGGCCGACGGCGTCTGCATCATGTTGGCGAGCTGGTTGACGTCGAGGCCCATCATCTTCTTGGCCTGCGCGAGCTGCTTGAACCCCGGAATCTTGCCGAGCAGACCGGTCGACATCCCGATCTGCATCATCATCTGGCGCATCATCCCGAACTTGTTGAGCAGGTCGGCCACCTCCTGCTCCTTTCGGCCCGAGCCCTGCGCCACGCGCCGCAGGCGGGTCGTGTCGTAGAAGGCGCTGCGCTTCTTCTTGCGCTTGCCGCCCTCGACCAGCTCTTCCCAGCTGGTGACGATGAAGCGCTCCGGATGGCGGCGCTCGTCGAAGGTCATCGACGAGATCATGGCGCTGATGCGCACCAGCTCCTGGTCGTCGACCTGCACGCCCTCCGGGATCGCCTCGGCCGCGCCGGGGATCTTCTCCATCATCTCGCGCAGCGGACCCATCTTCTTGAGCACCGCGATCTGCTCGAGGAAGTCGGCCATGTCGAACTTCCCCTTGAGCATCCGGACCGCGTCCTGCTCGGCCTTCTCCTCGTCGACGACCTCCTCGAACTGCTGGACCAGGCCCACGACGTCGCCGCGGCCCAGGATGCGGCTGGCCATCCCGTCGGGACGGAACTCTTCCAGCCGCTCCGACGACTCGCCCATGCCGACGAACTTGATCGGCTTGCCGGTGACGGCCTTGACCGACAGCGCGGCGCCGCCACGCGCGTCGCCGTCCAGCTTGGTCAGGACCACGCCGTCCAGGTTGAGGCGCTCGTTGAACGCCTTGGCCGTCCCCACCGCGTCCTGGCCGATCATCGCGTCGACGACCAGCAGGATGTTTCCCGGGTGCACGCGGCGGTCGATCTCCGACAGCTCCTCCATGAGCACGTCGTCGATCGCCAGACGGCCGGCGGTGTCGAACAGGATGACGTCGCGCCCGCTCTCCGCGGCGACGCGCACGGCCTTCTCGCAGATGTCGGGCGGCTTGGCCCCGGGGTCGGCGTAGACCGGAATCCCCAGCTGCGCCCCGATGACCTTGAGCTGCTCGATGGCGGCCGGACGGTAGACGTCCGCGGCCACCAGCAGAGGCCGCTTGTGCTGCTTTTCGAGATAACGGGCCAGCTTGCCGACGGTGGTGGTCTTCCCCGAGCCCTGCAAGCCGACCAGCATGATCCCGGTGGGACCCTTCTTGGCGAACTTGAGGCTGGTGTCGACCGGACCCATCAGGTCGACCAACTCTTCGTGGCAGAGCTTGACGAAGTGATCCTCCGGGGTGACGCGCCGAACCTTCTCCTTGGTGGACGCCTTCACCTTGACGATGACACCGACGGCCTTCTCTTTGATCCGCTGGCAAAAGTCCTGCACGACGTCGAACCCAACGTCGGCCTCGAGGAGCGCGGTCCGGACATCCTTCAGTGCCTCGTCGACGGTCGCCTCGTCGAGCTCGGCGAGCCCCTGGAACCGCTGCTTGGCGCTGCGAAAACCCTTAGTGAGCGTCTCGAACATAGGGCGCGGAAGATAGCACCGTTAGCCGGGATTGGGCCGATTGCGCGCTTGGGTCTCGGTCCACCAAGATTGCCAGCGCGCGCGGGCGGCTTCGCGGTCGCGGCGGGGCAGATCGAAGTGGTAGCCGAAATACTCGCCGGTGAGCGCGCGCAGCTCCTGTTCGGCGGCGGCCCGGATCTCCGGTGTCTTGTGGGACAGCCCCTCGAACAGCCAGTCGACCCGATCGTCGTCCTGATGACGCTCCCACCAGGTCGTCCACCGCTTGGGCTTCGGTCCAAAATCCTGCTTGGTGATCGCGACCAGCGTCTGGTACGCAGCCTCCGCATCGTCGCCGGCCAACTCGAGTCGTTCAATCAGCGCCGGGACCTCTGCCTTGTCGAGCCGAGGCGCAACC
>CALAOV010000068.1 GCA_937889515.1 uncultured Myxococcales bacterium | reverse complement strand
CGTCGCGATGGCGCGGCCCACCAGGCAACGATCGCGCGCCGTTGCTCCTGACTCTGGAAGGGCGGGACGGAGCGCCCCTTGGGCGTCGGTCTGGAAGCTGAACAGGGGCGAGGCGCCACCGGCCTCCTGTCGGCAGGCATCAATCCATTTCTCGGCGCCGCCGACGACGAAGGCCAGGAACCCCTCTTCGCGGCCCGGCGGCTTGGTGAGCAGGGCCCCCCGTGCGATCTGCGCGTTGCCGGGAAGCTCGAACCCCACCCCGGCCAGCGGCGCGGAGGCGCTCGAGCGCGATCGGCAGGCCGTCATGGTCGAGGTCAGGATCAAGACCAAGCCAAGAGGCCGGAGCGCACGGAAGAATCTCAAAGGTCTGGACATAAAAAAAGCAGGACCCCCGCAAAGCGGCGGTCCTGCTTTCGACAAACGAGTTACGGAGCGCTGGTCTCTACGCAGTTCAGCGCGTTGCCGGCCGCCTTGCAGACGAAGACCTTGCGCAGGGCTCCGAAGAGGAAGAGGTCGTTGCGAGTGATCACGATCGTTCCGTCCGGAGTGCTCGCCACACCACCGTAGGCGCATCCGCCCACGACTGCACCAGTTCCGCCCAGCGTTACCGCCAGCAGGATTGCCGTCGATACTTTCTTCCAGAGGGGGGTCGATTTCATCTCGTCTCCTTTTGGTTGTTTGGAACAACACATAACTGCGACGGGCGGAATGTACTCGGACTTCCCCGATCTATGCAACCGAAGGTTGAGCTTGGGGGGATCCTGAAAAACATCCCCGCTCGAGCAAAAAAAAACGGCGGCCGGGTTTCCCCGACTCGCCGTTTGGAATGCGATGTCGATCCGAGGATCGACGGGCGTCTTACATCATCCCGCCCATGCCACCCATGCCGCCCATCCCACCCATGCCGCCCATGCCGCCGCCGCCACCGGGGGGCGCCGCGGGCGCGTCCTCTTTGGGGCGCTCGACGATGAGCGCTTCCGTCGTCACCAGCAGCGAGGCGACCGAGGCCGCGTTCTGCAGGGCCGAGCGGACCACCTTGGTCGGATCGATGACGCCCGCCTCGACCAGGTCCTCGAACTCGTCGGTCGCCGCGTTGTAGCCGAAGGCGCCTTTGCCTTCGCGCACGCGGTTGACGATGATCGAGGCTTCCTTGCCGGCGTTGGTCGCGATCTGACGGCAGGGCTCCTCGCAGGCGCGGCGCACGATGGTGACGCCGACCTGCTGCTCCTCCGACAGGCCTTCCAGCTTGTCGGTGGCGGCGAGCGCGCGAATCAGCGCGACGCCACCGCCCGGAACGATCCCCTCTTCGACGGCCGCGCGCGTGGCGTGGAGCGCGTCCTCGACGCGGGCCTTCTTCTCCTTCATCTCGGTCTCGGTCGCCGCGCCCACCTTGATGACCGCCACGCCGCCGACCAGCTTGGCCAACCGCTCTTGCAGCTTCTCGCGGTCGTAGTCGGAGGTGGTGTCCTCGACCTGGGCGCGGATCTGCTTGACCCGCGCTTCGATCTCCGGCTTCTTGCCGGCGCCGTCGACGATGGTGGTGTTGTCCTTGTCGATCGACACCCGCTTGGCGCGGCCCAGATCCTTGAGGGTCACGCTCTCCAGCTTGATCCCCAGATCCTCGGTGACGGCCTGGCCGCCGGTGAGCACCGCGATGTCCTTGAGCATGTCCTTGCGGCGATCGCCGAAGCCCGGGGGCTTGACGGCGGCCACGTGCAAGGTGCCACGCAGCTTGTTCACCACGAGCGTCGCGAGCGCCTCGCCCTCGACGTCGGCGATGATGAGCAGCGGCTTACCGGAGCGCGCCACCTGCTCGAGAATCGGCAGCAGGTCCTTCATGCTTCCGATGTTCTTCTCGTGGATGAGGATGTACGGATCGTCGAGCTTGGTCTCCATCCGCTCCGCGTCGGTGACGAAGTAGGGCGAGATGTAACCGCGGTCGAACTGCATGCCTTCGACCACGTCGAGCGTGGTCTCCATCGACTTGGCCTCTTCGATGGTGACGACGCCCTCCTTGCCGACCTTCTCCATCGCCTCGGCGATGAGCTTGCCGATGGTCTCGTCGCCGTTGGCGCTGACCGTCCCAACCTGGGCGACGTCCTTCTGGCCCTTGGTCGGCTTGGAGATCTTCTTGAGGGCTTCAACGATAGACGCGACCGCCTTCTCGATCCCCCGCTTGATCTCCATCGGGTTGTGCCCGGCGGCGACCATCTTCGATCCCTCCCGGAAGATCGCCTGGGCCAGCACCGTCGCGGTGGTGGTTCCGTCGCCGGCGGTGTCGGAGGTCTTGGAAGCGACCTCCTTGACCATCTGCGCCCCGAGATTGGCGAACCTGTCTTCCAGCTCGATCTCCTTGGCGACGGTCACGCCGTCCTTGGTCACCGTCGGGGCTCCCCACGACTTCTCGATGACCACGTTGCGCCCACGGGGGCCCAGCGTCGCTTTCACGGTGTCCGCCAGCGCGTTGACGCCGGCCAGAATGCGGGATCGCCCCGCCTCGTCGAACAGAATCTCTTTGGCTGCCATGGTGGTCGCTCCTTACTTTTCCAGAATGCCGAGGATGTCGTCTTCGCGAAGAATCAGGTGATCGACGCCGTCGATCTTGATCTCGTTGCCGGTGTACTTGCCGAAGAGGACGCGGTCCCCCTTCTTCACGGTGAGCGGGCGCAGCTTGCCCTTGTCGTCGGTCTTGCCATTGCCGATGGCGATGACCTCGGCCTCGGCCGGCTTTTCCTTGGCCGAGTCGGGGATGATGATCCCGCCCTTGGTCTTCTCTTCCTCAGCCACACGACGGACGATCACGCGATCTTGCAACGGGCGAACTTTCATCAGGTTCCTCCAGCGGGAAAAGGGTCTGGCACTCAGATTCTCCGAGTGCCAGCGCGGGAATCTACCCGCAAAGCCTTCGGAGTCAATGGGTTGGCGGGCGAAGCTGGCATCTGGGATGTTTGACTGCCAACGAAACGTCTCCTAGACAATTGAAATCATTAAGGTTTTTTTGACATCCCGCCGATGAGTTGTCATAGGTTAGGGATGGACCTCGCACAAAACGTCGACGCGTTTTTCCACGACGAAGTGGGCCGGGCTTTCCGGGAGGAGGGGCTGACGCCGGGGACCCTGGTCGAGCACTACATCGTTCAGCTGCTGGCGAGCTACGCCGCCAACCGGATCGAGGACACGCCAATCGCGCTGCGCATGCTGGCGGCGGCCGAAGCCCCCCTGCGGGAGAGACGCCGGCATCTGCGCGAGATCGGGGACACGGCGCTCTACCTCTCGGGATTCTGGGCCGAGAGCCTGGCCGACGGTCCGGTCGACGTCGACTACTACATCGACATGGGCGGCACGGCGTACGGCGAGCTGGCGCGGGGCGGCCCGGGCTGGACCGGCGATCCGCTGGGCGACGTGTTCGGCGCGCTGGCGATGAACTTCGTGCGCCTGGTCGGCGCGCTGGCGCTGGTCAGTCGGCGGATGGTGCTGCCGGCCAGCAACCAGGACATCTTGAAGCTGTATCGGCACTGGCAGCTGACCAAGAGCACCGCCGCGGCCGGCCGACTGGCGACGATGGGCGTCCTCGGCGGCCGAGGCAACGGACGATTGCAGTGAGGCGGGCCCGGGCGCGCGCCGCCCGTCTCTCGGTCCTGACCCGATTGCAGCTCGGGCTGGAAGCCCTCTATCGTGTGCAGACGCACCTGGCAATCGACGCGTTCGTCATCGACGATGCCCAGCGGGAGGTGGTCGATCCGCGCCGAGCGCCCCGCGAGCAGCTCCTGGTCCGGGAAGCCGACGACGAGCTGGCCATGGCGCTGTTCCTCGACGCGGGCGCACTGGCCAATCTCGAACGACACGATCCGGCGGCGGGTCTCGATGACCGGAACTTCACCGACTTCTGTCTGGCCGTGGAAGGCGTGAGCCACTTCATCTACGTCGCGCTCTGCGCCGCCGGACAGCGCTCGGTCTCGCCGCTCGAGCTGGAGCTGCAAGCGGAGGTCGACAAGTTCGCCTGCTGCGTCCTTTTGGCCAGTCCGACCAGCGATCTGCGGCAACGCCTGTACGGCGACGTCGGCTACGCCGACGATCTCGATGGCGCCGAGAGCGCGCGCTACCGCGCTGCGAACGCTGGCGCCAACCGTTACGCCGCCGTGCTCGAACGCCGCTTCGTGCACGCCGACCAAACCGACGCCCTGCCGATGCTCGCCGAGCTGCGCCGTTTCTACCGCATGGATCTTCCCGACAAGCTCGGCCACATCGCGCGCCTCGGCTGAAGCGGCCGCTGCCTCTGGGTCCCCGGCCGATGCTGCGGTATCATCGAGCTGGTGCCGCAACTGATCGTCCGGAACATCGACAAGGCGGTCGTGGACTCACTCCGCGCCCGGGCCTCTCGCCACGGCCGCTCCGCCGAAGAGGAGCATCGAGAAATACTGCAGAAGGTGTTGTTGCCGCGCCCGGGCCACGATCTCAAGCAGCACTTGCTGGCTATGCCCGGCTTCGGCAACGACCGCGATTTCCAGATCGTCCGGACCGGCGCGCGGCTGCACGACCCATTCAAGGGTTAGTCTTTAGTCGGCCGGACGGTCCAACAACCCTTTGAGGATCAGGGGTAAAATGCGTAGGAGATGCGAATGCGCAATCTGAAGGTGCTGGCTCTGATCTCTGGAATCTCGGCGGCGGCTGGTCTGGGTTGCGGCTCGAGTGGAAAATCCACCAGCGACGGCGGCGGTGCCGGAAGCGGCGGCCACGCCGGGGGTCAACAGGCCGGCAGTGGCGGGAGAGCCACCGGTACCGGTGGCAGCGGCGGCGCCGGCAGCGGGACCGCCGGCAGCGGTGGCACGGCGAGCGGAGTTGCCGGGTCCGGCGGCAGTGGTGGAAAAGCCGGCGGCGCCGGTGGATCAACGGGCGGAGTCGGCGGCAAAGCCGGTGCCGGCGGCACGGGCAGCGGCGGCAAGGCAGGCGGAGCCGGCGGCAAGGCGGGCGGAGCCGGCGGCAAGGCCGGCGCGGGAGCCGGCGGATCGGGCGGCGCGCCGACGATCGGGACCGACGGCGGCACCTGCGTGGTCCCCGCGGCCGCAGAAGCGGCGGACGTCTCCAATCCGACCACGGTCGTCGGCACGGGAACGGCCGCGAGCTGCACGGCCGCCAAGGTCGCGACGGCCGTCGCGGGCGGCGGCGTCGTCACCTTCAATTGCGGCTCGGCTCCGCTCACGATCGTCGTGCCCGAGATCGAGATCTTCAACGACGGCGGCGTCACCAAGGACGGCAGCGTCACCATCGACGGCGGCGGCAAGATCACGCTCAGCGGTGGCGGCCAGAACCGGATCCTGCGTCAGAACACCTGTGACGCCAACCTGCACTACACCAGCACCCGCTGCGACATTCAGACCACGCCCCATCTGGTGGTGCAGAACATCGGATTCACCGGCGGGATCGGCCTCGCCGAGCAGGTGGACAGCAACGGCGTGTACGGCGGCGGCGCCCTGTACGTGCAGGGCGGCACGTTCAAGGCAGTGAACATCACGGTCACCAACAGTCAGCAGACCAACGCTTCGGGCCAGAACGTCCAGGACCTGGGCGGGGGCGCGATCTACGCGACCGAGATCAGCGGGCCCGCCTACGTCGTGAACAGCACCTTCCAGGGGAACTCCGGCATCAACGGCGGCGCGCTGGCCAGCATCAACGTGTCGTGGACGGTCCTCAACAGCGTCTTCCAGAACAACTCGGCGATCGGACACGGGGAGAACCCCGCGGCGGCCGGCACCGAGGGTGGCGGCCTGGGCGGCGTGATCTACAACGACGGAAACGCGTACACGCTGACGGTCTGCGGTTCGCGGCTTCTCGATAATCAGGCCAACGAGCTCGGGACGGGGGCGATCTTCGAAGTGGTCGACGCCTTGAACGGCTACCTGGTGATCGACCAATCGACGTTCACCGGCAACAGCGACAACGGTGACGTCCAGCAGGGGGCTCATCACCCCGGCATCTACGTCGAAGCGCTGGACAAGCTGAACGGCACGAGCGGCGTCACGATCACCAACACCACCTTCAACTGAGGGAGCCTCGACCAGTTTGTCAGCCCCCATGGCTAGCTATCTCTGGCTAGCCAGTATTTCCGTGCAGGTCGCTACGACCCGATTCGAACGTTGTCGATGAGGCGGGTGCGGCCGATGAAGGCGGCCACGGCCAGGACCGTGGGGCGATCGACCCGGGTCACCGGGACGAGCGTGTCGACGTCGCACAGCTCCAGGTAGTCGAGGCGATCGACGTCGAGCGCGGCGCGCGCGGTTTCCAAGAGCGCCGCGGCGTCGCCCTCCCCGGCCGCTGCGCGATCGCGTGCGGCGAAGAGCGCGCGGGAAAGCGAAACGGCGCGGACGCGTTCGGCGGTCGTTAGATATGCGTTGCGCGACGACATCGCCAGGCCGTCGCCCTCGCGGACCGTCGGGACACCGATGATCTCGATCCCCATCGCCAGGTCGGCCACCAGCCGGCGGACGATCGCGAGCTGCTGGAAGTCCTTCTCGCCGAAGATCGCCAGGTCCGGCCGCACGATGTTGAAGAGCTTGGCGACAACGGTCGCCACCCCGGCGAAGTGGCCGGGCCGGAACGGACCGTCGAGGCCGCGCGCCAGCTCGCCCACTTCGACGGTGGTCTGAAAGCCGGCCGGGTAGATGTCGCCGACCTCGGGGACGAACGCGACGTCGGTGCCTGCGCCGGCGGCCTTGGCGAGATCGCCGGGCAGATCGCGCGGGTAGCACGCCAGATCCTCCCGGGGCCCGAACTGCGTCGGGTTCACGAAGATCGAGAGCGCCAGCCGATCGGCGCGCCGGCGGCCGTCGCGCAGCAGCACGACGTGCCCTTCGTGCAGCGCGCCCATCGTCGGGACGAAGGCGATCCGCTCGCCGCGCGCGTGGGCCGCGCTCGACCAGGCGGACATCTCCGCGGCCGTGCGGATGACCAGCGGATCACCCATGCCCACGCCCCAGCCTCCGCGAAAACGACCTCAGTCGTAGGTCTCCTCGGGCGACGGAAAGCGTCCGGCGCGCACGTCGGCGGCGTAGGCGGCGAACGCCTCGCCGACGGCTTTTCCCATCTCGGCGTAGCGGCGCACGAAGCGGGGCTTCCAGGCCGGCTCCAGCCCCAGCAGATCGTGCATCACCATGACCTGACCGTCGCAATCGGCCCCGGCGCCGATGCCGATGGTCGGCACGGAGACCTCCCGGGTGATCTCGGCGGCCAGCGCGTGCGGCACCGCTTCGATCACCATCGCGTAGGCGCCGGCCTCGGCGACCGCGCGCGCGTCGGCCAGGATCTTCGCCCGCTGCGCGTCGGTCCGCCCCTGAACCTTGAAGCCGCCCAGCTGGTGAACCGACTGCGGCGTCATGCCGACGTGACCCATCACGGGAATGCCGGCGCCGGTCAGGCGTCGAATCAGCTCCGACGCCTCGACGCCTCCCTCCAGCTTCACCGCCTCGGCGCGCCCCTCTTTGAGGAGGCGCCCCGCCGCGCGCATCCCGTCTTCGACGGAGGCCTGGTAGCTCATGAACGGCAGATCGGCGACCAGGTGCGCGCGCCGCACGCCGCGGGAGACGATCCGGCTGTGGTAGACCATCTCGTCGAGCGTCACCGCCAGCGTCGACCGCTCCCCCTGCACGACCATCCCCAGGCTGTCGCCGACCAGCACGACGTCGATGCCCGCGTCGTCGGCCAGACGCGCGAACACCACGTCGTAGGCGGTCAGGACCGCGATCCGCTGGCCGGTCCCCTTGCGGATGCGCAGCGCGGCGGTGGTGACTTTCGCGTCGGCGGCCATGGCGTCCAGTCAGGGTAGCACGGGGTCCGGGGAGGGTCCTCGGCCGGGTCAGGCCTCCATCTTGCGGAAGGCGCGCGTCGCCAGCGCCCCGAAGATCACGGCCGAGCCGCACACGATCGCGACGTCCAGCGGGAGCGGAAAGCTGTGGTGCCCGATGCAAAGGCCGCGCACGGCGTCGACCACGTACGACATCGGGTTGATCAGCACCACCGCGCGCAGGCCGCGCGGCAAGCCGACTACGGGATACAGGGCGCCCGAGAGGAAGAATACCGGCTGGATGACGAAGTTGACCACGCTGCCGAAACCTTCGAAGGAGCGCATGCGCGCCGCGACCACGATCCCGAGCGCGTTGACCGTCATCCCGAAGACGGTCAGCAGGGGCAGCGACGCCAGCGCCCCCAGCGGGCTGAACCGGGCGCCCACCAGCGGCGAGAGCGCCAGCATCAGGCCGGTCTCGATGAGCGCGGTGGCGCTCCCGGCCAGGATCTTCGCGGCCACGATCGCGCCGCGGGGTACCGGCGCCACCAGCAGCTCCTTGAGAAACCCGAACTCACGCTCCCAGACGATCGAGATGGCGGCGAACATGCTGGCGAAGAGCACCGTCATGGCCGCCAGGCCCGGCACCAGGAAGGACACGAAGTCGGTGCCGCCGGTCGGCAGGCGCACCGACGCGCGCAGCCCGAACCCGAACGCCAGCAGCCAGAGGAACGGTCGGGTCAGGCTGGTGATGAGCGTGCGGCGATCGCGCAGGAACTTGATCATGTCGCGCCGCCAGAGCGCGTAGATCACCTCGATCATGGGCGGAACCCTGGGAGGGTTCCGCGCCCCCCGCGATGGGGTCGGGCCGGCGGAGCCGTCCCTCCCCCGACGCGATCATGCGTCACATGCGCCGCGATCATCTAGCGCCGCCTCACCAGCGCGCGCAGGCGCGCGGCGTTTCCCTCGGCGCCCTCGGCGCGGATCTGCCGACCGGTCAGCGATAGAAACACGTCGTCCAGCGTGGGCCGACGCACGCTGATCCCTTGCAGCGGCGGCCGGTCGGTGGTCAACAGCTTGACGATGAAGGCGTCGCCCTCTTCGACCATGAAGGTCAGGCCGCCTTCGGCCGGCGTGCTGGTGAGGCCGTACTTCTCGGTCAGCAGGCGCGCCAGCGCTTCGGGCTCGACGCTGCGGGCCGCCACCAGATCCTTACCGACCCGCTGCTTGAGGACGGCCGGCGTGTCGAGCGCGACGATGAGACCGTGATCGACGATGGCGATCCGATCGCAGTTCTCCGCTTCGTCCATGTAGTGGGTGGTCAGAAACAACGTCGTGCCGAATCGGCTGCGGAGCTCGCGCAGCACCTCCCAGGTACGGGCGCGGGTCTGCGGGTCGAGCCCCGTCGTCGGCTCGTCCAGGAACAGGATGTCCGGGCGGTGGACCAACCCGCGCGCGATCTCGAGCCGCCGTTTCATCCCGCCCGAAAAGGTGCGCGTCAGATGCTTGCGGCGGTCGTAGAGATCGACGAAATGAAGCGCCTCGTCGATGCGCACCGCGCGCTCGCTGCGCGGAACCCGATACACGACGGCGTGCAGGCTGAGGTTTTCCTCGGCGGTCAGCCGGTCGTCGAGCGCCGGGTCCTGGAAGACCACCCCGATCCGCCGCCGGACCTCCGCCGGGGAAGTCGAGACGTCGAGGCCCGCCAGGCGGGCGGTGCCCGAGCTCGCCTGCAAGAGCGTGCAGAGGATCTTGATGGTGGTGGTCTTGCCGGCGCCGTTGGGCCCCAGAAAGCCGAAGATCTCGCCAGCCTCGACCGAAAAATTGATCCCCCGCACGGCCTCGACCGCGTCGTAGCTCTTCCTCAAATCCTGAACTTCGATCGCGGGGCTCATGAGGCGAAGCGCAGGCGGCGCAGACGCAACGGCGGCGGGTCGACCACCAACAGCTCGGCGTTGCGACGCGCGGCGACGATCAGGTCGTGTCGCGGGGAGAGCGCGCAGGCCGGATCGGTCGCCCCCGCGTCGCCCAGCAGCGCGAAGGCCTGGCAGCGGCAACCGCCGAAGTCGGTCTCGCGCTCGGCGCAGGTCCGGCAGGGATCGGGCATCCAATCTTCCCCACGGAAGACGCGAAAGGAGGGATCGTGGTTCCAGAGATCGCCGAGCGCGTGGTCCCGCACGCTCGGCCAGGCCAGAGAGGTGATGCCGAGCGCCTGGTGACAGGGCAGCGCGGTCCCGTCGGGCGTGACCAGTAGGTAGCGCCGCGCCCACCCGTCCATGCAGCTGCGCGGGCGATCGGCGTAGTAGTCGGGGCGGACGAACAGGATCTCGATCTTGCCGCGCAACCTCTCACGGGCGGCCGCTGCCTGCCCGCGGGCCTCCTCGACGGCCGCCAGCGGGGGGAGCAGCGCGTCGCGATTGGCCAGCGCCCAGCCGAGGTATTGCGTGTTGGCCAGCTCGAGGCGCGCGGCGCCCAGCCTCTCGGCCAGCGCGATGAACTCGGGCACGCGCGCGATGTTGCCGCGGTGGAGCACCACGTTGAGCGTGAGCGGCAGCCCGAGCGCGCGGGTCGCGGCCGCCATCTCGAGCTTCGCGTCGGTGTCGTCGCGGCCGGCAATCCAGGCGGCGCCCCGCGGATCGGTGTCCTGAATCGAGATCTGGACGCTGTCGAGCCCGGCGGCCGCCAGGCGGCCGAGGCGCGCGCCATCGGCCGGGATGCCGCTGGTGATCAGGTGGATGTAGAGGTCCCGCTGCCGCGCGGCCGCCACCAGCGCTTCCAGATCGGGGCGGACCAGCGGCTCGCCGCCGGTGAGGCGCACCTGCAAGATCCCCAGCGCCGCCGCCTCCCCGAACACCCGCGTCCAGGCC
>CALAOV010000067.1 GCA_937889515.1 uncultured Myxococcales bacterium | reverse complement strand
AGCTGGCCTATCCGGGTCAGGTGCGCGTCTCCGTGATCCGCGAGACCCGCGCCACCGACTACGCCAAGTAGCTAGAGGCTCTCCAGAAATACGATCAGGTCTTTCTTCTCGGCGGGCGAGAGGGCGGTGCCGAAGTCGTGGCCCTGGTTGCCGTTGCCGGGGAGGCGGGTGTCGAGGACGAAGCCGGCGCTGCCAAGCGGGAAGGTCTTGGGGCGACGAGAAGGGGAGTCGAGCAGCGCGGCCAGCGTCGGGACCGAGCCGTTGTGGAGATAGGGCGCGCTGGCGCGCAGGCCGACCAGCGGGGCGACGCGGACCCAGGGGGCGCCGATACGGGTGCGGGCGACGTGACCGGCGCGGCCGGCATCGGTGATGACCGGCACCTCCATGGAGAAGGGCCATTGCGGTCGCGGCACGTCGAAGGCCAGGAATGGTTCCGTTCCGATTCCGCCCGCGCGGCGATCGCCGGCCGGATCGACCTGCGCGTCGCCGTCGCCGTCGGCGTCGAAGGGGAAAAGCCGGCTCGACGAGTAGACCAACGGTCCGAAGTCGCGGTGCTGGGCATGACAGCCCTCGCAGAAGCTGACCTCGTCCTCCGAGGTGCGGCCGATCGGCAGTCCGGCGACCGCGACCAGCCGGGCGTCGATCGACCGGACGGCCGGCTGCGGCCATTCGGGCAGACGCGTGTGCGCCGTGTGACAGTGTCCGCAGCGGCCGAGCGGCGGCGGGTTCTCGGTGAACGGGCGCAGGCGTTCGAGAGGCGCGGCCGAATGGCAGTCGGCGCAGCGAACGGCGAGCCGCGCGTCGAGCGGTTTCGTCGGGTCGAGCGGCGCCAGGATCGGACCCTCCAGCTTGGCGGCGGCGTAGGCGCGCGGCGCGTGCTTCAGGATCTGCCGGTTTACGATCGCGCCCACGACCCGCTCCGCGAAGATCGCCCGTCCGCGCGCGACGGCCGCGGCATCGGCCTGCGGCCTTTCGAACCCACGCGACAGGACGCCCCGGACCGCGACGGTGGCATACAGCCGCGGAATCGCGCGGAGCGCCTGCGGTGAAAGGTCGGCCCGTCCGTAGATCGCGTCCGCCCAGAGCAGCCCGGGGAACGAGTCCTGCTGTAGTCCGAGCGTGCCGAGGTTGCGCAGATCGAAGAGCAGGTTGCGGCGCACCGCCTGCCGATCGAACGGAATCGAGGCGCCCAGCTCGAGCGCGGCGATCGTCGCCGCCTCCGGTTGCCCCGCCAGCACCGTCAGACGTTCCAGCCAGGGGGCGTCCGCGTCCTCGGATCCCGACCAGTTCTCGAGCGCGAGCCCCGGCGCCGCGAGGATCCCCGGGACGCTGATGGGGTTCACGATCCCGCGCGTCCCCTGACGCACGCGCGCGGTGCCGGGGTAGCGCGCCGAATGATATCCGGGCACCGTCACATCGAGGCCGAACTCGCCGGTCAGATCCTGC
Organism: uncultured Myxococcales bacterium; assembly: GCA_937889515.1. Taxonomy (GTDB): domain Bacteria; phylum Myxococcota_A; class Polyangia; order Fen-1088; family Fen-1088; genus JADGRB01. Next base: position 2,153 of record CALAOV010000067.1, on the reverse strand, counting down.
CGCCCGGGTCCGGCCAGCAGCAGCCGGGCGCGCACGATCCGGCCCGGTGGGAACCCCCGCGCGCGGCGGTCGGCGACGGCGGCCGCGTCGCCATCGTCGAGCACGCGGGCGGTCGCCAGCAGGAGGCCGTAGTCGAACGACACGCCCGGCAATCCCAGCACGATCTGGCCACCGACCGGATTCGCCTCGCCGTGACAGAGCCAGCAGGTCATGCCGATCTGGCCCGTCGGCTGGCCGTCGGCCCCCAACGCCTCGCGCAGTCCGAGGACCCCGGTCGACACGGAGATCTGTCCCTTGTGTCCCCGCGGATCGTCCGGCGTGCGCGTCAGCCCGAACAGCTCCGGGTTGGCCAGGATGCCGCCCTTGGCGTGGATGTGACGGGTCACGGTCGTGTCTGTCTTCCCATCGCCGTCCAGATCGACTGGCTCGCGCTCGAAGTCGAGGTCGACGTCGCGGTCCCAGGCGACGCCGACCAGGCGGGTCCAGTAGTCGGCGTTGGTGTTGACGGCAGGCGAGCCCGGATCGCCGGGGCGCGCGCGCTCGAACGGTCCGATGTCCTCGACCGCCTGTTGCCGCGCCCCCGGCTTGGCGTCCGCAGAGGCTCGGTCCGCCGCCCAGCGCCAGGGATCGGCCACCTCGGCCAGCAAGGCTTCGGGCCCGGGCGGAACGGCGGCCGTCGGCTCGGGTGCGGGCGTCGTCTTTCGGCACGCCGCGGCGCCGGCAGCGAGGGCCACGATTCCGGCCAGCGCGATGCTATTCTCCCAGGCCCGCATGCGCATCGGCGACATAGAGCTTACCCCCGGCGCCCTGCTCGCGCCGATGGAGGCGGTGACCGATCTGCCGTTTCGCACGATCTGCGAAGAGCTGGGCGCGTCGCTCACCTTCACCGAGTTTCTCTCGGCCGAAGCGCTCACCCGCGGCGCCGCCAAGGCGGTGGGGCGAATGTGGCCCAGCCTGGGCGGGCGCCGCTTCGCCGTGCAAATCTTCGGGCGCGAGCCGGAGGCGCTGGCGCGCGCGGCCGGGATGGCGGTCGACGTCGGCGCGTCGATCGTCGACATCAACATGGGCTGTCCGGCCAAGAAGGTCACCGCGGGCGCCTGTGGCTCGGCGCTCATGCGCGAGCCGACGCTGGCGGCGGCGCTGGTCGCGGCGGTCCGGCGCGCGGTGCCGGCCGCTATCCCGGTCACGGTCAAGCACCGCGCCGGCTGGGACGAATGCACCCTCAACGCCGCCGAGTTCGCGCGCAGTCTGGTCGACGCCGGCGCCGCCATGATCACCGTCCACGGCCGCACCCGCGCCCAGGGATTTTCGGGCGCCGCGCGCATGGAGCCGATCGCGGCCGTGCGCGCCGAGCTCCCGCGCGAGATTCTCGTGGTGGGCAACGGCGACGTCAAGGACGCGACGGCCTATCTGCGCATGAAGAATGAAACCGGCTGCGACGCCGTCATGATCGGCCGCGGCGCGATGGGCAATCCCTGGATCTTCCGGACCCTGGCCGCGCTGGAAACTGGCCAGCCCGATCCCGGTCCGCCCACGCTGGCCGAGCGCCGGGTGGTCTGGCGACGCCACGCCGCGCTGGTCCTCGAGCACAGCCCCGACAAGATGCGTCTGCACGAGCTGCGCAAGACGCTGGCCTGGTATTCGCGCGGGCTCTACGGCGGTTCGGGGTTTCGACAGCGCAGCTTCTCGACGGCCGATCCCGCGGCGCTCCACGAGATGGGCGAGGCGTTCTTCGCCGAGCTGGAGGCCTTCGAGGTGGCCGGCACCCGCCTGGTCACGGTGCCCGCGGATCCGATCGCCAAGGCGCTGGCCCGCCGGAACCGGCGCGAGGGCGATCGCTCCGAGGCGGACGAGACGTGCGTCGCGGTCTCCTGATCGCCGCGATGCGCGGCGGCCCGGCGATCCTGGCGGGATTGTCCGCCGCCTTCGTCCTGGCGCCCGCCGCCTGCGAGGACATCTCGCACGCCGACATCTCCGACGAGATCAACATCCTCGTGCGCCGCGACGACGCGCTGGTCCCGCCCGCGACCGATCGGCTGGCCGTCTACCAGCGCAAGGCCATCCCCCAGATCGAAACCGCGATCCACACCGCCGCCCCTTCCACCCTAGATCGGAAGAGCACACGTCTGAACTCCAGTCACTGACCAATCTCG
>CALAOV010000066.1 GCA_937889515.1 uncultured Myxococcales bacterium | reverse complement strand
CGAGATTGGTCAGTGACTGGAGTTCAGACGTGTGCTCTTCCGATCTAGCACAACGCCATCACCGACGTCGGCGACGTCCGCGTCGGCCACACGACGGTCATCATCGGCGACGGGCCGCTCGAAGTGGGCAAGGGACCGGTGCGGACCGGCGTCACCGCCGTGATCCCGCACGCCGACATCTTCGAGAACCGAATCGTCGCCGGCGGCTTCGTGCTCAACGGCGCGGGCGAGGTCTCGGGGATTACCCAGGTCCAGGAATGGGGCCTGCTCGAGACGCCGATCCTGCTCACCAACACCATGGCGGTCGGCAAGGTCTCGGACGCCGCCGTGAAGTGGATGACGCGCAAGTGGCCGCGCATCGGCGGCGAGGACGACGTCGTCATCCCGCTGGTCGGTGAATGCGACGACTCCTGGTTGAACGACACCGTGGGCCGCCACGTCCGCTCCGAGCACGTCTACCGCGCGATCGAGCAGGCGACGCCCGGCCGGGTCGCCGAAGGCTCGGTGGGCGCCGGCACCGGGCTCATCACCTGCGACTTCAAGGCCGGCATCGGGACCAGCTCGCGGCGGGTCGCCATCGCGGGGAACGAATACACGGTGGGCATCCTCGTGCAGTCGAACTTCGGCGTCATGCGGTCCCTGCGCGTCGACGGCGCGCCGGTGGGCGAGGTGCTGGAGCCGCTCTATTCCCAGACGCGGCGCGAGCGCAACGCCGGCTCGATCATCACCATCATCGCCACCGACACCCCGCTGCTGTCGTCGCAGCTGGTGCGCCTCTGCAAGCGGGCGGCGCTGGGGATCGGCCGGACCGGATCGTTCGCCGCGCACGGCTCGGGCGAGATCCTGGTCGCCTTCTCGACCGCCAATGTGGTCCCCCGCCAGACCTCCAAGATGGTCGCCTCGCTGGAGGTCCTGCTCGACGAGGCCTGCGATCCGCTCTACGAGGCGGTGGTCGAGTGCACCGAAGAGGCCATCATCAACGCGCTCTGCATGGCCGACGAGATGCGCGGACAGTCCGGCCACGTCGCCCCCGCGCTGCCCCTCGATCGCCTGAGCGACATCCTCAAGAAATACCGCCAGGCATTTGCCACCTCGACTGGCTAGGAGACAAGGCGCGTGCGCATCTGCTTCGTCGTCGCAGACGTTCACAACCAGCAGCCGACTTTCACCAGCGTCTACCTGGCGCTCGCCGCGCACCGGCGGGGCCACGAGGTCAGATTCGTCTCGGTCGACGACCTCTCCTTTCTAGATGACAACAACGTTCTCGGAATCACCACCCGGGTGCGTGCGGCCGACTACGCCACGCCGGCCGACTACGCGCGGGCCTTGGCCTCCGAGGAGGCGGTGGTCGAGGAAGAGACCCTCGGCCGCTTCGACGTGGTGTTTCTGCGCTACAACCCCGTCAGTGAAGGCGAGGCGCGGCCCGGCGCGCCTCTCATCGACTTCGGCTGGCGGCTGCGCCTGGCGGGCACGCTGGTGGTCAACGATCCCGAGGGTCTGCGCCGGGCCGGCAGCCGGATGTACCTGGCCGATTTCCCCGCCGATGTCCGCACCCGCGCGCTGGTGTCGCGCTCGAAGAGCCGACTCAAGGCGTTTCTGCGCGGGCTCGACGGGCCGGCGGTGCTCAAGCCGCTCGCCCCGCGCGGCGGCGAGCACGTCTTTTATCTGCGGCGCCGCCAGGTCTCGAACCTGAATCAGATCATCACCGCCGTCACCAAGCAGGGCTACGCGCTGGCCCAAGAGTACCTGCCCGAGGCCGAGCAAGGCGAAAAGCGGCTGCTGCTGCTCAACGCAGAGCCGCTCCGCGTCGGCGATCGCGTCGCCATCTACCGCCGACGCACCGTCAGCGGCACGAACGGCGCCAAGGCGGGCGCGTCGGTGCGCGGCAAATGCGACTTCGGCCCGGTCGAGTCCCGCATCTGCGACATCCTGAGGCCGAAGCTGCTGGCCGATGGCCTCTACTTCGTGGCGGTCGACATCGTCGGCGATCGAATCCTGGAGCTGAACGTCTTCACCCCCGGCGGCATCCACGCGATCGCGGCGCTGTACGGCGTCGACGTGGCCGAGGTCGTGATCGCCGATCTCGAGCGGCGGGTGCGGCTGCGCGCCGCCTACCGCACGACGTTCGATCCCGAGGCCGCCGACGTCGTGTAACCTTGGGGCTGGCCATGGCCGATCCCGACGCCCCGCGCCCCGACGTTCCGATTCGCCGAACAGAAGATCTCTCCGTTCCGACGCCGGTCGTTCCACCGGGTCCGATCTTCACGCTCTCGCCCGAGGAGATCACGCGTTTTTTCGTGCGGGCGCGGCGGGACCCGGACACCGAACACTGGGACGTGCGGCTCGACGCCGCCCTGCGCGAGATTCTAGAACGCGCGAACGACTTCGTACCGTCGGAAATGGGCGGCATCCTGCTCGACGATCCGCGGGCCAAGCTGGCGGGGGCCCCCGCGCCGCGGCTGACCTACATCGCGGCGTTCGGCCCCGGCGTCGAAAGCGTGCTCGGCAAGCGGGTCCCCAGCGACCGGGGATTCTCGGGCCGCGTCTACTCGACCGGCCGTCCCGCACAGACCGATCGCCTCGAGCCCGACGATCCATTGCTCTCGCTGACCCCTGAAATCGGATCGATCCAATCGCTCATCGCGGTGCCGATCGTGGTGGGCGAATCGATCTGCGGCATCCTCCAGCTCGCCAACCGGCGCTCGGGGACGCCCTACACGTCGCGCGACAAGGAGCTGCTGCGCATCTTCGCCGCGTACATGTCGTCGTCGATCCAGAACGCGCTCGACGCCATCCGCGCTCGGGCGCAGGCCCGGATGGACGACCTGACCGGCCTGGCCAACAGCCGCTATTTCCACACCCGCCTGGCGGAAGAGATCACCCGCGCCGACCGGGAGGGGACCGAGCTGGCGATGCTGTTCATCGATCTCGACCGGTTCAAGGCGGTCAACGACATCTTCGGGCACCTGGCGGGGAGCTGGACGCTGCACAAGGTCGCCCGCCTGCTGGCCGAGAACGCGCCGCCGGCGGCGCTGGTGGCCCGCTACGGGGGCGACGAGTTCGTGGTGATTCTGCCCGGCGCCGACCTGGCCCGCGCGGCGCAGGCCGCCGAGACCTTGCGCGCCGCCATCGCCGGGGCGGCGTTCTTCGATTCGGATCCCGAGAACCGCCACACCCCGACGCCGCTCCCGCGCATCACCGCCTCGATCGGCATCTCGTCCTATCGCGAACACCTGGCGCCCGGAGGCACCCAGCGCCGACGCGAGAGCACGTTCCTGCGCCAGGCGGACTCCGCGATGTACCGCGCCAAGGCCGCCGGCCGGAATCGCGTCGAGGTCGCGGATCCGGAGGACTGATCCGATGCGCGCCGCCGCCGCGCCGGCCGGCAAGACCGTGTAGCATATACGCATATTTTATGATATGCGTATATGCATGCGAACCAGCATCGACCTTCCGGACGCCCTGTTCGCGAAGGCCAAGCGGTTGGCACAGGCTCGCGGAACGACGTTGCGGGAGCTGATCATCGAAGGGCTCGAGACCGTGCTGGAGCGGCACCGGCCGCGCGCCACCTTTCGGCTGCGCGACGCCTCGTATGGCGAGGGGGGACTCACGGAAGGTCTCGACGAGACGGACTGGGATCGCATTCGGGATCTCGCCTACGAGGGACGCGGCGGGTGATCGCCATCGATACCAACATCCTCGTCTACGCCCACCGGCGGGACTCGACCTTTCACGGGCGGGCTCAAAGCTGCGTGCGCGGGTACGCCGAGGGGACGACGGCCTGGGCGATCCCCTGGCCTTGTGTGCACGAGTTCCTGGCCATCGTCACCAATCCCCGCATCTTCAAGTCGCCGACGCCCGTCGAAGCTGCCCTCGTCCAGCTGGAGAGCTGGCGGGAATCCCCCACGCTCCGCCTGCTGGCGGAAGAAGACGGCTACTGGCCGGTTCTCGCGGATCTGGTGAAGACGAACGGCATCCGGGGCGGCAAGATCCACGACGCCCGCATCGCCGCGCTGGCCCTGCACCACGGCGCCCGCGAGCTGCTCTCCGCCGACCGCGACTTCAGCCGCATGGCCCCGCTGGCCGTACGCAATCCTTTGTAGCGTTCGATAGCGCCTGGGCGTTCGATCGCGCCCCGGCGTGGAGCCGCCTCGAGAACGACTCAGCCGGGCGGGAACAGAGCCTTGAAGGTGAACGCCGCCGGCGTGGGGCCGTTCTGCTCCAGGTGAACGAGGCGTTCCTTGGCCTCCTCCACCGACGGAACATGCCCCGACCGGATCCACCAGAGCGCCAGGATCGAGCGTGACATTTTTCCGAACCATTCGTGCCGGCGCCGCATGATCTCGGCGTGGACGCTCCGGTAGGCATAGGCACGCAGATCCTCGACGGTCCGCCAGACCGATAGGTTGAAGAGAATTCGGTCGTCGTCGTAGGGGCGAAGGTAGGTGCCCGTCGCGCCGGCGTCTGTGGTGCCGGTCTGCAGACGCCAGACGAAACCCGGACTGGCGTCGGCCAGGGCGTTGATCTCGTCGATTCGGGCGACGAAGCCGGCCATCTCGGGGCTGTCGAGCGGCGCGTTCATGCGCGCGATGTTGACCTGCGCCAGATGAACCTCGGCGCTCACCTCAGTCGCCCGCCGACTGGCCGGACGACGCCATCTGGTGAAGCGTCGTCACCGTCCTCCAGTTGCGGGTCGTGGCGCCGACCGCTAGCGCACGCTCGATCGCGCTATTGGAGAGCTTGCTGTTCCCGTAGCCGCCCGGGCAGTGCAGGTAGACCGATCGGCTGCGGCAGTGCAGGCGGTCGGGGCCCGCCGGCAACGCGCGCATCTTCATCAAGCCCGAGGGCCCCGGCGCGTCCGAGAGAAAGGTGACGTGAAGTTTCGCGCTGTCGATGCCCGCCTCTTTGAGGAAGGGATTTTCCCGCACCACCCGGCCCATCTCTTCGGAGGTCACCACCGTCACGGGGACCAAGAACCCGAAGTCGCGCTCGATCCGATCGGCGATCTTGACCGCAATTCCAGCCGGCGCCGCGGCCTTCGCCTCGAACACCCCGTTCCCGCTCTGCACGTAGGTCCTCACGTTCTTGAATCCCAGCGCCTCGAACGAGGCCCGCAGCGGCTCCATCTTGATGATCTTCTGGCCGCTCACGTTGATCCCGCGCATCAAGGCGATATAGGTGGGCACGGTCCCCTCTTCAGTCCTTGCCGCGCAGGCGCGCCAGCCGCTCGGCGATCGCGCGCTCGTCGCCGGAGTCGGAGGGCGTGTAGTAGCGGTGGCCGCGGAGCGCCTCCGGCAGATACTCCTCGCGGACGTGGTGCCCTTCGAAGTCGTGCGGGTACTGGTACCCGGCCCCCCAGCCCAGCGCCTTGCCGGTGCCGCTCGAGGCGTTGCGCAGATGCGCGGGAACGGGCAGCGCGCCGTGGGCGTCGACGTCGGCCTTGGCGGCCGCATACGCCGTCACGGCCGTGTTGCTCTTGGGCGCGGTGGCGAGATAGAGCGCGGCCTCGGTCATCGGCAAGATTCCTTCGGGCAGGCCAACCAGACGAAACGCATCGAGCGCCGCGGTGGCCACCGAAAGCGCCCGCGGATCGGCCATGCCGACGTCCTCGGCGGCGAAGATCACGAGCCGCCGCAGGACGAACATCGGATCCTCGCCCGCCTCGATCATCCGCGCCATCCAGTAGACGGCCGCGTCGGGATCGCTGCCGCGGAGGCTCTTGATGAAGGCGCTGACCACCCCGTAGTGCTCGTCGCCGGCCTTGTCGTACAGCAACGTCCGCTGCTGGGCCGCCTCCTCCACCACCGCCGCGGTCACCGCGAGCTTCCCGTCCGGATCGGGCGCCGCCACCGCGGCCGCCGCCTCGATGGTCGCCAGCGCGCGGCGCGCGTCGCCCCGCGCCTGCTGCGCGATGAGATCGCGCACGTCGTCGGGGACGTCGAGCCCGCGCCCGCCGAAGCCGCGCTCCGGATCCCCGAGCGCGCGATCGATCACCACGCGCAGATCGGCCTCCGAGAGCGCGCGCAGCACCACCACCTTGGCGCGCGAGAGGAGCGCCGCGTTCACCTCGAAGGACGGGTTCTCGGTGGTGGCGCCCACCAACACGACCGTCCCGGCCTCGACGTGCGGCAGCAGGGCGTCCTGTTGCGCCTTGTTGAAGCGGTGGATCTCGTCGACGAACAACACCGTTCGTTCGCCGTGCTGGTCGCGGCGGACGGCCGCCTCGGCCACCGCCTCGCGCAGATCCTTGACGCCCGCCATGACGGCGGAGAGCGCCACGAAGCGGGCCCCGGCCTCGGCGGCCAGCAACCGGCCGAGGGTCGTCTTGCCGGTTCCCGGTGGCCCCCACAGGATGAGCGACGGCAGCTCGCGCGCCTCCAGCGCGCGGCGCAGCAGCTTGCCGGGTCCGAGGACATGGGCCTGCCCGACGAACTCTGCCAGGGTGCGCGGTCGCATCCGCTCGGCGAGCGGCTGCCCGCGCCGATCCTGGGCCGCCGCCCGCGCGAAGAGATCCATGCCGCGCAGTCTAGCGCGGAGGCCGCCGGACCTCCGCGCGAAGAGTTGCCGGAAGCGGGGCTTTCGAGAGGGCCCGTGCCTGCCGCGACTACTGGCAGTGGGCGGATTCGGCCTGGAAGACGGCCTGGATCTCTGTAGCCGACAAGGCGCGGTTGAAGATCCGCGGCTCGTCGATCAGGCCCGTGAAGTTGCTCGAGCCCGTCGAGTCGGCGCCGATGTGCAGGGGATTGCTGTTCACCGGAATCGCCGTCACCGCGGTGGCCTTGGTCGCCACCAGGGTTCCGTTGACATAGAGCGAGAAGCTCGCGCCGTCGTAGACCCCAGCGACATAGGTGAGCACCCCCTCGATCAGCGGCGAGGGGCTGTTGATGCCGTCCCCCTGCACGATCATGCGGAGCTGGCCGCCCGTCACGTCGAGCAGGTAGCCATCGGCCGCGAAGGCGGTGATCTTGTCGACGATGCGTCCATCCAGGGTGGGCGAGCTGATCCAGGCGTCGATGGTGAGGGCGCCGGTGATGTTGAGGCTGGCCGCATTGGGTACGACCACGTTCGAGGCGGTCGTTCCGTCGAGCTGAAAGCCCTGGTTGATCTCGCCCGGGGCGAAGGTGACGTCACCACCGGTCGTGCCGTTGTTCGATCCAACGGCGTCGTTGTAGTTCCCGTCGGCGTGCCACCAGCTCACGATTCCGCTCGGTCGCGTCGGGCAAGACGATAGGGAGCCGCCCGCGCCGGCCGCGCCGGAGGTGCCGGCGCTGCCGAGCTTGCCCGCCTCGCCGCTCGATCCCGCGCTGCCGAGCTTGCCCGCCTCGCCGCTCGATCCCGCGCTGCCGAGCTTGCCCGCCGCGCCGTTGGTTCCGCCGCCGCCGTGGTTTCCAAATCCGCCGTGATCGCAGGGTTCCCGGTGAAAGGCTCCACTGTGCACGTCGCTGGTGGTGGTGGTCGTCGAATCCTCTGGACCACCGGGGTCGCAACCAACAGTGAGAATCGTCAGAGAGAGCATCCCAGCGAGCTGAGCAGTGAGAAGTTTCATGCTTACCCCCGCCGAAACCGTATCACCGTTTACAATTTGGCGACACGAAAACGACGGCTTATTCAATAAAAATGCGTACTTGTAGGACTGTCTCGGCTGAGGTGGCTTCGGGTCGGCTGAGGTAGCTTTGGGTCGGCTGAGGTGGCTCCGGGTCGGCTGAGGTAGCTCCGGGTGGCTGGAGGTCGCCCAAAGTAGAACCGCTACCCGCCCGGTGTTAGGGTCGTTCTGCATTGCGGCAGGCAGGTCTCACTCGATTTGCGCGCGGCGTGCGTCCCGGCGCCTTCGGCCTGGGCATCGTTGCGCTGGGGGCATTCGCCGGGCGCCAGATCGTCTGGGCCCAGCCCGTCGAGCCCACACATGTCGCACCCCGCCCGGCCGGATCCCAGTTGCCGCCGGCTGCCCCTGGGCCGCCCACCCCCGCCGAGCCCGAGACGACCCCTGGGCGGACCGGGCCACGGCCGCTGCCGGGCCTGACGCCCCGACCGGGCCCTTCGGCCGAGTTGCCGAAACCGCCCAGCGATCCCGCCGCGCGCCGGGCGTGGCTCGGCGCGCGACTCGACGAGCTCTGGAGCACGCCCCCGCTGGCCAAGGCGAAGATTTCAGCGATCGTCCTCGAGGCCGACAGCGGCAAGATCCTCTACGCCCACGGCGAAAAGACCCCGCTCAACGCCGCCTCCAACGTCAAGATCGTCACCTCGGCGACCGCTCTGTCGCTTCTCGGTCCCGAGTACCGTTGGCGGACGACGCTGGCGGTGGTCGGCCCACCGGGCGGGCCGCCTCTGCCGGCCGGCGGCGAGGTCAACGGCGACCTCTACCTGCGTGGCTCGGGCGATCCGACGCTCTCCGCCGAAGACCTCGCGACGATGGTCGGCGATCTTCTGGCGCTCGGTCTGCACAAGGTGCGCGGATCCCTGGTGATCGACGACAGCCTGTTCGTGGGCGGATACGTTCCCCCCGCCTACGATCAAAAGACCGAGTCCACCGCGTCGCGCGCCCCCTCGTCCGCCGCGTCGCTGGACGGCAACGTCGTCGCGGTCACGATCATCCCCGGCGCCACGGCCGGCGCGCCCGCGCGCGTGGTGATCGATCCGGCCTCACCCTACTTTACGATCGCCGGTCGGGTGGTGACGGCGACCAGCGGCCCGGCCGCGCCGAGCGTCGAAACGAAGGAGGAGGGCAACCGCACGCGCGTCAGCGTCTCGGGGCGCGTGCGGCTCGGTTCCGATCCCCGCACCGTCTACCGGCGGGTCGCGCAGCCTTCGCTTTTCCTCGGACACACCTTGCGCCAGCTGCTGGAGCGACGCGGAATCGCGATCGGGGGCAGCGTGCGGGTCGGCGTCGCCCCGGCGCAGGGCCTACGCGCCCTCGCGGCGCACGATTCGGCGCCGCTGGCGGTGGTGGCGCAGGAGCTCAACAAGCGCTCCAACAATTTCACCGCCGAGCAGATCCTGCGCACGCTGGGCGCGGAGATCGGCGGACATCCGGGGACCTGGGACAAGGGTCTGGCCGCGGTCGCGCGCTACCTGGGCGGCCTCGGGATCAAGACCGGCTCCTTTCAGATGATGAACGGCTCCGGCCTCTACGATTCGAACCGATTCTCGGCCGAGCAGATCGCAACGGTTCTGCGCGGTGCCGCGCAGGATTTTCGTATCTCGGCCGAGTTCCTGGCGTCGCTGGCGGTCGCCGGCACCGACGGCACGATCGCGCACCGCATGGGTGGAACCCTGGCGGAGCGCTACGTTCGCGCCAAAACGGGCACCTTGGCCAACGTGAGCTGTCTCTCCGGTTTCGCGGGCTCGCCCGGACGCCTACCGCTCGTGTTTTCGATCATCGTCAACGACGTGCCGAATCCGAACGACGCTCGCCGGGCGCAGGACCGCGCCGCAGAGCTTCTGGTGGCTTACCTGGAAGCCGAAGCGAACCCGAAGCCCTGAGGGCTCGCGCGTTCCCCCTTCTGGCCGTAGCCACCTCCCTCGTCGCGGCGCTCGCGGAGCAGCTTGATGCGCTCTTCCGGCGCCAGCTTCTCCCACCCGCGGCCTCCCGCCCCCTCATCCATCGCATCCATCCAATCAATCGAACGCGGACTGATGTGACGCAGTTGCATCGTCGTACCCTCCCCGGTGTTGCTCGCCCTTTGGTAACTTCGATTCTAGCGAAAAAATTTCCCCGCGATCCGAACTTTTCTAGACCTTTTTTCCAACCTGAACCGAAACCCCGACCGGGCGCGGAACGACGACCCCCGCCGTCCGCGCCCGGTCTGCTCCCATCTCCCTGTTCGCTCTCTCCAGATTCAGTATGCCCCCCGAATGTTTCCGGATCCTTTCGGCGCGGCGCTTTGTTCGTTACTTCGTCCTCGCCAGTCGCTTGAATTCGCTCGACCTTTCTTCCAGGATGTCCGCCCGATGCAGCGGACGCCGCTTTACGAAGCTCACCTTCGCCTCGGCGCGAAGATGGTCGACTTCGGCGGCTGGGCGATGCCCGTCAGCTACCCCGGCGGCATCATCGACGAGCACCGGGCGACGCGCGGCGCGATCGGCGTCTTCGACGTCTGCCACATGGGGGAGATCCACTTTCGCGGACCGCGCGCCGGCGAGGCCGTGCAACGCCTGGTCACGAACGACGTCTCGCGCCTCGCCGACGGTCGCGCCTTTTACACCGTCGCCTGCCTTCCGTCGGGTGGCATCGTCGACGACCTGATCGTCTATCGGATCTCGAGCGAGCACTACCTCACCGTCGTCAACGCGGGAAACCTCGACAAGGACCGGACCTGGTTCGTCGAGCAGGCGGGCGCGCTGTGCGACGTCGCCGACGCGTCGGCGGAGACGGCTCTGATCGCGTTTCAGGGACCGGCCGCCGCGCGCGCTCTCCAGCCGCTGACCCAGGTCGCTCTCGAGGATCTACCGAGCTTCGGGTTCGTCGCCGCCTGCGAAATCGCCGGCCTGCGCGCGTCGATCGCCCGCACCGGCTACACCGGCGAGGACGGCTTCGAGATCTTCTGCGGCGCGCGCGACGCCGAGACGCTCTGGGATCGGCTGCTCGAGGCGGCGGCGCCGGTGGGTGGAAAACCGGCCGGGCTGGGTGCCCGCGACACGCTCCGCCTCGAAGCGCGTCTGCCGCTCTACGGCCACGATCTGGATGAAGAGACCACCCCGCTCGAAGCGGGGCTCGGCTGGGTGGTCAAGCTGGACGGCGCCGACTTCATCGGCCGCGACCCGCTGCGCGCGCAAAAAGCGGCGGGCGTCCGGCGCAAGCTGGCGGGCTTCGTCATGACCGAACGCGGAATCGCCCGCCACGGCTACGCGATCACGGACGCCGACGGGCGCGAGCGCGGGCGCGTGACCTCGGGCGGCCCGGCGCCGACGCTGGAGAAGAATGTCGGGATGGGATATCTCCCCGCGGAGCTCGGTCTCCCCGGAACGCGCGTTTTCATCGACTGCCGCGGCAAGACCGTGTCCGCCGAGATCGTCAAAGGTCCCTTCTACAAAAAACGAGGAAGAGCATGAGCGCCCAATACCCGGATGACCTCTACTACACCAAGGATCACGAGTGGGCGCGGATCGAAGACCGCGACGGCCAGAAGCTGGCGACCATCGGCGTGACCCGCTTTGCGGTCGAGCAGCTGGGCGACGTGACGCAGGTCGATCTCCCCAAGGAGGGCGAGACCGTCAAGAAGGCCGACGTGTTCGGCTCGGTCGAGTCGGTCAAGGCGGTCTCCGATCTTTTCGCGCCGCTGTCGGGCAAGGTCGTCAAGGTGAACTCGCCCCTCGCGGACTCTCCCGAATACGTGAACGAAGACCCCTACGACGAAGGCTGGATGATTCAGCTCGCCGTCGGTGATGTCAAAGAGCTGGACGGTCTGCTCGACGCCGCGGCCTACCAGGCCTTCCTGCGCGAACAGGGGGAGTAGACAGGAATGGCCGTCGATCTGGGGGTGCGCGATCTCTTCGCCGCGCGCCACATCGGCCCCGACGTCGACGAAGAGGCGGAGATGCTGCGCGTGCTCGGCGTCGGCTCCCTCGATGCCCTGCTCGACCAGACCGTCCCGGCCGAGATCCGTCTGCGGGGCCCGCTCGATCTGGCGCCGCCCGCCAGCGAGGCGGAGGTGCTCGACGAGCTGCGGGCGCTCTCGACCAAGAATCAGATCTGGAAGTCGTTCATCGGGATGGGCTATTCGGACTGCTTCACGCCACCCGTGATCCAGCGGAACATCCTGGAGAATCCGGGCTGGTACACCCAGTACACGCCCTACCAGGCCGAGATCTCGCAGGGACGCCTGGAGGCGCTGCTCAATTTTCAGACCCTGATCGCCGATCTGACCGGGCTTCCGATCGCGAACGCGTCCTTGCTCGACGAGGGCACGGCGGCGGCCGAGGCGATGCATATGCTGCACGCGCTGGCGCCCGCCACCGCCGATCAGAGCCGGGGCGGCGTCTTCCTGGTCTCGGCGGGCTGCCACCCGCAGACGATCGCCGTGCTGCGCACCCGCGCCCTGCCCCTCGGCATCGAGGTGCGCGTCGGCGACGCGGCGGCGTTCGAGTTCGGCGCGGACAAGGTGTTCGGCGCGCTGGTCCAGTATCCGGCCACCGACGGCGAGCTTCCCGATTTCCGCGGGGTCTGCCAGCGAGCCCACGCGGCCGGGGCGCTGGTGGCGATGGCGACCGATCTGCTGGCGTTGACGGTGCTGGCGTCGCCCGGCGAGATCGGCGCCGACGTCGCGATCGGCAGCGCGCAGCGGTTCGGCGTGCCGCTCGGCTACGGCGGCCCGCACGCCGCCTTCTTCGCCACCCGCGCCGAATGGGCCCGCAAGCTTCCGGGCCGCCTCATCGGCGTCTCGCAGGACGCGCACGGCAACGTCGCGCTGCGCATGGCGCTGCAGACCCGCGAACAACACATCCGGCGCGAGAAGGCGACCAGCAACATCTGCACGGCGCAGGTGCTGCTGGCGGTGATGGCCGGAATGTACGCCGTCTACCACGGGCCGCGCGGCCTGCGCGCGATCGGGGAGCGCGTCGGCGGCCTCGGTGCCGTGCTGGCCCGCGGGCTCGAGCGGCTCGGCGTGCGGGTCCACCACCGGCACTTCTTCGACACCGTGCGGGTGGATGGAAGCGCGACGGAAATTGCCGGCTTCATCGCGGCCGCGGCGGCGCGGCGTATGAATCTGCGCCGGCTGTCGGAGACCTCCCTCACGATCTCGCTCGATGAGACCACCACGGTGGCGGACCTGGCGCTGCTCTTCGAATCCTTCGGGGCTGGAAGATCGACGCCCCTGCCTTCGGTCGAGGCGCTGACCCGGGAGGTGGATCTCCCCTGGGACGCGGCGACGGCACGGAAGACCGGCTACCTGGCCTATCCGGTCTTCAACACCCACCACTCGGAGACCGAGATGCTGCGCTACATGCGGCGGCTCGAGGCCCGGGACCTCTCGCTGACGCACGCGATGATCCCGCTCGGCTCCTGCACGATGAAGCTCAATGCGACGGTCGAGATGATGCCGGTGACCTGGCCGGCCTGGGGGCGCCTGCACCCGTTCGCGCCGCCGGCGCAGGCGGAAGGCTACCGCGCGATCTTCTCGGACCTCGAACGGATGCTCTGCGCCATCACCGGCTTTGCCGCGACCTCGCTGCAGCCGAACGCGGGCTCACAGGGGGAATACGCCGGCCTGCTGGTGATCCGCGCGTTTCACGAGAGCCGCGGCCAGGGTCGGCGCGACGTCTGTCTGATCCCGTCGTCGGCCCACGGCACCAACCCGGCCTCCGCCGCGATGGCCGGCTACCGCGTGGTGGTGGTCGCCTGCGACGACGGCGGCAACGTCGACCTCGTCGATCTGGCCGCCAAGGCCGGCGCCCACCGCGACGCCCTGGCGGCCCTGATGGTGACCTACCCGTCGACGCACGGCGTGTTCGAGGCGGGCATCCAGAAGATCACGGCGATCATCCACGAGCACGGTGGCCAGGTCTACATGGACGGCGCCAACCTGAACGCGCAGGTCGGCCTCTGCCGGCCGGCCGACGTGGGCGCCGACGTCTGTCACATCAACCTGCACAAGACCTTCTGCATCCCGCACGGCGGCGGCGGCCCCGGGATGGGACCGATTTGCGTCGCCGCCCACCTGGCGCCGTTCCTGCCCCGACATCCGCTGGTCGAAACCGGCGGTGCGCGCGGGATCGGTCCGGTCTCGGCCGCGCCTTGGGGCAGCGCCAGCATCCTGCTCATCTCGTGGGCGTAT
>CALAOV010000065.1 GCA_937889515.1 uncultured Myxococcales bacterium | reverse complement strand
CCGCCCCGGCGCCTGCGGCGCCGGTGGTGCCCGCGGTGCCCGCCGTACCGCCCGCGCCCGTGGTCCCGGCAGGCCCCGTCGTACCGCCCGGGCCCGTCGCTCCGCCGCCGCCGTCGGTGTCCGCGCTGCCGCTTTGGCAACCGCAGGCGATCAAACCGGCGAGAAGGCCGGCCCGAATTGCGACGGCCGACTGTCGGAGCCGGCCGCGGTCGAGGAGAATCTGACGCATTCTGCTAAGCCTCCAGGTCAAGGCACGGTCCTCTGCGCCAGGGGGGCAATGTCGCTCGCCGCGCCAATCGATCACGAAATCGTCTTGGGGTCATCGGGGCCCCCCGATGAAGCCTCTTGGCTCGCGGACCGCGCCGCGGTAAGGGAACGGGATGGAGCTTGAGGATCTGAATCCCGACGAGCGCACCGCGCTGGTCGGACTGATGAAGCTGGTCGTCATGTCGGACGGCCACGTGGCGGAAGAGGAGATCGAGCACGTCGAGGCGCTCGTCGATGCGTTCGGCGAGGAGAGCTACCAGGCGACGCTGGAGAGCTTCGAGAAGCGCTTCGACGACGAGCCCAGCTTTCGCAAGTTCCTGGGCGGCATCGGCCGTCAGGAGGCGCGCGAGCTGATCTTCGGGACCGTTCTCGAGAGCGCGGATGAAGGCGCTATCGACGGCAACGAGGCCAGTCTGCTCGACTGGCTCTCGAAGCTCTGGAACGTCAAGATCGAGATTTCGGACAGCTAGCGCAGGCTGGCGTGCTGCGTGCCCTGGGTCAGTCCCGCGGGGACCTGTCGGGCGTGCCACGAAACGCGCGCGTTGTGCCGAACGGCGACGCAGACCGATTCGTCCTGGCGGACGAAGAGGTCGGATTCGCCATCCCAGATGAGCGGCGCGCCGCTGCGGCAGTCGGGAAGCGCACCGGCCAGGCGCGGCACCCGGAGAAACGTCGCGCCCGCTTTTCGGTCGACGTTCACGTGAAGCAGCTCCACCGGTCCGGCGACCAGCAGGCGTGGCTGCGGCGTCGACACGTTCGCATTTCCCCGAAGATCGGTGGCGGAGGCCCGCGCGGTGGTCGTTGCGGTCGCGCAGCCGGCTATGGCAAGCGCCAATCCAAGAATCCCTACTCTGATCTGCTCTGATGTACGTGATGTAGTCATGTGTGTTTTTTGGGCACCCTACACCGACAGAATCCGACAAACAACGACAACAGTGTCAATTCGATGTAACAACTGTTCGTCTTCGTGATCCTGGATACCCGAGCTGGAGTGCAAGGTACTGAAAACACAGGCGAGGGCTCAGAGTTGGCCCAGAAACGCGCTGCGTCTTGCTCCGGTTATCGGTCGCCAGAAACCGTGGCGCCGAGAACGATCGCCGTGAGCGCAACGGCGCCGATGGCGGTCAAGAGCGGCCAGTGGTCGCGGGCCCAGGCCGGGGGATCATCGCTAAATCGCACCTTCGCGGGTGGCTGGCTGAGGAGCAGGGGCGGGCCGAGCTGCGACGGAGCAGCCGCGACGGGCGGCACCACGGCCGGCGCGCCCGGGGCGTTCGCCGCCGTCTGCTGCTCGAGCGTGACCCGGCGCGCCTCCTCGTCGAGGCGCATGACGGCGGCATCGATCTGTCCGCGCTCGGGCGAGGCCGAGATCAGCGCGGCGTCGCGCAAGACGCCGGTGCTCGCGTCGACGAGGCGCACCTCGACAGCCGTGCCGGGTCCCCCCTTGGGCTGCGCGACCAGGGCGAATCGGGCGCCCATCCGCCGCGCGTGGGCCGCCGCGGTGGCGTCGTCGAGCGCCAAGGGCCTTCGCGCCGGAATCTCGATGTCCAGCGAGGGCTGGCCGAATGGAACGGTCGTTCCCCAGGGGGCGTAGCCGAGCTCCTCGACCCGGATCAGGTGCTCGCCGAATGCGAGATCGCGGAAGGTGACACCGCCCTTGACCGTCATGAGAGGTCCGCCGTCGAGCGCGATCTGTGCGTCGGCCGATCCCCTCACGGCCAACGTGCCGCGCGCCCGCTGGTGAATCTCGTCGACCGCGCGCTGAAAATCGGCCACCACCTGCGGCGGAAGATCGTGCGGGTTCAGCTTTCGATCTGGCGTCATGGTCGCCGCGCGCAGGTAGTCGGCGTACGCGCGCGTGCGCTCGTCGGTGGATGGCGCGGCCACCTGCGCGTTCCAGTCGGCGTGGGCGGTCGCCATCGCCCGGAAGAGGTAGAGATCGCCGAGCTCCGCGGTGCTCAGGCCGGCGCCGCCGCTGGTGCCGATTTCGGCCGTCGCCAGATCGAGCTCGCGAAGGGCGTCGGCGAAGGCCAGCTGCTGGGCGTGCAGAATTCCGAGGTGCAGCGCATCGGGCGCGCGGGGGGCGGGGGGCGCCGGGACGTCGACGACCTCCACCGGGTGCAGCTGGTAGCGTCCGGCGGCCGCGGCGAACGCTTGGCGCGCGGCGGCGTCCTCGGGCGCGTCGGGCAGGTGCGCGAAGATCGGGTGAACGAGCGGCGTTTCGGCGGCGGCGGCGCCGGCGGGTGCGGGCGCCTGCAGCGTGACGACGAAAGCCAGCGTGGCGCGGAGAGTCCAGCGGATCATGCCGGGATTCTCCCGCGCGTGCGGGGTACGTCAATTTAGTTTCGGCGGAAGCGCGTAAGCTCAGCCGCCCGGTCGGCCGCGGAGGTCAGACCGTGGTCTTGACCTTGAACGACCGCTTGATCATCCCGTACCAGAAGCCCAGCCCGAGCAGCGAGACGACCACCAGCACGGGTCCGCTCATGATCGAAAAATGTGGGGCCGCGAGCATCGCGAACACCAGTGGTCCCGACGCATAGGTGTTGAAGCGCGAGGCCTTGCCGGCCGCCACCGCCATCTTGGCCGCGTCGGGGTGCGGGGTGCCGCTGGCGAGGCCACCGAGGATCAGCTTCTGGCGGGGCCAAATCACAAACCAGACGTTGAACCACATGATCGTTCCGAGGAGCCCTCCGAACATGATCCACATCGCCCGGCCGGACATGCCGCCGTCCGGCGAGCTGATGAGGTGCTCCGGCCCGAGGTAGTGCCAAAAGAACAGCAGCCATCCGAAGACGAAGGTGTACATCGCGGCCCAGCGGAACCAGTAGAACGCGCGCAGCAGCAGTGCCGGGTTGACCTTCGGCTTGAGCTCCTTGTCGAGCCCGCCCTGGAAGGGAACGTTCACCAGGTTGAAGAAGTAGAGGTGACCCATCCAGATGAGCGCGAACATCACGTGCGCCCACCTGAGGATCAACGCCGCCGTAGCCACACTGAGTAGAGCGTCCATGGCCGGGTTAGTACCACAAGTCTCGGGGCAGGGGCAGGGGCAGGCCTTCTGCCCAGCATTGGCGGCGGGTCTGCCGCCCGGCATCGGGTCGGCCCCGAGCGTCGCGGCCGCGGCGCGCTACGTGCGGGGGCGCTTTTTCTTGGCGGCCGCCGCCGTCGGCGCCGCGGTTGCGGGAGAGCCCCAGTATCGCGCGTACAGCTCGGTCTTGCGGTACTCGGTGCGCAGCGCATCGACCATGGTTGGCAGCCGTTTGTACAGACGGCGCGGCTTGCGTGGCTTGCAGCGCGCGAGCACGTAGGAGGCCATGAGCGGCATCGCCACCGTCGAGTCGAGGTAGGCGACCACCGTGTCGGGCAGCTTGTCGGGATCGATCTTCCCCCAGGAGACCGCCTCGGCCGGGGTGGCGCCGGAGAGACCGCCGGTGTCGGGGCGGGCGTCGGTGATCTGGATGAAGTAGTCGTGTCCTTTTTCGGCGACGCCCAGGATCTCCTGCAGTTGGGGCTCGGTCTGCAGCAGGAAGTTCTTGGGCGCGCCGCCGCCGAAGATGAGCACGCCCGACAGGCCGTCCGCCTTGCGCTTGGCGTCGAGCACCAGCGCCGACATCTCCATGACGTCGGCGGCGGGATCGACGTGCGGACCGCGCTCCGGATCGGCCGTGTAGATCGCCGACAGATTGAGCCCGATGGTGGAGTCGCCCGGCGAGGCCACCCAGATCGGCAGATCGAGCTCGTGGGCGACGGCCAGCAGCGACGGTTTGCCGGCGCCGGTCTTCTTGGCGGTGGCGAGCGCGTACTTGCCGATCCGGTGGTGCAGCTCGGAGCCCGACATCCGCTTGCCGAACTCGGGGGCCATCATCACGCGGTAGAGCCACTCGTCGGTCTTGTAGAGGACGTCGGCCGGGAAGAGGACGTCGTAGACGCGGATGATCCCCTCTTTGCGTAGCGCCACGTCGTGCGCGCCCGAGGCAACGTCCGGCATCCCGCGGTAGAGCGGCAGGCCGAGATCGAAGTGCAGGTCGTGGTAGAGGTTGGCGCCCGTCGACGAGATGTAGTCGATGAAGCCGGCGCGCATGAGCGGCACCAGCACCGACGACAGCCCCGCCGGCGTGAGCGCGCCCGCGATCGAGACGCCGATGGTCGCGCCGCCGTCGATCATGCGCGCGAAGGTCTGGCAGGCCTCGCGCAGCCGGGCGGCGTTGTAGGCGTTGTAATAGGTGTCGATCAGCGCGGCGACGTCGGGGGATCCGCGGTCCATGGCGGCGGGGCGAATCCGGCGTTTGGGGTGCAACATGGCGCCGGAAGGTAGCACCGCCCACAGCACCCGCCAATCCTCGGCGATGTGACGATATGCTATACGGCCAGAGCCACCCCGTGCCCGTCCCGCCCTCCGTCCGTTCGCGCGCGCCCGCCGCTGTGGCCAAGGGCCTGTCTGTTCCAACTCGGGCCCGGGCGGCCGCGGGCTCCATGGTGGTGGTCTGCGCCGCCCTGGGGGTGGCGTTCCTCGGTCTCGGTGGCTGCGCTGGTCAGGGTCCGGCGGCGCAGGCGGCCTCGTCGGGCACGGCGACGCCCGGCCGTCCTTCGACCCCGCCCCAGGTGGTGCGGGTCGATCCGCTCTCCGGCGGCGGCGCACCGAAACCGGCCGGTTTCGCCGCGCTCGAGCAGGAGCTGCAGCGCGGAATGCGGGAGCTGTCGGCCAAGGGGAAGCCGCCGCCGTATTTCATCGGCTACGAGGGCCACGATCGGAACGAGACCACCGTGATGGCCAGCTACGGCGCGCTCGTCCAGTCGACCACCCGCCGCTCGCGCATCCTCGACACCGACGTGCGGGTGGGCGACTACAAGCTCGACTCGACGCACGCCATCCGATCGAACGACTTCGACATGTCGTCGGTGATCGGCGGCCACCCGGTGGCGCTGCCGCTCTCCGACGATTCGACCGCGCTCCGCGCCGTCGCCTGGGCCGAGACCGATCGCCGCTACGAGGAGGCTGCCGAACGGCTGGTCAAGATCAGGACGCAGCGGACGCTCAAGGTCGCCGACGACGATCCCTCCGACGATTTCTCGCGCGAGAAACCGGCGACCTACTTCGGGCCGGCGGCCAGCCTGTCCGTCGACGTTGCCGCCTGGGAGGCGCGGCTGCGCCGGCTCTCCGCGCGGTTTCGCGGCCAGACCGAGGTCCTCGATTCCGACGTGAGCCTGCAGGCCACCAGCCTCACGGAGTGGCTGCTCAACTCCGAAGGGACGGCGGTCCAGACCGGGCGCGACTACGTGCGCGTCTTCGTGGAGGCCAGCGCGCGCGCCGACGACGGCATGGAGCTGGAGCGTTTCGAAAGCTTCGACGCCGAAGCGCTGGCCGGCCTGGGCAGCGACGCCGAGATGGAGCGCGCGGCCGATTCGATCATCACCGACCTCAAGGCGTTGCGGCGCGCGCCGCTCGCCGAGCCCTACGCCGGTCCGGCGATCCTCGAGGGGAAAGCGGCCGGCGTCTTCTTCCACGAGATCTTCGGCCACCGGGTCGAAGGTCACCGTCAGAAGAGCGAAGAAGAGGGACAGACCTTCGCCAAGAAGGTCGGCCAGCCGATCATGCCCGCGTTCATCTCGGTCTTCGACGATCCGACGCTGGGTCGCCTCGACGGCGTCGATCTGAACGGGTTCTATCGTTTCGACGACGAAGGGGTGGAGGCGCGGCGCGCGCCGCTGGTCGAAGGCGGGATCCTGCGCGGTTTTCTGCTGAGCCGCTCGCCGACCCGCGGCTTCTTCGAGTCGAACGGCCACGGGCGGCGGCAAGAGGGGCGGCCGGTGGTGTCGCGCCAGGGGAATCTGGTGGTCGAACCGAGCCTGAGCGTTCCCACCGAGGAGCTGCGGCGGCTCCTGCGCGACGAGGCGCGGCGGCAGGGGAAGCCGTACGGGCTCTCCTTCCGCGACATCTCGGGGGGCTTCACCAACACGGCGCGCGGGGGGCCGCAGGCCTTCAAGGTGCTGCCGATCTTGGTCTACCGCGTGTGGGTCGACGGCCGCCCCGACGAGCTGGTGCGCGGCGTCGATCTG
>CALAOV010000064.1 GCA_937889515.1 uncultured Myxococcales bacterium | reverse complement strand
GAGATTGGTCAGTGACTGGAGTTCAGACGTGTGCTCTTCCGATCTGGGGCCGCAAGGTCGGCCTCGACACCACCGCGCGGTTGCAGGTGCGGGCCCCGATCGAGCTCGAAGGGCGGCTGACCGGCTACGTCTGGCGATCGGATCTGCAGCCTTCGACCACCGGCAGCGGCGTCGTCTTCGGCGCGCAGGCGGGTGGCCGGTTTGCCGTCGGCAAGGGGCAGCACCTGCACCTGCTGGTCGAGGACAACGTCGGGACCTACTACCAGAGTCAGTTTCGCGGCCTGGCCATGTTCGAGGTCGACGCGTCGCTATGAAGCGCTGGGCCTCTTCGATTGCGTTCGGCGCCACCGTGGTCGTGGGCGTGGCGGCCGGCGTGCTGGCCGGTCTGACGTCGGCGTCGGCCTCCCCCGCGACGACCCAGGGCTCGCCCGTCGCGCCGGTGGTGCCGGCGGGACCTTCGCCGCTCATTTATCCGGCCGAGACGATCCCGATCCAGTTCGATCACGCCGTCCACGCGCGCCTCGGCGCGACCTGCGAGGGGTGCCACGCGTCGGCGCCGTCGTCGACGGCGGCGGTCGACAACCTGATCCCGGGCGAGGCCGCCTGCCGCGGCTGCCACCAGATCGATCGCACGCAACCGACCAAGGTGGTGGCCAAGGGGCAGGCGCCCGCGCGCTGCGACGCCTGCCACAGCGACGGTGCGGGCAATGTTTGGATGCCGACCGCCAAGTTTTCCGAACCGCCCCGCGTGGTCCTGGCGCGGCCCAATCTGAAGTTCAACCACCAGCTGCACGCCACCCGTGGGCTCGCCTGCGCGCTCTGCCACACGAGCGCCGCCGCGGCGGGGATGGTCACGCGCGTCGATCTCCCGATGATGGCGAGCTGCCTCGGGTGCCACGACGGCAAGCAGGCGACCGTCCGCTGCGGCGCCTGTCACCTGACCGAGCCCGACGGACGGCTCAAGGTCAAGCTCGCCACCGCCGCGACGGCAGCGGCCGGCGGCAGCGGGCTGCTCGAGCCGTCGGGATCGCTGCGCGGCCTCGACGCGCACGGGCCGACCTTCCGGCGCGATCACGCCCAGGCTGGACGCGACGAGAGCTACTGCCTCTCCTGCCACCGCCGGAACGAGTGCACCGACTGCCACGGCGGCGTCGTCAAGCCGCCCGACATTCACCCGGCCGACTACGTCACGTTGCACGTGGCCGACGCGCGCCGCAACGTGCCCGACTGCTCGTCCTGCCACCGGCTGCAGACCTTCTGCGTCGGCTGCCACCAGCGCACGGGGGTCTCGTCCGACCCGTCGGGTGGGCTGCCCGGGACCCGGGCCCAAAATCCGTTCGGGACCGGAACGCAGGTCAAACAGTTCCACCCGCCGGGATGGGCGCGCGACACGGCCGGCGCCGTCATCGCGACCCCGCGCCCGGCCAGCCATGCGATAGCGGCCAAGCGCAACATCCGGACCTGCGTCTCCTGCCACCGGGAAGAGAGCTGCCTCGAATGCCATTCGACCGACCCGACCCGCGGCCCCAGCTTTTCGCCCCACGGCCCCAACTTCGGTGCCACGGCGCGTTGCCGCTTCCTGGCTGCCCGCAACCGGCGGGCCTGCCTCAAATGCCACGCGCTGAGCGCAACCGAGCTCGACTGCCAGTAGCCGGTTTGGGTAAGGCTGAGCTGAGCCTGAGCCAGGCCGCAACCGGCGGTTTCGGTCATTTTTAGCCGCCGGGCCCGGGAAGCCTATACTTAAGGGGTGTTCGCCCTCGTAGCTTATCTGGCGATGTCCGCCGACGTCGTCGCCCCGCCCGCGCCGGATCCGGTCTTCGACCCGGTCGCGGCGCGGTCCGATCACTTCGGCCCGGGCGAGCCACGCGCGCTCTCGAAGAAAGAAGAGTGGCTGCGCGACAAGGAGCTGCGCCCCGACGTTCACGTTTCTGACGCCGATCTCTCGCGCTGGTCGACGCCCAGCCGGGCCGCCCACGCGCACCGCGCCGCCAGCCGCGCCAACGCCACCGGCGCCGATCCCGAGCTGTGGCCGGGCGAGCGGGTCGAGCCGGTCACCACGCTCTACAACATCTGGACGCACGAGGCGCTGCCGATTCTCCCCGGCGAGGGGCACGAGATCGACGGCCGCTTCTATCTCTTTCTGCGCGATCACTTCACCAACCAGGCCACCCGCATGGACGCACGGCTGGTCGACGTGCTCAGCCGCGTGGCGGGAAAGTTTTCGGCGCGGCGGATCGAGGTCGTCTCGGGGTATCGCTCGCCGAAGTACAACCTCATGCTGCGCAAGAAGGGGCACCAGGTGGCGCGCCACAGCCAGCACATGGAAGGGCACGCCGTCGACTTCCGCATTCGCGGCGTGGCGACCCGCCAGGTGCTGCACTACGTGCGCTCGCTGCACATGGGCGGCGTCGGCTTCTACCCGCACTCGCAGTTCGTCCACAGCGACACCGGCCCCATCCGCTACTGGACCGGCTCGTAGGCTCGACGCGGCTGGTTTCGATCGAACGCGGTAGACATCGTACGAAAATTAGTTAATAATATTACCATATTACACTGTAAAGCGTACGTTGTAATTGACGCCGTGAAGTATATAACGTACGTTTTTTGTCTCCCGTGAAGAGCGTACAGGCGACCGAGCTCAGGCGGAACCTCTACCTGAGGCTCGATGAGATCGAGCGGACCAAGGCGCCGGTGGAGATTCTGCGCTTCGGCAGGCCGGTCGCTGTTCTGGCGCCGGTGCCATCAATGGCGCGGTCGCGGAGAAAGCCCCTCATCGACCTCGATGCCGTCGCGGAGTTTTGCGCCAGGAACGAGGTCCGGGCGTTCTCCTTGTTCGGGTCGATCCTGGGCGACTCCTTCGGTGCGGAGAGCGACGTCGACGTCCTCATCGACACCGAGGGCCGGTCGCTCGGTTTCCACGAGACCTGCCGGATGCTGGACGAGCTCGAGGCGCTGTTCGGGAGGAAGGTCGACATGCTGACGAGGGGTGCGGTCGAGGGCCCCGACATGAACGCCCACAGGCGGGCTTCGATCTTGTCGACGGCGCGTCTGCTCTACGAGCGGTCGTCGCGTGCGGTGTCCGAGCCGCCTGCGTGACGAGGCCAAACAAAGACCTCGCGTATCTCGACGACATGAGGGAGTCGTGCGCCGTCGTGATGGAATACGTGAAGGGGAAGACGTTCGTGGACTTCGTCGCGAGCCGCTTGCTCCAAGATGGCGTCATCCGACAGCTTGGGATCATCGGCGAGGCGTCGAAGAGCCTTTCGGCCAAGGTCAAAGACAAGTACCCCGGCGTCGCCTGGAGGGACATGGGGCGTCTGCGCGATCTCGTCGTCCATCACTACTGGAAGATCGGGCTCGCCGAAATCTGGGGCATCGCGGGGACCGACGTCCCTTCACTCCTCAAGACGCTCGGCTGAGCTGCTCGAGCCAGCACACGCGTCCGGAGGTCAGCGCCGTCACCTCGGTCGCAGCGCGATCAGTTGATTGAGCGAGCCCGACGAGAACCCGGCCAGGTCCAGCGCCACGAAGGTAAACCCCTGGGTGCGACCGAGCGCGACGATCGCAGGGCGGATGCCCTCCTCGAGCGCGTGGGACAGCTCGGCGAGGTCGATCTCGAGGCGGGCGACCTCGCCGTGGTAGCGGACGCGGAGCTGGCGGAAGCCGAGGGCGCGCAGGCCGTCTTCGAAGGCGTCGACGCGGCGGAGGCGCTCGGGGGTGATCTCGGTGCCGTAGGGGAAGCGCGACGACAGGCAGGCCAGCTGCGGTTTGTCCCAGGTGGGCAGGCCCAGCTCGCGCGAGAGCGCGCGGACCTCGGCCTTCGAGAGGCCGGCGTCGACCAGCGGGTGGCGCGCGCCGCGCTCGTCCGCGGCGGCCAGACCGGGCCGGTGATCGCCCAGATCGTCGAGGTTGGTGCCGAGCAAGACCTCGGCGAGGCCGAGCGCGGCGGCCCGGGGCCCCGCGATCTCGAGCAGCTCGGCCTTGCAGTGGTAACAGCGGTTAGTCGGATTCTCGGCGAAGCCGGGGCGTTCGAGCTCCTTCGACTCCACCACTTCCAGCGATGCGCCGATGAGCTTGGCAAGATCGACGGCGGCTTGCCGTTCGCTGACGGCCATCGTTACGGAGACGGTCGTGAGGCCCAGGCAGCGATCGCCGAGCACGTCGTGCGCGACCCGCAGGAGCAGCGTCGAGTCGACGCCGCCCGAGAAGCAGACCAGTGCCGAGCGGTAGCCGCCCAGGATCGCGCGCAGGCGCGCGTGTTTCTCGGCGAGCGTCGCGCCCGCGGATGGGCCGGTGGTGGGGTGGGGGGCGGCGGAGGGCATCGAGCGATCAAGCATAGGCGAGGATTCAGGCAATGGGGACGTGTTCGCTGGCGGCGACGGTGGCGGCGACCTCGGCGGCGATGTCGAGCTTGGCTTCGGCCTTGGCGGCGTCCTCGACCCGAGCGCGGGTGGCGGGGTGCGCCGGCACGAACAGCGAGCAGCAGTCGTCGAAGGGGAGGATCGAGGTCTCGTAGGTCCCGATGCGGCGCGCCAGGGCGGTGGTCTCGACCTTGTCGTAGGTCAGCAGCGGGCGCAGCACCAGGTGGCGCGCGGCGGCCTCGATGGTGGCGAGGTTCTCGACGGTCTGGCTGGCCACTTGACCCAGGTTTTCGCCGGTCACGAGCGCGGAGGCCTCCAGCCGATCGGCGATCGCGTCCGCGATGCGCATCATCATGCGGCGGTAGAGAACCACCGCCAGCTCGCCCGGGCCGGCCTCGCGCAGCCGCTTCTGCGTCTCGGTGAATGGCACCACGGTGATCGAGCGCAGCGCTTGCCAGCGGGCCAACTTCCGGCCGAGCTCGAACACCTTGTCGCGGGATTTTTCGCCGACGTAGGGCGGCGAATGGAAATAGACCGCGTCGAGCGCCAGTCCGCGTTTGGCCGCCAGCCACCCGGCCACCGGCGAGTCGATCCCGCCCGAGAGCAGCAAGAGCGCCCGCCCCGACACCCCGACCGGTAGCCCACCGGGCGAGGCGCGCGTGCCCGCGTAGACGAAGGCGCCGTTGACGCTGACCTCCACGCCAATGGTGAGCGCGGGCGTGTGCACGTCGACCGGAAGGCCGGTTTCGTCTTGCACGCGGGCGCCGATTCGCTTCGACATCTCGAGCGAGGTCATCGGGAAGCGCTTGTCGGCGCGGCGCGAGTCGACCTTGAAGGTCGGCGGACCCGCGGCCGGATCGCGCAGCGCGATCGCGGCGCGCGTCTCCTCGACCGCGGCGACCGACATCGCCTCGAGATCGGGGCTCACCGGCACTTTGCGGGCGACCGAGAACGACACCAGGCCGAAGACCCGGGCCAGGCGGTTGGCGGCGTCGTCGCAGTCGGCGGGACGAACGCGTAGAAGGACGCGACCATGGGTGCTTTCCACGCGGGCCTCGGGCAGGTCGGCGACGGCGGCACGGATGTTGTCGGCCAGCACGCGCTCGAACCTCCGGCGGTTGCCGCTCTTGAGGAACAGCTCGCCGAAGCGGCAGAGGAGCACGCTCGCTTTTTCCATGCGCGGGCGTTCTACCCGTGCGCGGGCCGCTTGGCGAGGGGCTGGGCGCTCCCCGCCAACTCACGGGCCGCCTCCCCGAGGGCGATTGCGGCGCCCTCGATGTCCGCGGCGGTCGTCTGGCGGGAGAGCGAGAAGCGCAGCACGCCGGTCCGATCGGGCAGGCCGATGGCCTTCAAGGTCGGGCTGAGGCCGGCCGTTCGCGAGGCGCAGGCGGAACCCGCTGAGGCGAGCACGCCGCGTGCTTCCAGCGCATGCAAGAGCGGCTCGGCCGGCAAGCCCGGAAACGCGAGCGAGGCGATGTGCGGCGCGCGGGGCGCGTCGCGGACCGTCGGACGGACGCCGGCGACCATCGGTGCCACCGCTGCCACCGCGGTCGTTTCCAGATGATCGCGCAGAGCGGCGATCCGGGTGTCGGCACCCCCGTCGAGCGCCCGTCGGGCCAGCCGCACGGCGTGCCCGAAGCCGACCAAGGCCGGGAGGTTCTCGGTGCCACCGCGCAGGCCGCGTTCCTGGCCGCCGCCCACCCAGAGCGGCGCGAGGCGCGCGCCCGGTCTCACCCAGAGCGCGCCGGCGCCGCGCGGGCCGTGCAGCTTGTGGGCCGACAGAGCGATCGTGTCGGCGCCCAGCGCGCGGGGGCGCAGGCGCAGAAAGCCGAAGCCCTGGACGGCGTCGACGTGCAGGTGCGGGCGCCCGCGTCCCAGGCCGAGGCGGCGCGCGATCTCCGCCACGGGCTGCAGCGTCCCGAGCTCGTTTTGCACCAGCATCACCGCGACCAGCGCCGTG
>CALAOV010000063.1 GCA_937889515.1 uncultured Myxococcales bacterium | reverse complement strand
GCCGCCTCTTCAGCCAGGCGAACCTTCTCGATCTCGGCCGCAACCGCGGCGGCCGCGATGACGGCCTCCGCCGCCGGAACGGCCGCGAGGCCCGGCATCGAGGTCAGCTCGTCGGGCTTCGCCTCCGCCACCTCGCCGGCCGAGCGCCAGCCGGCCTTGAACAGCGCCTCGGCCAGCTCCGCCGTCACGCCCGCGATCGCGGCCAGCGACTGGCGCGCCCGCTGCTCCATCTCCATCACCTTGGAAGCCGAGTGGATGTCGATGCGCCATCCCGTGAGCTGCGACGCGAGCCGCACGTTCTGCCCCTTCTTGCCGATGGCGAGCGAAAGCTTCTCGTCGGGGACGATGAGCTGCATGGTGTGGGCGCCGACGTCCATGAGCACGCGGGCGACCTCCGCGGGCGCGATGGCGTTGCAGACGAACTTCACTGGATCGGCGTCGTAGGGAACAATGTCGATCTTCTCGCCGCGCAATTCCTGGACGACGGCCTGCACGCGCGATCCCTTCATGCCGACACAGGCGCCCACCGGATCGACGTCGCGATCGCGCGAGTTGACCGCGATCTTCGAGCGCGCACCGGCCTCCCGGGCCGACGCCTCGATGCGCACGATCTTCTCGTAGATCTCGGGGACCTCCATCTCGAACAGCTTCTCGAGGAGGCCCTTGTGGGTGCGCGACAGGATGATCTGCGGCCCGCGGGCGGCCTTGTCGATGTCGACCACGTAGGCGACGATCCGGTCGCCGGCCCGGTACGACTCCCGCGGCACCTGGTCGCGCACGGGAAGGACCGCCTCGGCGCCTCCCAAATCGACGATGATGTTGCCGCGTTCGAAGCGGCGGACGATGCCGGAGATGAGCTCGCCCTTGCGCTCCTTGTACTGGTTGAAGACGTTCTCCCGCTCGGCCTCGCGGACGCGCTGCAGGATGACCTGCTTGGCGGTCTGGGCGGCGATGCGGCCGAAGCCTTTCCAGGCGCGGTTGAGCTTGAGCAGCTCGCCGTACTTGGCGTCCTGCTCTTCGGCCTTCACTTGATCTTTTTCGTCGTAAAAGATCTGGAAGAGCAGCTCCTCGCCGATCTCCGCCTTGAGCCCGAAGCGCTCGGCGTCGGCCCAGAGGATCTCCTTGCCCTCGGCGCCGACGCTCAAGAGCTCGGCGATGATCATGATCTGCCACAGGTCGACCCGGCCGGTCTCCTCGTTGAACTTGGCCTCCATCTCGCGCTGCATGCCGAAGGCGCGCTTGGCGGCGGTCAGGATCGCTTGTTCCAGCGTCTCGACGAGCACGGCGCGGTCGATGTTCTTGTCTTTCGAGACCTGGTCGAGGACCAGGCCGAGGGCGGCACCGTCGGTCATGAGGGGCTCCGATCAGATTCGGGATCCTGAGAGGCTCCCGCGCCCCCCGCGACGGGCTCGGACGAGCGAAGCTCGCCCTCCCCCACGCGATCGTGGGAAGTCGCACGATCGAACTCCCGATCCCAATCCGGGATCAAGTTCGCGCGGGCGATGTCGTCGATGGGGAGCTCGTAAGACCGACCGTCACAAGCGATCTCCACCCGGCCATTCTTGGCCGCGCGGAGGGTCCCGGAAAAATTGCGTCGCCCCTGCACCCCGTCGTTGAGCCTGATGCGAGCGCTCTCCCCCACAAAACGCGCAAAGTCCCGCTCTCGCCGCAGGGGCCGATCAAGCCCGGGCGAGCTCACTTCGAGCTGATATGCGTGCGGAATGTGGTCTGCGACATCCAAGGCCGCCGACACGTCGCGACTCACCCGTTCACAATCTTCGTGAGTCACGCTTCCCCCGCTTCCTTCCGGTTTATCGATGAAAAGACGCAGCACCGCCCCCGATTGCTCGCGACCAAACACGACTTCGATGAGATCGAAGCCCGCGTCGCGGACGTGGGGCTCGGCGAGCAACCACAAGTCTTGTTGGT
This sequence comes from uncultured Myxococcales bacterium, assembly GCA_937889515.1. GTDB lineage: Bacteria > Myxococcota_A > Polyangia > Fen-1088 > Fen-1088 > JADGRB01. The sequence goes on along the minus strand of CALAOV010000063.1, from coordinate 6,679 downwards.
CCTTTCGCATGGGGGGTTTTGGGTCAAAGGGTTTTGGGCAATAAAAAAGGCGGGCACGCGGCCCGCCCTTCGAAAAGGAGGCAACGCAATCTTTCGAGGCCGCGTTTTATAACACGGCGATCTGAGGGGCGCAAGACGCGGTTTTTGTGTCTAAACCTCAGGATTCGTGAGGTTTTTCGGGGGCTTTTGGAGCGGTCGTCCCACTCGCTCGGCGACCCGCTCGGGGACTCGCCCACCGCATCCCGTGAGCCGTGATACGCTCGCGGCCATCATGTCCGAGCTGGTCGTCGGCGCCGTGCAGATGACCTCCTCCGAGAACGTCGAAGCCAATCTGGAGCGGGCGGGTGAGCTGGTGCGCGAGGCCGCCAGCGCCGGGGCGTTGCTGGTCGGTCTACCCGAGAACTTCGCCTACCTGGGCGACGACCGCGACCACCGGCTCGCGATCGCCGAGGAGCTACCCGGCCCGGACACCTCGGACCAATCGGGGGCGGCCTCGACCGGCGGGCCCATTCTGTCGGCCATGCGGGAGCTGGCGCGCCACGCGGGGACCTGGCTGCTCCTGGGGGGATTCCCGGAACGTGGAGCCGGGAACCGCATTCGCAACAGCGCGATCCTTCTCGATCCCGGCGGCGCGGTGGTGGCGGTCTACAGGAAGATCCACCTCTTCGATGTCGACGTGCCGGGGGGCAAGCGTTTCCGGGAGTCGGAGGCGATCGAGCCCGGGGCCGAAGCGGTCGTCGCGCAGACCCCGTGGGGTGGTCTCGGCCTCAGCATCTGTTACGACCTCCGATTCCCCGAGCTCTACCGCACCCTGGCGGCGCGCGGCGCGCGAATGATCGCGGTTCCCTCGGCCTTCACCCTCGAGACCGGGAAGGACCACTGGCATCCGCTGCTGCGGGCGCGCGCGATCGAGAACCAGCTCTACGTCTTCGCGCCCGCCCAGTTCGGGGCGCACGGCCCGACGCGAAAGAGCTACGGCCACGCCCTGGTCGTAGATCCCTGGGGCGTCGTGATCGCCGAGTGCGGGGATCACGAGGGCGTGGCGCTGGCGCAGATCGATCTCCGGTACGAAGATCAGGTGCGCGCCGCCCTCCCCTGTCAGTCACACCGGCGGCTGTGACGCGGACGCGTCCGCCGGTGCCGCGGGCGGCGGCCGGCCCGGCGAAATGAGCGCCGACAGCAGCGCGGCTCCGCCGATGAGGCCGCCCACCACCAACAGCGATACGGCGTCCGAGATCCGGTAGCGATCGGCGATCAGCATCTTGCCGCCCACGAACGCCAGCACCAGCGCCAGCGCCGCCTTGAGAAACCGGAGGCGGCGCACCAGGCTGGCCACCAGGAAGCAGAGGGCGCGCAGCCCGAGGACGGCGAAGATGTTCGAGGTGTAGACGATGAAGACGTCGCGGGTGACGCCGAAGACCGCCGGGATGGAATCGACCGCGAAGACCACGTCGGTCGCCTCGATCACCACCAGCACCGTCAGCAGCGGGGTGGCGAAGAGCTGGCCGGCGCGGCGAACGAAAAAATGGGCGCCGTCGTAGTCGGGGGTCGAGCGCACGAACCGGCGGAAGATCGCCAGCACCGGATTCTTCTCGGGGTGAATCTCCTCGTCGCCCCCGAAGAACAGCCGGATGGCGGTGATGACCAGGAAGACGCCGAAGATGTAGGTGACCCAGTGAAACGCCGCCAGCAGCACGGCGCCGACGGCGATGAAGAGCCCGCGCGTGACCAGCGCGCCCAGGATCCCCCAGAACAGCACCCGGTGCTGGAGGCGCTCGGGAACCGCGAAGTAGCTGAACGCCGCCAGGAACACGAACAGGTTGTCGACGGAGAGCGCCTTTTCGATCAGCCAGGCCTGGAAGAACTCCAGGGCCCGATCGGACCCGCAGCGCCAGTAGATTCCCAGATTGAAGAGCAGCGCCAGGCCGATCCAGACCAACGACCAGACGGCCGCCTCGCGGACGCGGACCACGTGGGCCTTGCGGTGGAAGACGCCCAGATCGAGCGCCAGGATGACGGCGATGACGACGCCGAACACCACCCAGGCCATCGGCTCGCCGGGCGCGGTCATGTCAGGGCTGTGGCGCGGCCGGCGCGGACGGGCGCCGTACCTCGATGTGCTGGAACCCACCGGCCGATTCGGCCGGCGCCACACCGTCGAAGATCCTGCCGAACGAAAGCCCGCCGGTGTGCTTGATGAAGAGCACGCCGCCGAGGGCGAGGATCAAGAACAGCGCGCGGCGCAGGTTCCGGCGCGGCAGGAGCTCCCAGTAGCTGCGTTCGCGGGGCAGGTTGGGCAGATTCGGCAAATTCGGCAAATTCGGATCGTTGCGACGGTACCGCACGGCTGCGCCGATCTTAATCGGCGTTCGGTTGCCGGGCGAATTTGGCCACCTTGAGCCGGGTGCGGCGAACGCCGCGGAAGGTGTCCAGCTCCGCCGTGGCCACCAGGTCGACCAGCGCGCCCGCGCCCGGATCGGCGTCGCCGAAGCCAAACGCGATGGCTTCGCTGGTCGCCCCCCCGTGATCGAGCGTGAGCTGGAGGTGCCCCTTCCCCACCTTGCGCGTCGCGCGGGCGGTGACCCCCCGCAGCGCGAACAACGGCTCGCGGTTGGCCGCCCCGAACGGCGCCAGGCGCGCCAGCTCGTCCGCCAGGACCAGGTCCAGATCGCCGAGCAGCTCCTCCGCGTCCACCTGCAGGGCGGGCGCGCTCCGGCCGCCGCTCTGCCGAGTCACCTCGCCCACGAAGGCGGTCCGAAAGTCGTCGAGCCGCGCGGCAGACAGGCTCATCCCGGCCGCCGCCGCGTGGCCGCCGAACTTGCTCAGGTGGGCGCCGCAGGCGCTGAGCGCGTCGAAGAGGTTCACGCCCGCCACCGTTCGCGCCGATCCCCGCCCCTCGCCGTCCTGAAAGCCGATCACCACCGCGGGACGCGCGAACTGGTCGACCAGACGCGCGGCGATGATCCCGACCACGCCCTGGTGCCAGCCTTCGGCGCCCACGACCAGAGCGGGCGCGTCGTCCTGAGCCGCCGCCTGGGCCCGCGCCTCGATCCAGACCAGCTCCTGGATCCGTTGCCGCTCGGTGTTTTGCTCGTCGAGGGCGGTGGCCAGATCGCCGGCCTCCTTCTCGGAGGCCAGCAGCAGGTCGAGCGCCAGCTGGGCTTCTCCGAGGCGGCCGGCCGCGTTGAGCCGGGGCGTCAGTCGAAACCCCGCGTGGTGGGCGGTGATCTCGCCCGCGGCCAGATCGGCGAGGATGGCGAGCGCGGCCAGCCCCGGACGCCGCCGCTCCGAAAGCAGCTTGAGGCCGGCGGAGACCAGGATCCGGTTCTCGTCTACCAGCGGAACGAGATCGGCGATGGTGCCGAGCGCCACCAGGTCGAGGAGCTCACGCGGATCGAAGGCGGAGCCGAGACGGGTCCGGAGCGCGGCGGCCAGATAGAAGGCCACGCCGCAGGAGGCGAGTCCCTTGAACGGGAAGGCATCGTCGGCGCGTCGCGAGTTGATGAGCGCGTACGCCTCCGACACCCCGGCCGGAAGCTCGTGGTGGTCGATGACGATTATGTCGAGGCCCCGGGCCCGTCCGTCCGCCAGCGCGTCGTGATCGCTGGTGCCGCAGTCGCCGGTGACCAGCACCCGGCAGCCGTCGGCAGCAAAACGCGCCACGTCCTCGACCCCCAGGCCGTACCCCGCATTCCGGCTAGCGGCGCGCGCCACCACCCGTCCGCCGAAGGCGCGCAGGGCGCAGGTCAGCACCGCCGCCGTCGTGACGCCGTCGACGTCGTAGTCGCCGAACACGCCGATGGTCTCGCCGCCGGCGAGCGCCTCGACCAGACGATCGATGCCGCGCTGCAGATCGGCCATGCCGTCCGGTTTGCGGAGATCGCTCAGGCGGGGCGACAGGAAGCGCAGGGCCAGGTCCCCGCGCGCGAACCCACGCGCGATCAGAATTCGCGCCGTGAGTGGGCGGATCCCCAGCTCGACCGCGAGGGCGGCCACCTGGGCTTCATCGAGCGAAGGCGTTTGCCAGGCGAGCGTCCCCACCCGCGCACCTTAGCACCGGCGCGCCGGTTCAGGTCTCGGGTTCGAGCTCGTCGCGCTGCGAGCGACGGGGATTGCGGCCCCCGGCCGGCTGCTTGCGCTGGCTGCCGACGTACTTGTCGTTGAGCCAGATCAGGATCGGGCTGGCGATGAAGATCGACGAGTAGGTTCCGACGATGACGCCCACGTTCATCGCGAAGGCAAAGTCGCGGATCACGCCGACGCCGAAGACGTTCATCGCGAAGGTCACGAAGAAGACCGTGGCGCTGGTCCAGATGGTGCGGGACAGCGTCTCGTTGATCGACTGGTTGACCACCCGATCGAAGCGGCGGTCGCGCAGGCGGGTCGCGTTCTCGCGGATGCGGTCGAAGACGACGATGGTGTCGTTCATCGAGTAGCCGATGATGGTCAAGACCGCGGCCACGGTGGTGAGCGAGAATTCCTTGTAGGTCACCGCGAACGCGCCGACGGTGATGACGGCGTCGTGCAACAGGGCCACCACGGTCCCGGGGCCGTAGCGCAGGTCGAAGCGGAAGGCGATGTAGACCATGATCAGCAGGATCGCGTAGAGCAGCGAGCGCGCGCCATCGTACTGGAGCTGCTTGCCGGCCTTGGCGCCCACCGACTCCACCGACGGGATGGCGGCCACGGCTCCGGCGCCCAGGCGGGCGTCCAGAGCATGGCGGATCTCGATGTCGAGGCCGACCAGCGTGACCTCGTAGGTGTTCTCGTCGGCGCGGCCAAATCCCTGCACCTGGTTGGTGCTCACGCCCAGCGCCTTGAGCGAGCTCTGCAGCGACGACGGATCGACCGGGCGGTCGTAGCGGAGATAGAGCTTGTCCCCCCCCTCCGACCACTCGAAGCGCTTGAGGTTGGCCTCACCTTCCTTGGCGAGCGCCGGCTGGATCTGCTTGGCCTGTTGCTCGGAGACGACCGAGACGGCCCCCACCCGCACCATGTAATTCCAGAGCTTCTTGCCGGCGGGATCGGCGTACTTGACCACGTCGGCGTCGGGGAACCCGGCGTCGGACAGCGTCTTGCGGATGTCGCCGGCCTCGACCGGCTTCGAGAACTCCAGCAGGATCTCGCTGCCGCCCCGGAAATCGACCCCCCAGTTCAGCATGTGGCCGCGGCTCTTGAAGACGTAGGCGTTGAGCGGAAGCATCAGCACCGTCAACGTCACCAGGACGATCGACAGACCGATCCAGTACCTCTGCTTGCCGATGAACTCGTAGCTCGAGCCCGGCTTGATGATTTCGAAGAACTTCTGGTGTTGGTTCTGGGCCGGCATTTCGTCCTCTAGATCGACAAGGTGGCGCGCGCGGAGCCCCGGCGGCCGACCACGGCGTCGAACATCCAGTGCGAGAGCCAGTAAGAGGTGAACAGGTTGGTGACGATCCCGACCAGCAGCGTGACGGCGAAGCCCCGGATGGGCCCCGAGCCGTACGAGTAGAGCACCACGCCGGCGACGAAGTTGGTCACGTGCGCGTCGAACACCGTCCAAAACGCGCGCGAGAAGCCGCCGTCGACGGCCGTCCGCACCGACTTGCCCAACCGTAATTCCTCACGGATGCGCTCGTAGATGATGATGTTGGCGTCGACCGCCATCCCGATGGTGAGCACCAGGCCCGCGATCCCGGGCAACGTCAGCGAGGCCTCGAAGGCCGCAAGGATCGCCATCATGTAGAGCATGTTCAGGACCATGGCCAGGTTCGCGATGATCCCGGACAGCCGGTAGTAAATCAGCATGAACAGGATGACGGCGGCGGCGCCGATGTACATCGAGAACTTGGCCTTCTCGACGGAATCGCGGCCCATGGTCGGTCCCACCTGGGTCTCGAAGGTCTTGCGCAGCGGCGCCGGCAGCGCGCCCGAGCGGAGCACGCCCACCAGATCCTTGGCCTCCTGCTGCAGCGCGAAGGGGTCGCCGAAACCGCCCAGCGTGATGCGCCCGCGGGCCCCGATGCGGCCCTCGATGACCGGCGCGCTGTTGATCTTGTCGTCGAGGAGGATCGCCATCTTCCGGCCGATGTTGTCGCCGGTCATCCGCTCGGAGATCGCCGCGCCCTGGCGGTCGAACTCGAAGGAGATCTCGGGACGGCCGGTCTGCTGATCCCAGGTCTGATCGGCGTTGGAGAGGTATTCGCCGGTGAGCGCCGCCCGTTTGTGCAGGTAGTAGGTGCGCCAGTAGCGGTCAGGCGTCTGCTGGCCGTCCTCGCCGCGCGCCTGCGTCTCCTCGTAGCCGATCTCGTGGTCGGGTGGGATCGCCAGCTCGCCGGAGAGGCCGTCGAAGAACTTCATGAGGGCGTCGCGGTTCTTCGAGCGCAGGTAGACGTCCTCGTGCGGCTTGCCGGAGTCCTTCTCGGTCCACGACTCGGGCGCGACGTCGATGCCGCCCGACTTGCCGTCGCTCTTGGGGACCGTCGCGGCGACCTTCTTCATGTAGTCCGAGCCGTCGTCGACGATCTTGAACTCCAGCTGCGCGGTGCGACCGATGATCGACTTGATCCGCTCGAAGTCGGCCGACTTGAGCCCGGGCAGCTCGACGATGATGTCGGTCCCCTTCTTGATGATGGTCGGCTCGGAGACGCCGAATTTGTCGACCCGCCCGCGGATGGTCTCGATCACCTGCCGGAGGGCG
>CALAOV010000062.1 GCA_937889515.1 uncultured Myxococcales bacterium | reverse complement strand
CGCGGGACCGGCGACGCCCATCGCTCCCGGCGCACCGGTCGCGCCGGTCGGACCCGGGGCGCCCGGGACGCCGGCCGGACCGGTCGCACCGGCGGGGCCGGCGGCTCCGATCGCGCCGGTGGCGCCGGTGGTGCCGGTGGTGCCGGTGGTGCCGGTGGCGCCTTGCGGACCCTTCTGGTTCCAGGTCACCGCCGTCTCGTTGGCGAAGCAGCGGCCGGTTTGCGCGTCGACGATGCGGACGCCGCCGGTCGGGCCGACGCACGCGTGGATGGTGCCATCGCCGCCGATCAGGGCGGCGTACGCAAACGCGCCAAGGCCGGCCATCAACAAACCTGCGGCGGTAAAGCCGACTGCAAGACGGGCGCGCTTCGAGCGCGGCATGAGCTTTCGAATTGAGCTGGTCATCTGGAGCCTCCTGCAGCGGGACGGTACCGAACCTTCGCGCCAGATCCAATTCCGCAGGCCGAGCCGGCGATTTTTTGCCGGCGCGGGGAGACCGGTCGGCGGTCAGGGGGCCTTCGCGCAGCGGAATCCGGCGAAGATCTGGCGCCGTTCCGGGAGATCCCAGTTGCGGGTGGTGGGGCGCGCGACGCTGGCCCGGGTCGCGAAGGAGCCGCCCCGCAGCACCCGGTACTGCTTGCCGAAGAAGATCTCCGAGTACTCCTTGTACGGGAAGCTCTGGAATCCGGGATAGCCGTCGAACCAGCTGTCGGTCCACTCCCAGACGTCGCCCAGCATCTGGAGGCAGCCGTACGCGCTGCGGCCCGCCAGCGCCGTCCCGGCCGGCACCGGCTCCAGATTCCGCTGATCGAGGTTGGCGCGTGCCGGATCCCAGGCCTCGTCGCCCCATGGGTATCGCCGGGCGCGTCCCTGGGCCGGATCCCAGGCCGCCGCCTTTTCCCACTCGGCCTCCGACGGCAGGCGGCCGCCGGCCCAGCGGGCATAGGCGTCGGCTTCGAACCAGGAGACGTGGACGACGGGACAGTCGGGGTGCAGCGGCCCCGGTCGGCCGAACACGATCGCCTCCCATCCGCCCGAGGCCGGATGCCCCCCCTTGACGGGGCGCCAGTGCGCGGGGGCGCGCGCGCCGGTCGCCCGTCGCCAGCTCCAGCCCGCTTCGGACCAGAGCTCGCGGCGGGTGTAGCCGCCGTCCTCGATGAACGCCAGGTACCGACCGTTCGTCACCGGACAGGCGTCGATGCGAAAGTCGGGCAGGTCGACCCGGTGCGCGGGCCGCTCGTTGTCGTAGGCCCAGAGGCGGTCGTCGGTGCCCATCACGAACGCACCGCCGGGCAAGAGTACGCTCTCGAGCGGCGGGTGGGAGCCGATCGGCAGCGCCGGCTCGCCCGCGAAGGGGGGGCGGTAGTCGAGGTCCTCGCGCAGCGCGATGGCCTGGAGGATGGTCTCCTGATGTTGCGCCTCGTGCTGCGCGACCAGGTTGAAGTCGATCCCGTCGGCCCGCACCGCCTGCATCAGGGACGAGGTCGGCCTGCCGGGGGGCGAGGCGAGGCGCACCTCGACGCTCCGGCGGACCTCGAAGAGCCGGTGGCGGATGGTCGCCACCGACGGCAGGGCCAGCTCGTCGCGGCGCGCCCGCGGGGTCGCCAGCGGATCGTAGACCGCGTCGCGCTCCCCGTCGGGGCTGGCGTCGTCGCTGTCGCGCAGCAGCCAAAGCTCCTCGAAGTGCGCGATGTGCCCGAGGTCCCAGGCGATCGGGCTCATGAGACGGCTGTGCTGCCGCTGCAGATCCTCGTCGGTGAGGGGCGCCACCATCTCCAGCGTGCGGGCTCGAGTCTCCGCCAGCAGCGCGGCGGCCGCGCGCGGCACGCGGGGACCCGCCGTGGCTGGGGCCGGTGTCGGGAGCTTGCGGAACAGAAAGAGGCCGAATTGATTGTCGTCGGTGGCACCCGGGGCCGGGGCCTGGGTTGCGTTGGCGGGGCTCCGATCCGTCCAGACCAGACGAAACCCGAACCGCTCGACGGTCGCGATGGTCGCCGCCCGCCGAAACTTGTGGCTGATCTCGGTCAAGATCCGCTCGCCGCGCGCGATCCGGAACTCCCGCGCGATCGCCGGGATGTGGATCCGCAGCTCCTGGCGCGCTTCCGCGTAGATCTCGATCCGCTCGCGGTCGGAATCGTAGAACGCGACGTGCTCGATCGCGCCCGGCGAGATGTCGGTCAGGAGCTCGCGGTTCATGCGGGCGAACAGGTTGCGCGTGAACGCCGCGGTCACGCCGGCGGCGTCGTTGTAGGCCGCCTCCAGCGTGGCCGGCTTTTTGACCAGGTCGAGCCCGACGAGGAAGTGATCGCCCGGCGACAGGATCTCCGCGACCGATTGGCAAAACTCCGGCGCCTCCTGCCAGCCCAGATTGCCCAGGCTCGATCCCAGAAACGCCAGGGTCATGGGCGATGCGGCGGGCAGCAGGGGGAGGGCCCGCTCGTAGCTGGCGGCCAGACCCTCGACGGGCAGCGAAGGATATCGGCGCCGGAGACCGGCGCAGGCCCGTTCGAGGCCGTGCAGGTCGACCTCCACCGGAACGTAGGCGGCCGGGCCGGCGGCGCACCAGGCGTCGAGCAGCCGCTCGGTCTTCAGCGAGGCGCCCGAGCCGAGCTCGACCAGCGTTCCCGGCCCCGCCACCTCGCGGATCGCGCGGGCGTGGGTGGCCAGCAGGCGATCCTCGGCGCGCGTCAGGTAGTACTCGGGCTGCGCCGTGATCCGATCGAACAGTCCCGAGCCGGCGGCGTCGTAGAGGTAACGCGCGTCGAGTCGGCGCGGGCGGCCGTCCAGGCCGGCGGCCACGGAGAGCGCGAAGGACAGCGCCGACTGCTCCAGCGGGTCGACGTGCACCACGAACCCGTCCCGATCGAGAAGCTTCCAATCGGAAGGCGGTCGAAGACGCGCGGGCGATCTCATGACCCAGAGGATACGCCGGTCCGGGCGGTTAGGCCTTCTCGCGAAGCCGCAATCCGCGGGGGACGATTCGGCGCTCCACGATCTCGAAAATCCCCTGCACCAGCAGCGCCAGCACCGACGCGGGCACGGCCCCCTGCAGGATGAGGCCGACATTGTCGAGCCGGATGCCGGTGAAGATCGGCTGGCCGAATCCCCCCGCGCCGATGAGCGCGCCCAAGGTGGCGGTGCCGACGTTGATCACCGCCGCGCTCTTGATACCGGCCAGGATCAGCGGGCTGGCCAGCGGCAGATCGATCCGGCGCAGGATCGCGCCGGGCGGCAGGCCCAGCGCCTCGGCGGATTCACGCAACGCGGGCGGGATGTTGGTCAGGCCGGCGTGCGTGTTGCGGACGATCGGCAGCAGGCTGTACAGAAAGAGCGCCACCATCGCCGGCAGCGCGCCGATTCCCAGCAGCGGGATCATGAACACCAGCAGCGCCAGCGACGGGATGGTCTGGATCACGCCGACGGCGCCGAGCACCAGCTGGCCGGCGCGCGGCCGGCGCGCGGCGAAGATGCCCAGCGGCACCGCCACCAGGATCGCCGCCAGCAGCGAGAGGGCCACCAGCTGCAGATGCTCGACGGCGCGGCGCAGGATAGTGCGGGCGATCCCGGGCGGCGCGGGTCGGGGGACCGACAGGCCCAGCGAGGTCTGTAGAAAATCCGCGGCGACCTGGCTTTCTGCAACGCGATCGAGCTTGGCGCGCGCGTTCATGGCGGCCATGGTGGGCGCGTCGATCCGTCCCGTCAGCCGGCCCAGCGCCGCCAGCGCGGCGCCGGAACGTTCCGCCAGATCGAGCCGGTACAGCAGCACGGCGTCGTAGCGGGGAAATACCTGAAGATCGTCCTCGAGCGCCAGCAGGTCGTAGCGTCTGATCTCGGGATCGGTCGCGTAGAGATCCAGGGCGTCGATGGCGCCACCGGCGATCCCGCGGTAGCCGAGATCGTGGTCGATCCCCTTCACGTCGGTCTGGGGCAGGCGGTAGCGATCGCGCAGCGCCGGCCAGCCGTCCCGCCGGCTCATGAACTCGTTGCTGAACCCGAAGCGCAGCTCCGGGTGCGCGCGCAGGTCGGAAACGCGGTGCAGGCCGAGACGCGTGGCCAGATCTCGCCGGACGCCCACCGCATAGCTGTTGTTGAAGCCGAGCGGCCCGAGGATTCCGATCCCGCGCGCGGCGACGGTCTTGGTCAGCCAGGCCCCGGAAGGGGTGTCGGCGCCAGGGGCGTCGGCGCCGGGCGCGCCGGCCAGAATCTCCTGCACCAGCGTGCCGGTGTATTCGGGGTAGACGTCGATCGCGCCCCGCAAGAGCGCGTCCCAGACGAGGCGCGTCCCCCCGAAACCGGAACGGTGCTCGGCCGGGAGGCCGGCGGCCCGCGCCGTCTGGGTGGCGATCTCACCCAGGATGACCGACTCGGTGAAGGCCTTGGAGCCGACGCGCACCAGGTTTCCGGGCGGAGTTTCAGGAAGCGCGCTCGGCGCCGCCGCCAGGACGACGGCGAGAGCGCCGGCGGCCAGCGGCAACCGGCGACGCGGTCGCGCACGCGTGCTCATGCGGGCGCCCCGATCGTCCGGACGTCGAAGTGGCGCTGCGCGTTCACGAACCGGGTGACGAACGGATCGGCGGGGCGCCGCACCAGATCTTCGATGCTGCCCCGCTGCACGATTCGGCCCGACTGCAGCAGGACGATCACCTGTCCGAAGAAGGCCGCCTCGGCGAGATCGTGGGTCACCAGCACCACAGACTTGGCCAGCTTGGAGAAGATCGCCGCCAGATCGTCCTGCAGCTCGGCGCGCACCAGCGGATCGAGCGCGCCCAGCGGCTCGTCGAGAAACAGCAGCTCGGGATCGAGCATGAGCGCGCGCATGAGCCCAACCCGCTGTTTCTGACCCCCCGACATCTCGGCGGGGTACCGGGCCAACGTTTCGGCCGGGAGACGCACCAGATCCCCGAGCTCCGCCAGCCGCTGATTCGTCTTCGCGCGCGGCCACCCGAGGTGCCGCGCCATCAGGCAGACGTTGTCGGCGGCGGTCAGGTGCGGGAAGAGGCCGCCGTCCTGCACCACGTACCCCATGTGCGTCCGCAGGCCGCGGATGTTGTGGGGGGTCATCGCCGCTCCGCGGAACAGCACCTGCCCCGCGTCCGGCGCGATGAGGCCCAGCATCAGACGCAGCAAGGTGGTCTTGCCGCATCCGCTCGGCCCGATGAGCACGGTGGTCGCCCCCGCGCCGACGTCGAGCGTGGTCGTCGCCAGCGCCGTGGCGGCGCCGTAGCGCTTGCTCACCGAGACCAGCTGGAGAATGGGAGAAGCGTCGACCATCGGCGGCGTGGCAGTCTACTTCAGTGCGCGGACGCGTGGCCTGTGGCCGCTCTTCGCGCTAGCGTCACCCCGGCGAGACCATGGACGACGTCTATCTAGGCCGGCGGCAGCAGATGTTCCCGGTCTTGACCGAGGCGCAGATCGGGCGCGTCGCGGCGCTGGGGCAGCGGCGGGCGGTGCAGGCCGGCGAGATCTTGCTCGAGCCGGGGGAGCAGAACGCGCCGTTCTTCGTGGTGCTCTCGGGAACCGTCGAGGTCCTGCGGCCGATCGACGGCCGCGAAGATCTGATGACGCTCCACGAGACGGGCGGGTTCTCCGGTGAGATCAACATGCTGTCGGGCCGCAGCAGCCAGGTGCGCGACCGGGTGCGCGACGCGGGCGAGATCACGGTGCTCGACCGCGCCGCCTTTCGCAAGCTGGTCCAGCGCGACGCCGAGCTCTCCGAGATCATCATGCGGGCCTTCATCCTGCGGCGCATGAGCCTCATCGCGAGCCACCAGGGCGACACGCTGCTCATCGGCTCCCAGCATTCGGCCGGCACGCTGCACCTCAAGGAATTCCTCACCCGCAACAGCCACCCATACAGCTACGTCGACGTCGAGGTCGATCCCGACGTGCAGGTGCTGCTCGATCGTTTTCACGTCGGGGTCAAAGACGTCCCCATCACGATCTGCCGCGGAAAAGACGTGCTGCGCAATCCCAGCGTCGAGGAGCTGGCCGCCTGCATCGGCCTCACCGTGGCACTCGATCCCGCGGTTGTCCGGGACGTGGCCGTGATCGGCGCCGGGCCCGCCGGGTTGGCGGCGGCGGTCTACGCGGCCTCGGAGGGCCTCGACGTGATCGTGCTGGAAGGAAACGCGCCGGGTGGCCAGGCCGGCTCGAGCTCGCGCATCGAAAACTACCTGGGGTTTCCCACCGGCATCTCCGGCCAAGCGTTGGCGGGCCGGGCGCGCTCGCAGGCCGAGAAGTTCGGGGCGGAGATCGCGATCGCCCGCACGGTGGTCGGGGTGCGCTGCGCGACGCGACCTTACGAGGTGGTTCTGGCGGGCGGCGACGCGGTCCGGGCCAAGTGCGTGCTCATCGCCAGCGGTGCCGAATATCGCAAGCCGGAGCTGGAAGGGCGCGAGCGCTTCGAAGGCGTGGGCGTCTACTATGGCGCCACCTTCGTCGAGGCGCAGGTCTGCGGCGGCGAGGAGGTCGTCGTGGTGGGCGGCGCCAACTCCGCCGGCCAGGCCGCCACCTATCTGTCGCAGACCGCGGCGCGGGTGCACATGCTGGTGCGCGGCCCGACGCTGTCCGACACGATGTCGCGTTACCTCATCGACCGGATCACGGACAACCCGAAGATCGATCTGCGCACCCGCACCGTCCTCGACGCGCTGGAGGGGGACGATCACTTGGAGAGCGTGCGCTGGCGAAATCTCGACACCGGCGCGGTCGAGTCCCACCCGATCCGGCACATCTTCCTGATGACCGGCGCCAGTCCGAACACCGCCTGGCTGGGCGGATGCGTCGCGCTCGACGACAAAGGGTTCGTCAAGACCGGCTTCGACATCAACCCCGACGAGCTCAAGGCGGCGCATTGGGCCCTCCCCCGTCCGCCGCGCCTGTTCGAGACCAGCCTGCCGGGCATCTTCGCGGTGGGCGACGTCCGTTCGAGCAGCGTCAAGCGCGTCGCTTCCGCTGTCGGCGAGGGCTCGATCTGCGTGCAGCTCATCCACAAGGTCCTGCAGGAGCTGTAGCGGCCCGAGCGCCGCCCCTCCTCAGCGTGGGATCGGCAGCGACTCGATGAAGAGGTCGTCGACGAAGCAGAACCCCCAGCCTTCGCCCGGCTCGAGCGAGCGGATGAGCGGGTGGCCCACCTTCCGGAAGTGCTTGGTGGCGTGCTTGTTCTTGGAGTCGTCGCAGCAGCCGACGTGGCCGCAGGCCATGCAGAGCCGCAGGTGAACCCAGCTGTCGCCCATGGCCAGGCATTCCTCGCAGCCCTTGGTGTGCGGCCGCACGTGGGACGCGATCGTACCCATATGCGAGCAGGTGTCTTGGGACATGGGGACCAGTCTGGCACGGTCCGCGGGCTTGTGCTCGCCTCTGCCCGGGATCTCGCGGTATCCTGTCGCCATGAGCGAAAGCGACAAGCGAAAGCAGAGTCTCTATTTCCCGGAAGAAATGCTGAAGGAGATTGGCGACGAAGCGACTCGTCAGGATCGTTCACTCTCCTGGATCGTCCAGAAGGCCTGGAAGGCGGCCCGCAAGGACATCCGCAGCATCCGTTCGGTGAACGACCTTCCCGGCGGAGACGACGAGAAGAAGGCGGACGAAAAGAAGGCGTAAGAGCCGCTCCCTCGGTCGGGTTCTCTCCGCCCGCTCGGGTCTCTCCGGTTTCGCCGTAACCGCTTCGGGCGGCGTGCGTAGAACCGCGGAGACAGAGGCTGGGGTCGTTCGCTCGGGTCATCCGGCGCGCGGGCCGAGCCCAACCAACCGACCGAGGAGATTCGCATGACCACCAAGGGTGCCAAGGGTGCATTGATCGCAGCCGCCGTCGCCGGATTGTTCACTACCGCCGCGCCGATGATCGCTTCGGCGAAGGACGCCGGCGTCCACTGTGCGGGCGTCAACGCCTGCAAGGGCAAAGGCGGCTGCAAGGGGGCCGACAACTCTTGCAAGGGCCAGAACGGCTGCAAGGGCAAGGGCTGGATGGAGATGTCCGAGAAGAAGTGCTCGGCCAAAGGCGGCACCGTCGTACCGGCCGGCGACGCGGACAAGAAGTAAGCTTGTCGGTGCCTGTACCCCGCCGGTCTCGGCCGGCGGGGGCAGGGGCACGCATGGCGGAAGAGTTTCCATATCTCGGACACGGGATCGGGCTGCGCCCGCCGCACTACGCGGAGGTGGTCGAGACGCTCCCGGCGGTCGACTGGTTCGAGGTGATCACCGAGAACTTCATGGTGGCGGGGGGGAACCCGCGGGCGGTGTTGCGGCGGGTGCGGGCACAGTATCCGATCGTGCTGCACGGGGTGTCGCTGTCGTTGGGCTCGGTCGATCCGCTCGACGAAAAATACCTGACCGGCCTGGCGGCGCTGGCGGCCGAGATCGACCCGGCCTGGATCTCCGACCACCTCTGCTGGTCCAGCTTCGGCGGCCACACCGGTCACGACCTGTGGCCGCTGCCCTTCACCGAGGAGGCGCTGGCGCACCTCGTCCGTCGGGTCCAGATGGTTCAGGAGCGGCTGCGGCGCCGGATCCTGATCGAGAACGTCTCCAGCTACCTGGAGTACGCGCATTCGACGCTGACGGAGTGGGAATTTTTGTCCGAGCTGGCGCGGCGCGCCGACTGCGGGTTGTTGCTCGACGTCAACAACGTCTTCGTGAGCGCCCGCAACCACGGGTTCGATGCGGCGCAGTTCCTGGCCGGCATCCCGGTCGATCGGGTCAAGCAGATCCACCTGGCGGGACACCGGGACGAGGGGACGCACCTGCTCGACACGCACGATCATCCGGTCTGCGACGGCGTGTGGGCGCTCTATCGCTCGGCCGTGCGGCGGTTCGGCGCCCTTTCCACCTTGATCGAGCGAGACGACGACATTCCGCCGCTGGCCGAGGTGATCGCGGAGTCTCGACAGGCAGCGGCCATCGAAGCGGAGGTGCTGGCGCATGCCCGCTGATCGGCTCGCCGACGTCCAGGCGCAGCTTTACGATTTGATAACCGCGCCCGAAGGCGTGGCGAAGCGTTTGGCGGAGCTCAGTCGCGCGCCGGGGGATCTCGAGACGGTCGTCCGGTCTTCCGGGCAGCTCTCGGCCATCGAGCGGGTCGACGTCTACGCCAACATGTACTTCTTCCGGATCCTCGAGGTCCTCGCCGACGAGTACGCGAAGATCGTGACCTTGATGGGCGCCGACGCCTTCCACAATCTGGTCACCGACTACCTGCTGGCCTGCCGGCCGGCCCATCCATCGCTGCGCGAGGTGGGCGCGCGGCTACCGGACTTTCTGGCGACGCACCCGCTGGCCGAGGATCGCCCCTGGCTGTCCGAGCTGGCCCGGCTGGAACGGCTGCGGCTCGAGCTCTTCGACGGCCCCGACGCCGAAGCGCTGACGCTCGACCAGGTCCGAGCGTTGCCGCCCGCGTCGTTGCCGGAGCTGGCGCTGCGGGCCGTCCCCTGCCACGCGGTGCTGCACGCCGAGTACGCGATCGCGGCGCTCTGGCGCACGCTCGAGGCCCGCACGGATGAGGGTCCTCCGCCCGGCGATCCGCCGAAATCGGCACAGACGATCCTGGTCTGGCGACAGCGGCTCACCGTCTTTCACCGGGTGGTCGACCCGGACGAGGTCGCCTGTCTGCCCCTCCTGGGCGCCGGCGCTTCCTTCGCAGCCGTCTGCGCGCAGGTCTCGGAGGGCACCGAGGTGGAGGCTGCCGCGCACCGGGCGTTCGAGCTTCTCGCACGCTGGATCGACGACGGCGTCATCAGACGGGCGGGCGGAGCAGCGGCAACGTGACGATGAATCGCGCGCCCTCTCCCGGACGACCCTGCACCTGGATCGACCCACCCTGGCCGACGACGATTTGCTTCGCTATGAAGAGGCCCAGACCCAGGCCATCGACCGACTGCCGGGAGGCGCCCCGCTCGAAGCGTTCGAAGATCGTGGGCTGCTTGTCCTCGGGTATCCCGGGCCCCCGGTCCTCGACCTCCAGGGTCGCGCTCTGGTCGACGCGGCGAAGTGAGACCTTCACCGGCTTTCCCGCCGCGTGCTTCATGGCGTTGGTGAGGAGGTTGTCGAGGACCTGTTCGATCCTCGTCTGATCGAACGCGCCGATGATATCCGCTTCGATCTCGGTCGTCACGACGCTCCCGACCCGGCTGAGCTGATCCCCGAATCGCCCCACGACCTCCTGGACGGTATCGCTCAGGTTCAGCCGTTCGAAGGTGAAGGTCAGCCTCCCGGCCTTGATGCGCGCCACGTCCAGCAGATCGTCGACCAGGCGGCTCAGACGCACGATCTGGTTCTCCGAGATGCTCAAGGCCTTGTCGATCGCCTCCAGGGGCCAGTCGGGGTGGTCGGTCCGCTCGACCCGATCGACCTTCTGCCGGGCCATCTCGATCTGGAGCTTCAGCGAGGTGAGCGGCGTGTTGAGCTCGTGGGAAACGATCGACAAGAAGTCTTCTCGGTCCCGGATGGCCTGCTGGGCCAGTTCATAGAGCCTGGCGTTCTCGCGGACGGTACCTACGAGCTCGAGCGTGCGCGCTTCGACCCGCACCTCCAGATCGGAATACGAGCGCTGGAGCATCTGGCCCATCTGGTTCACCGAGCGGCCGAGCTGTCCGATCTCGTCGCGCGAGCGGGGGACCACCGTTGCCGAAAAGTCTCCCTGACCGATCTGCATCGCGGTCCGGTTGAGGTCGTGGAGGCCGCGCGAGATCGATCGGCTGGTCAGAAAGGTCAGGGTGAGGCCGATGCTCTCCACCGTGAGGACAGCCATCGACAGCAGGGTCAAGACCAGGCGCTCGATCCAGTGGGAGCCGGCTCCCAGGACGTACGAGAACTCGTCCTCGAGGACGGTGAGGCCCTCGTTGAGACGCTTGATGTCGGACATCCGCGCAGAGACCGTCGCCTGGTCGTCGGCGACGACGGCCGCGTGATAGGCGAGCCCGGCGGCCTTGAATTCGGTCAGCAAGTTATCGGCGTCGGTCCAGATGGCGATCGCGCGCGACAGGTAGCTGGTCCAGTAGAAGCGCCGCAGGAGATCGATCATGGGATCGATGTCGTCGGCGTGAATCCGGCCGCGCAGGAAGCCTTCCCGAACCACCGAGAGGGTCGGGGATGGTTTGAAGAGCTCGAGGCGGGCCTGGTGATCGCCCTCGGGCACTTCCATGTAGCCGACGAAGGATCGGAAGTCGGCCTCGTCCTTGGTGCGCCCGTACCGCTGGAGGCTGATGGCGGCGTTCTTCTGGGACTTCGACCACAGCCCCTCGCCCCCCACGAATGCCCGGGCGGCCGACAGGGTGTGCATGGCGAACCGCAGGGTCAAAAGCTCGCCGATGATCAGGAAGGCCATGATCCCGACCACGAAGGAGAGCCTCTTGGAGATCGAAACGTCTCTCCACCAGCCGACCAACTTCATTGGTGCACGCCGCCTAGAACCGCCAGATCAGCGACGCGCCCGTGATCTGGGCGTGAAACGGCACCAGCGGCTCGGTGGGCGGGACGCCGAGCCGCTGCTGCAGGTCGAGGTTGAACGTCCCCACGGCGTCGGGCGCGAACGACAGGCCCGAGATCCGGGTCAGCAGATAGATGAGGCCGCCCGCCACCAGGACCGTCCAGGCGCCGCCGGTCTCGACGTCGTTGACGACGTGATCGACGCCGGTCGGGCTCTGGTGATCGAGATGGATGAGATAGAGCAGCGAGCCGACGGCGGCGCCCGCGCTCACGGTGCTGATGATGGCGAGCACCGTCGCCTTGTCGTCTTCTCCCGCGTAGAGCGCACCCGCGCCCGCGATCGGACAAAAGGCTTCCAGCGTCACCGCCAGGGCGACGCTCTTCTTCTGCTGCTGGTACAGCGCCGCGGCCGTGGGGATCCCCTCGGCGACCGATCGTCGTGCCAGGAGCAGCAGGCAGAGGAGCGTCGCCGCGAAGGTCCGCACGGGGTCAGCTCGTAGCGAGCGGCGGCCGCGTCCAGAGCCGGTACCCGCCCTTGAACGCGTTGGTGTTATTGCCCCGCCGCGCGCCCTCCGGAAGGCGATCGAGGAGCTTGACGTTGCCGCCCCCCAGCACCAGGTCCTCGGCCTGCAGCGCCACCTTGAGGCGCGCCACGACGTCGAAGACATTCCGCCGCCATTTTCTCTTGCCGCAGCGTTCGAGCCCGCGCAGGCCCACGTAGTCCTCGTAGGTCCCGTTCTTCTTGTACGGCAGGTGCGCCAGCTCCAGGGGGACGATGACGTCGTCGACGATGAGCGCCGAGCCCAGCCCGGTGCCGAGGCCCAGGAACAGCATGCTCCCCCGGCGGTAGCTGCCGAACGCCTGCATCGCGGCGTCGTTGATCAGCTTCACGGGGGCGCCGAAGCCACGCTCGAAATCGCAGCGCAACCAGCCGCCACCCAGGTGGGTCGGCTCGGCGACGATCCGGCCGTGCTGCACCGGTCCGGGAAACCCGATCGTGACCCGGTCGTAGGTCCAGTCGGCGGTGAGCGCCTTGACCGCCTTCACCATCTGCGCCGCGGTCAGCGTCGGGCTCGAGGGCAGCTGGCGCCTGGTCGCGTGTCCGGTCGCCAGCACCTTGATGTGGGTGCCGCCGACATCGACGACGAGAATGTTCATCTGGGGGCCTCCAGGATCGATAGGCGACATGCTACCCGATGCCCAGCGGATCGTGCGATCGGATGCCGGCCGGGATGCCGCCGGTCACCGCCTCCGTCGCGATGCGGCCGTTGGTCCAGAGCGTTCGGTCGACCATGACCCGGAAGATGTAGTCGAGCTGTTGTTGCACCTCGGGGCCTTCGAGGATCCCCAGTGCCCGCGCGATCGCTTCGATGGTGGCCAGGCGGTCCGGACGCGCGGCGTGGCGCAGCCGGTAGCTCGAAGGACCGGCGGCCGGCAAGCCGACGCAGGGGAGCTCTGCGAGACCCGCGATCCGGCGGCGCGCCTTTTTTGCCTGGCGCCAGGTGCCGTCGGGGACGACCAACGTGATCCGTCGCGGCGAGTCACGCCAGTCTTCCAGCGGGCGCGCCTCGGGGTGGGGGAAGAGCAGCAGGGCCTGGGTTCCGGGCGCCGTCCAGGCCCCGGAGGCGTCCGGCTCGGGGGCGTGATGGCCGCCGGCGCCGGACTCGATCACCCGCGAATTGTCGAGGCAGCGGGCGGCCAACCGGCCGGTGTTGGTGGGCTTGTCCTGCTCCAGCTGGTGGAGGATCAGGACCACCTGGGTGCGGGTGGCGATCGGCCGGATCAGCGCGCAGATGCAGAGCGTAAGGTGCATCCGGCAGGCGGGGCAGCGGTGCGCGGCGCTCTCGGTCCGGGGCATCGCCGGTGACAGTACCGCGCCTCGGGGCCCGACTGTCCGTATACTGGGGCGCTCGGCGCCCCGATGACGACCCCCATCAGCAGAGAAGTCTCCAAGCGGCGGACCTTCGCCATCATCTCGCACCCGGATGCGGGCAAGACCACCATGACCGAAAAGCTGCTGCTCTACGGCGGCGCGATCCACCTGGCCGGGTCGGTCAAGGGGGCCAAGAGCGGTCGCAAGATCACCAGCGACTGGATGGAGCTCGAGCGCCAGCGCGGCATCTCGATCAGCACCAGCGTCCTGCAGTTCGAGTACGCGGGCCGCCACATGAACCTGCTGGACACCCCGGGCCACAACGATTTTTCCGAGGACACCTATCGGACACTGGCGGCGGCCGACTCGGCCGTCATGTTGATCGACAGCGTCAAGGGCGTCGAGCCGCAGACCATCAAGCTGTTTGCCGTCTGCCGGATGCGTGGCATCCCGATCGTCACCTTCATGAACAAGCTCGACCGGGTGGGCCGGCCGCCGCTGGAGCTGCTGGACGAGATCGAGCAGGTGCTGGGGATCCCCTGCACGCCGCTCAATTGGCCGGTCGGTTCGGGCCAGAGCTTCGTGGGCGTCTACGATCGTACCACCCGCGAGGTGCTCCGGTTCGAGCGCGTCCACGCCGGATCGAACCGCGCCCCCATGTCGACCTGCGCGATCGACGATCCCGAGATCCGCGAGGCGCTGGGCGAGCGGGCGTTCACCGAGCTGCAGGAAGAGGTGGCGCTGCTGGAAGGCGCGACCCACGCCTTCGATCGCGAGGCGTTCCTGGCCGGGAAGCTGTCGCCGGTCTTCTTCGGCAGCGCGATGACCAACTTCGGGATCGAGCCGTTCCTCGATCAGTTCGTCGAGCTGGCGCCGCCGCCGCGGCCGCGGGTCACCTCGACGGGCACGCTGCTGCCGGATGCCAGCGAGTTCTCCGCCTTCGTCTTCAAGATCCAGGCGAACATGGATCCCCGCCATCGGGACCGGATCGGGTTCGTGCGGATCTGCTCGGGGAAGTTCGTGCGCGGCATGGAGGTCGAGCACGCGCGCACCGGGCGGCCGTTCGTGATGAGCCGGACCGTGCAATTCCTGGGGCAGGAGCGGACCCAGGTCGACGAGGCCTACGCCGGCGACATCCTGGGGGTGTGGGACGGCGGGGCGCTGCGCATCGGGGACACACTGGTTCAGGGCGCCAAGTTCGAGTTCGAAGGGGTGCCGCGCTTTTCACCGGAGCACTTCGTGATCGCGGCGCTCAAGGATCCCATGAAGCGCAAGCAGCTCAAGACCGGCCTCGAACAGCTCTCGGAAGAGGGGGCGGTGCAGCTCTTCTTCGATCGCAACCGCCTGTCGCGCGATCCGATCCTGGGCGCGGTCGGTGTCCTGCAGTTCGAGGTGATCCAGCACCGCCTGCTGTCGGAGTACGGTGTCCACATCAACCTGACCGGGCTTCCCTACAAGCACGCCCGCTGGGTGGAGGGCGCTTTCGAACCGAACCGGTTCGAGCGCCCGGGCCACACCACCTGCGTCCTCGACGTGGAGGACCGCCCCCTCATTCTGTTCGACAGCGACTGGGCCCTGAACCAGGCGGTTGCCGACAACCCCAAGATCACCTTCATCGCCGCCGTCCAGCCCGGCCGCAGCCACTCCCGAACAGCTGCGTGACCTCGGTCTAACTCGGCGCCCCGCAGGGGGTGGGGAGGCCCGCTTCGACGGCGAAGGGACAGCAGGCTTGGACGGTCTTGTCCTTGGTCATGGTCACGGTGGTCGTCATGTTGGTGTCATGCGCCGCGCCGGTGTCGCCGTCGGTGCCGCGCCAGTAGTCCCACACGAAGGCGTCGCTGGCGGCGGCGCCGATCAGGTTCACCACGGTTCCCGCCGGGAAGGTCATGGTCACGAGCGCGGTGGTTCCCTCCGGCGTGCCTTGCTCCGTGACCGTGCACCAAGTCAGGTAATTCTCCATCTTAAGCGTGAAGGTGCCGGCATCGCCGGCGGCCTGTCCGCCGGTGCCGCCGGTGGCCTGTCCGCCGGTGCCGCCAGAACCGTCGGGGTTGCTCGAGGAGCTGCTACATCCGGCCGCGAGAGCGAGCAGAACGATCGCCATAGTTTTATGCATGGCGGCAGTATACCTCGGCGCTACGATTCGGCACGTTCGCTCAAAAAGGAGGAGACGGAGATGCAGATCGGTATGATCGGGCTGGGGCGCATGGGCGCCAACATGGTTCGGCGGTTGATGCGGGGCGGACACACCTGCGTGGTCCGCGACGTCTCGGCCGACGCAGTCGGCACGATGGCGAAAGAGGGCGCGGTGGGGTCGGCTTCGCTGGACGACTTCCTGGCCAAGCTGACGTCGCCGCGGGTGATCTGGTTGATGGTCCCGGCGGCGGTCGTCGATGCCACGCTGGCGGAGCTCGCTGCCAAGCTCTCGCCGGGCGACGCCATCGTCGACGGCGGCAACTCGTACTATCGGGACGACGTCGATCGCGCCAAGCGGCTGTCGGCGGCCGGCCTGCACTACGTCGACTGCGGAACGAGCGGCGGGGTGCTGGGTCTCGAGCGCGGCTACTGCCTCATGATCGGCGGCGAGCCGGAGGTCGTCAAACGCCTCGATCCGCTGTTCGCGACGCTGGCGCCGGGGAAGGGCGATCTACCGGCGACGCCCGGGCGCAAGGTGGGCGAGGGGCAGGGGACCGCCGAGCAGGGCTATCTCCACTGCGGCCCGAGCGGCGCCGGCCACTTCGTCAAGATGGTCCACAACGGGATCGAGTACGGCCTCATGGCGGCCTACGCGGAGGGGCTGAATATTCTGCGGCACGCCGGCGTCGGCAAGCAGGCCCAGGTGGCGGACGCCGAGACGACGCCGCTGCGAAACCCCGAGTACTACCAGTACGACCTGGCGCTGGGCGACATCGCCGAGGTCTGGCGCCGCGGCAGCGTGATCGCTTCGTGGTTGCTCGATCTGACCGCCGCGGCGCTGGCCAGCGATTCGAAGCTGGAGAAGTTCTCCGGCCGCGTGTCGGACTCGGGCGAGGGGCGCTGGACGCTGGATGCGGCGATCGACGAGGGTGTGCCGGCGCACGTGCTGGCGGCGGCGCTCTTCGAGCGATTCAGCTCGCGCGGCGAGGCGGGCTTTGCCGACCGGGTCCTCTCCGCGATGCGCTACCAGTTCGGGGGGCACGTCGAAAAAGGCTCCCATTAAGGCCCGGCAAATCGAGTTGGGCTTGGCGGGCCGATGGCTGCGGCGGTTTCGGCGCCTCGTCGTCGGGATGGCGGTCGTCGCGGGCGTGCTCCTGGCGTTGACCTTCATCTCGACCGAGCACTTCCGCGCGTTCGGCGGCGTCCCCGACGCGGGCACGCTGGCCCGCATGCGCGCGTCGCCGCATTTCGTCGACGGGAAATTCCAAGACGACGAACCGACCTCCGTGATGTCGGCCGGGTCGGCCTGGGCCTCGTTCAAGCACTGGGCCTTTGGGCGGGAGATGCGGGTTCCGAGCTGTCCGTTGCCGCTCGTGACGGATGCGGCCGTGCGTCTCGGGACGGCCAGCGCTTCCGGGCTGCGCGTCACCTGGCTCGGGCACTCGACGACCCTCATCGAGATCGACGGCGCGACCATCTTGACCGATCCCGTGTGGGGCGAGCGCGCCTCGCCGTCGCGCTGGGTGGGCCCCCGGCGCTTCCATCCGCCGCCGCTTGCGCTGGCCGATCTGCCGCATCTCGACGCGGTCCTCATCTCGCACGAGCACTACGACCACCTCGACATGGGGACGGTGCGCGCGCTGGCGGCGCGCGGCGTACCGTTTCACGTGCCACTGGGGATCGGCGGCCACCTGCGCGCCTGGGGCGTCCCGGCCGCGCAGATCGTAGAGCACGACTGGTGGGAGAGCGCGACGCTGCCGGCCGGCCTTCGCCTGGTCTCGACGCCGTCGCGGCATTTCAATGGGCGCGGCTTCCCCGGGAGGGTTGGATCGCTCTGGACCTCCTGGTCGCTGGTGGGCCCGCGCCACCGGCTCTTCTTCAGCGGCGACACGGGCCGCACCGATGCGTTTCGGCAGATCGCGCTGCGCGAGGGCCCCTTTGATGTCGCGCTGCTCGAGATCGGACAGTACGACCCGAGCTGGGGCGACATTCACCTCGGCCCGCTGGGCGCCCTCGACGCGCAGGCGGCGCTGCACGCCAAGGTGTTGCTGCCGATTCACTGGGCCACCTTCAACCTCGGGTTTCACGCCTGGTCGGAGCCGGCCGAGACGCTGGTGCGGCAGGCGGCGCTCCGCGCCGCTTCGGTCGCGACGCCGCGACTGGGAGAGCCGGTCGACTTCACCGTGCCGCTGCCGTCGACGCCCGCCTGGTGGCGCGCGCTGCCCCCCATCGCCGCGGCCTGTCCCTGATCAGAGGTACGTGGACGCCGCGATCAAGGTCGCGGCGGCGTCGGCACCGCGCGCCAGCTTTTCATGGGCCACGATCAGCCGGATGAGCCCGGGGGTGGCGGCCAGGCGTTCGAGATCCTGTCGCAGCGCCGCGCGATCCTTGACCAGCGCCGCCTTGACCAGCCGCGAGATGCGCGGGCCGGGGGCCGAGCCGAGGAGGGTGGTGATCAGAAACCCGACCGGGTCGAGCTTGCGGTCCATGTTGAACACCACGTCGCCGAGGACGATGGTGATTCCGTCGGCCGATCGGACCAGCATCGCCCCCTCGATGTCGGCGATTCCCTGGATCGGCTCGAAGCGAATAGCGTGGTCCTTGGGGAAGTCCTCCAGCGTGCCGTCGAGCGGAATGACCTTCTCGATCTTGGCGCGGGCGCCGCGGGGGCCGAGCACCGTCAGCCCCGGGTAACGTCGCTTGAACGCCGGCGCATCCTTGCGGTGGAATCCGTTGGGGACGATCAGGTACGTGGGCGTCCCCCAGGCTTCGATCTGTTTCATCGCCGCTTCGTCGAGCGCGATGGCGCTGTGGAGGATGAGGCGGTCGCCGCCGAGCCGCGCGATGGTCATCGTGCGGCGCAGGGACATGCCCGCGAGCGACCCGGAAACCCGCCATAGGTTCTCGCTCAGCTTCTCGATGGGATCGTGCGGCAGCGGCTTCCAGTCCCCGGGCGCGTTCGGCATGACCAACAACTTATAGCGGCCGTCGCATGAGTCAACGCGCCGCCGGCGCCTTCGCGGAGCGGATAGGATGCCGGAATGACCGCCAGCCAGATCGCATTGCTGAGCGCGCTCATGCTCGTCACCGGCGCTCTGGGGGCGATCACGGGCGGCAACTCGCTCATCAATGTGCCGCTCATGATCACGGTGGGGATGAGCCCGCGGCAAGCCGTGGCAACCAACATGTTCGCGGTGACCTTCATGACCATCTCCGCGACGGCGCGGTTCGCGCGCGCCGGGATGCTGAAGAAACGTTTGTTGCTTCCCCTGGGGGCGATCACGTTCGTCACCTCGGCGCTGGGGGCGCTCATCGCCGTCAAGCTGCCCGAGACCGTGGTCAAGATGGTCGTGGGCGTCTCGATGGCCGCGCTGGTGGTCTTCATCGCGCTGCAGCGGGGCGCGACGCCTCCGCCACCGATGCGCGGCCGGCGCCTCGGCGGGTATCTCGGCGCGACCCTGCTCGGCGTCTACGGCGGCTTCTTCTCGGGCGGCTACACGACGCTGATGACCGTCCTCTAGATCGGAAGAGCGTCGTGTAGGGGAAGAGTGTAGATCTCGGTGGGCGCCGT
>CALAOV010000061.1 GCA_937889515.1 uncultured Myxococcales bacterium | reverse complement strand
ACGGGCGTGGCGGGCGCCGGCGGCACGGTCGCGTCGGACTACCCCTATTGCAACTACGGGAGCGTCCCCAGCGGGACCGCGCCCGCGGCCTGGACCGACACGCCGACGCTCACGCCGATAGGCACCAATCCCTACGGCACGCCGAGCACCACCGTCCCCGGCGGCTACATCCTGATCAGCGAAGGCTCGCAAGGCCCGACGCAGGTCCCGCTGGCGACGCAGATGTCGATCCTCACGCGCATCAACAACGATCTGAAGTTCGAGACCAGCTACTCGTACATCCACCTGCCGCCCTTCTCGACCGGCGTCACCGGCACCCATTACATCGACTACCTGTTCGTCGACACCGGCCTGCCGAACGACCCCAACGCGGGCGGCGACTCCAGCTACGAGGGCTCGTACCCCGACGTCGAGACCACCTCGGTCGCGATGACCGACCAGAGCCAGCGCTACGATCTCACGCACGAGTTCAACCACGTGCTCGAGAACGCCTACGGAACGGTTCCCGGCCAGAAGGTCTCGTGGATCCAGGAGTCGTACAACGACTACCTGATCCTGCTGACGGCCGAGAACGCCAACGGCGCGACGCCGGGCCAGGCGGCGCAGTACACGCTGCCCTCCAACGTCGGGTACCTCGACGCGCTGGTCTACCAGCAGCCGTTCGTTCCGATCGAGAGCTGCGGCATCAACGCCGCGGACGGCTCCACCGTCAACGGGCCAGCCGACTACTTCACCGACACCACCGGCTTTCGTTACAACGATCTCTTCCCGCTCTTCATCGCGCAGCGCGTGGGGCAACACTTCTTCGCTGCCGTCTGGGAGCAGGCCAAGACCACCGAGCAGATCCTGCAGACGATGACCCGTCTCCTCGACAAGACCCGGGTGCAGTGCCTCGTGCAGGAGTACAGCGCGCGCGTCGCGCTGGGCGACTTCAAGGAGCTGTCGACCAGCGTCCAGCGCAACGGCAGCGCCCAGATGTATCAGGCCACCACCAACACCAACGGCTCGCTGTCGCCGACGAGTGCCCTCCAGCTGCCGCGCTACACCGGGCGCAACAACATCCCGATCACGGTCAGCTCGGGCGCCACCCAGGTGGGCGTCACCTTCACGCCCGCCGCCGCCGGCAGCAAGGGGACCGTCCCGGACATGCGCGCCCAGATCGTCTACCGCGCCACCGACGGCACTTCCGTGTTCAGCCCGCCGGTCGCCAGCGGTGCCACCTCGATCACCTTGACCAAGCCGCCCAAGAACAACGTCGTCGTGGTCGTCATCACCAACGTCACGATGGGCAGCTTCAAGACCGCGCTGTCGTACGGCTGGGATCCCAACGAGACCTTCGGATATTCGATCCAGGTCACCGGCGGCGCCGCGGCGCCCACGAACAAGACCTATTTCTGACGACGCGGTCACCTCTGGCTGGAGAGTCGCGAGCATGGTGATGGCCCGTGGTCAGATGATCGAACGCTGGACGGTCGGAATTTTGGCCGCCTGCCTGTCGTTCGGGTGCTCGAGCAAAGGGTCCGGCGGTGCAGCGGGCTCGGGCGGCGCCGGAGCCGCGGGGAACAGCGGCGGTGCGGGAGCCGCGGGGAACAGCGGCGGCGCCGGGGCCGCGGGGAGCGGCGGCGGCGCCGGGGGGACCTCCACGGGAGATAACTCGGTCCTCGAACGAAACAACCACCCCTCGCGGGACGGAAACTATCTTCAACCGCTGCTGACCAAGGCTGCGGCCGCCACCCTGACGCTGGACGCCAGCTTCGCCGCGAGTTTCACGGGCGACACCTGGGCCTCGCCGCTCTATCTGGAAAACGGGCCCGCGGGCAAAGGCGCGTTCTTCACGGTCACCAACGACAACAACGTCTTCGCGCTAGACGAGACGACGGGCGCGAAGGTCTGGATGACCAACATCGGCACCCCCGCCGGCAAGACCGGCCAGAGCTGCGGCGACATCAGCCCGCTGGGAATCATCAGCACGCCGGTCATCGACGCGCAGGCGCGCACGATCTATGTGGCCGGCGCGATCGGAGACAAGACCACCATCACCGCGCACCAGATTCACGCGCTGTCGGTCGACGACGGATCGGAGCGCGCCGGCTGGCCTCTCGACGTCTCGACCCTCAGCTCGGGCGGCGTCGCGTTCACCGCGTCTCCCCAGAATCAGCGCAGCGCCCTGTCGCTGGTGGGCGGCATCCTCTACGTGGCCTACGGCGGCCACAACGGCGACTGCGGCACCTACCGGGGCTGGGTGATCGCGGTCAATACGGCCGATCCCACCCAGACCGGCGCCTGGGTCACCGGCGGCACGAAAGGCGAGGCCATCTGGGCCGCGGGCGGCATGGCCTCCGACGGCAACGGGATCTTCGCGGTCACCGGGAACAACCTCACCGGAACCTCGACCCACGCCGACAGCGAGGAGGTCGTCCGCTTGACCGGCCTGGCGACGTTCAACCGCACCAACCAGAACCTCTTCTACCCCTCGACCTGGCGGACCATGGACGGCAACGACGCCGACCTGGGGGCCAGCAGCCCGGTCTACCTGACCGCCCCTTCCCCCATGGTCGCCGCGATCTCGAAGGACGGGCATCTCTTCCTGCTCGACGCGGCCAACCTGGGCGGGACGACCCCGCTCGCCGATCTGGTGGTCGCCAGCGGTGGCAGCATGATCGTCCACACCGCGCCGGCCGCCTACGCGACCGCGGCCGGGATGCACGTCGTCTTCACCACCGACAGCAACGCCAGCTGCCCGGCCGGCGGCCCGACCGGGAAGGTCGTCATGTCGGTGCTGATCCCGCCCGGATCGCCACCGGTGCCGAGGGCCGCCTGGTGTGTGGCCACCAGCAACGCCAGCCTGGGGTTCCCCGCCTCGCCCATGGCCACCACCACCGACGGGCAGAGCAACGCCATCGTGTGGGTCATGAACGGGACCAAGCTCATGGGCCTGGACGGCGATAGCGGCGCCACGGTCTACAGCGGCACCGACGGCTGCTCGGGCGTCCACAAGTGGACCGCGCCGATCGCGGTCAAGGGGCGCGTCGTGGTGGCCGGCGATACCCACCTTTGCGCCTGGTCCCCGCACTAACGGGACCACCAGCGGCCGGCGCTCAGTTGGTGCAGCTGAGGACCCGCAGGATCTTGATTTTCGTGCCGGTGCTGCCCGGCGCCGGATAGGCCGCGCTGCCGTCGGGATAGGCGCGGAAGTCCTGGTAGCGGCTGCCGAGGACGTTGGGCGTGAGCTTGAGCGGTCCCGCCGAGGCGGCCGAGGAGCCGGCCGGAGCCGCGCCCGACGTGCTGTCCAGAACCTGGATGTACATCTGGC
>CALAOV010000060.1 GCA_937889515.1 uncultured Myxococcales bacterium | reverse complement strand
CGCCTCGAAGAGGGTCGCGGCCCGTCGCACGACGGCGAGGATGGAAACCGGCGGGCCGCGCGCTACGGAGCCCCGGAGGTCGCCCTTTACGGCGCCCCGTATTACGTCCACCCGCCCACCGCCACCTTGGCCGTGCTGCCGCTCGGCGGCCTCCCGTTTGGGGCCGCCGCGCTGGTCTGGGCGGCCGCCTCGGTCGTCGCGCTCGGCTGGCTGGCGCTCTCGCTGTTCGGGATCTGGAGGCCCGACGCCCCGCCGAAGGCGACCCACGTCGCCCTGCTGATGCTGGGGCTCGCCGCCTGGCCTCCGACCTTGTACTGCCTGGAGAAGGGCCAGTGGTCGATCTGGGTGGCCGCGCTGCTGGCCGCCGGATTCCGCGCGTTCGAGGCGAAGCGACCGCGCGGCGCCGGCGCCCTGTTCGGAATCGCGGCGACGCTCAAGGTCACCCCGGCCGTCCTGATCGGATTCCTGCTCATGCGAAGCCGACGCGCCGCCGCGGCCATGCTGGCGGTCACCGGCTGTGCCGCGCTCGCCTCGCTGGCCATCCTCGGCCCCGGCGCCTGGCGGCAGCTCTTCGCGGGCAGCGCGAGCAACGCCGCGATCTGGGCGCCCTGGCTGGGCAACACGGCCTCGCTCGACGGGATCTTCGCGCGGCTCCTGACCAGCAATCCTTTCACCCAGCCGCTGGTCGCCGCGCCAGCCCTGTCGCGCGCCGCGTTCGGCCTGTCCGCGTTGGCGCTGTTGGCGGCGGCAATCTGGAGGACGCAACGCCGAAGAGGCGCGCCGGGCTCCGACGCGCGGCTCCTCGCCGGATGGCTCACGCTCCCGGTTCTCCTCAACCCCCTCGGGTGGAGCCACGTCGTCCTCTTGCTGCTCGCCCCCCTGACCGTCCTGGCCCGCGATGGCTCACCCCGATCCCGGATTGTCGCCGGGCTGCTGTTCTCGATCTTGACGATTCCTCGACAGCGGCTGGCCGACTGGGCCGGTCCGATTCCCCTGCCCGCGCCCGCCGGGCTGATCCTGGGCGTCCACGCGATGGCCGCGGTCGCGCTCTACGCGGTGTTGCTGGCTGACCTCAGCGGCCCCGACAGACATTCTGATAGATGGAGATCTCCGGACCAGGTCTCTGCACCGCTGCCAAGCGCATGAAGGGGACCAAGAAGGCGTCGTAGCTGTCCCACTCGGCGGCATCGAGCGCGCCGGGCGAAAAATGCGCAGCCGGCGCCCAGCAGCGCGGCTCCGGCGGATCCGAAGGTCGCGCCCCCACCAAGATCCCGATCGCGCGCGGGCCCCGCGCCTCCACCAGATAGTCGGGCGCACCGGGGGCCGCCAGCGCGGAGGGTCCCCAGTGCCGATCCGATTCCCAGTAGAGGTTGCGGACGGCGCCGTGAAACGCGATCTGCTCCCATCCCGGCTCGCCCAGGCCGGCGCGCACCGGCCGGCCAAAGATGCCGCTGCCTCGCCAGCGTCTCTTGAAGTAGGACTCCGGTTCGATCGGGTGATCCGGCCCGGGCCCCAGCGGGGCCGGCAGCGTCGGGGTCGCCCGCCACAATTGCTCGGGCAGATCGCGCCGGCAGACCGCCGACAGGCCGGGATCGATCGCCTGGACGTGCGCGTAAGCCCCGTCGGTGAGGACCACCTTGTCCGGGCCGCGATCGACCAGCCAGCTTCGGGCGAGATCCCGCGTGTCCCCGCGGGCGAGCACCCGATCGAAGGCCACCAGGTGCGCCGCGGGCGCCGCCAGCAGCAGCAGCGCCAGCGCGGGAACGACGACCGCGCGCGGTGCCCGTTCGGAGAGACGCTCGACCAGCCCGGCGGCGGCGATCCCGCCCACCGCCGCCAGGGCCGGGACCAGCGGCGATCCGTAGCGCACGAAGACCTGCGCCAGCGGTCCCAGGAAGACGACGAAGAAGACCAGCAGGTAGCCCGTGAGCGGCGCGTATTCGCGCCGGCGGGCGTGGAAGGCGAGGGCCGCCAAGCAGAGGATCCAAGCGGGCCACCCGAAGGCCGCCGGAAAAACGGTGGTCGGATAGTAGACGAAGCCGATCGGCGTCGATCCGTCGGACTCGTATCGCAGCGCGTGGCGCGCGAGCCCGGCGCGCAGCTCGTGCCCGTGCGTGAGGATATGCGGCGACAAGAGCCACACGCCGATCACCGCGGCCACCATCGCGCAGGCGACGGGCGCCGCGGCCCGGTTCCGAAAACGGGCGAGCACCCAGCCGGCCGCAAGGATGCAGGGAACGGCCAGCCCGGCTGCGCTGTACTTGGTGCTGAAGGCCAGCCCGGCGCAAAACGCTGCGGCCACCAGCCACCAGGGCCCGCGCGACATCGCCTTGACGCAGCCGAGGAGCGTGAGCGCGACTTCGAGGCACAGCACGGCATCGCTGACGCCGAAGTGCGCGTCGCGACCCACCAGGTAGTTGACCGCGTAGAGCGCGGTCGCCCAGAGCGCCGCCGAGCACGCGCGCGCAGGCGCGAGCGCCGCCGCCAGCCGACCCACCACCCAGGCCGTCACCGTTCCGAGCAGCGCAGAGAGGATCCGCATCGGCAGGAGGACCGCGAGCGGGCGGACCGCGAGCAGGCAGGCCAAGCTGGTGGACCCGGCCCCATAGCGAAAGTGGAAATAGGCGCGCTCCATCCGGAGGACCGCGTGCCAGATCATGAAGAACCCGTCCGGCCATCCGGTCGCCAGCCGATCGCAGGGCCGAGCGAACATCGCCATCGCCTCGACCGAGAAGATCTCCTCGTCCGGCCGGCCGAGCGGCGCGCTGGACGAAAAGGCGATCCCCCACAGCCGCAGCGCCAGCCCGGCGCCCAGGATCAAGGCCAGGAGAACCCGGGGTCTCGTGAACGGGCCAGCCTTGGGCAAGGGGAGCGCGATTATACGCCGCGGGTCGGATGCCGAGCTCTAGCGCCCACCGCTCTTATGCGGCGCAACATCCCACCCGGCGTTTCGTCGTAGCGCCGAATCGTAAGCGCCAATTCGATCGGGCAGGCGTTTGATTCAGTTCCGGCCGGTGATCGGCCGAGATATACTGATGAAGTGCGACTTGAGTCTTCAGTCCCGCACCGGCCCCGGCGGAGTCAACGTGGGCATACGACCGTCGAGTTCGTCCTGGTCTTTCCGATCTTTCTGGTTCTCCTGTTCGGGGCGATCGACGGTGGGCGACTGGTCATCTCTCGCTGCATGATGAGCTACGGCGCGATTGTGGGCGGCCGGATGGCGTCGGTCACCAGCACGGCCGCTGCCCTCAATGTCCAGAACGCCGTCGTCGCCGCCACGCCATTCCTCGCTCTGTCGACGGGCTCGGTTGCGGTCGCGATCACCAACGGCGTCACCCCGAAGGCGTTCGCCGCCCGCGCCGCCGGCGACACCGCCACCGTGACCATCACGTACAACTACCAAGCCTTCCTGACCTTCTATTCGAAATTTTTGTCGCGGACCCTCACCGCGACCAGCGTGGTCCCCGTCGAATGAACACACCTCTCGATAGCAGCGTGCGCGATCACAACCGCGAGCGGGGCAGCGTCGCGCTGCTCATGGCGGCCTCGCTGACGTTTCTGTTCGGGCTGGCGGCGCTGGCCGTCGACGCCGGGTTTCTCTACACGCAGGAGCGCTCGCTGCAAACCGTCGCCGACTCGGCGGCGCTGGCCGGTGGGAAGGGCCTGTCCAACGGCACCGCGATCGCCCAGGCTACCGCGATGGCGACCCAGAACGGCTATGTCGACGGCGTGGGCGGCAACACTGTCTCGATCACCCTACCCGCGGCCAGCCAGATCCAGGTCGCGATCTCGCATACGCAGCCGTTCATCTTCGGACGTATCTTCGGCTTCGCATCGAAGTCGACGACCGGCACCGCGATCGTCGGCCAGGCGCCGGGAGCGCCCGCGATCTGGGCGGGCGGCGGCTGTGGATCGGCAACCGGGCTCATCCTCAACGGCGGGCCCTTCGCCATCACGGGAGACCTCCAGAGCAACGGTCCGCTGGCGGACTTCACCGGGGGCGGCGACACCGATACCGGCTCGGTCACGAATAGCAACCTTTGCGGCCCACCCGCGGCTTGGCGGGGGCCTCCGCCGACCCTTGGGATCGGACAGGGCCCGCCCACGCCCGACCCTTGGGGCTACAACATCGCGAGCTTTCCACCGTGCACCTACGGCAGCCTGGCTGGTCCCACCATACCTATCTCCACCGCGATCGTTCCCCCGGGCATCTACTGCTCGGGTGGAGACATCGATCTCGGGACGGGCGGTGCCATCCTCGCAGTTGGCGTCACGTTCCTCGCCATGGGCCACATCAATATTGGTAGCGCCGCCATAACGGACATGATCCCGGCGGCAGGTTGCGACAATTTGATAGCATTCAGTATGTCGACGGACAACTGCGTGAGCGGCTCGCCGGCGATCAACGTCGGGAACTCGAACGTCACCATACACGGGTCGTTTTACGCCCCCCTCGGCTGCCTCAACATGGGCGGCCCGAACTTCAACATCACCGGCTCGCTGGTCGGCAACGAAGTGAACCTGGCCGGCCCGTCGTGGACGATCGATGGCGGAGCCGGTGGCGGCGGCGGGCCGACCACCCTCTTCCAGTAAGCCGACCGGCGCCGATTTTACTGCCCGCCGATGTAGACCGTCTGGCTGAACTCTACGTCACCGGGGACCGCGACCGAAGGGTGCATGCCGGCGCGCAGAATGCCGACCGCAGGTGGAAAATCCACCTGCACCTTGAAATTCCAGGTGGGGTTGGAAGGGACGATACCGCAGCTCGCCGTGACGGTGGTCTTCGTTCCCATGCCGGTCTGATTGTTCATGTAGACCGTCGCAGGACCAGGACCGGGCGGCCCGGCCGCCATCGTCGCCGTCGCCAGGGCCCGGGCCGCCGCCACGGCTGCCAGGTTGGCGCAGTTGCCGACGTTCTGAAGCGCGAGCTGTCGGGCGCCGATCCGCGTCGCCTCGACCACATTTACCGCGACGTAGAAGTAGTAGCCGTAGTCGAGGATTCCCAGGATCAGGGGCACGAAGAAAACCAGCGCCAGCGCGAACTCGATCACGGCGACGCCGCGTTGCCTCGGACGCTTGGACCGCGATCGCCCCAACCTCAGGCGCATTGGACTTTCCCCCTTTCGGTCGTTCGTCAGTTTCCGCCGGGAACTGAAGGCGGCGGCGTGTACGAATCGTTGCCGCCGCGCGTCTGGCCGATCATGACCATCTGCGCCTGCCCGGCCGCCTCGCCCTGCCCGCCTGCGCTGGCCTTGCGGTAGTTCTTCGAGACGGAGGCGGCCTCCTGCGCGTCGAGGCTGCCGAGGGCCCGCTTGGTGGCCTCCGAATCGGCCGGCTCGTGGCGGACGTGCTGCGCGGTGAACCAGGCGCCATAGGCCAGGCCGAAGTTCGAGCTCAGGTGCTGGCGGTTGCAGGCGCCCCCGCAGAGCGCCGATCCGATCAGCGCCAGCGCCAGCGGGATGGCCAGCGGTCCCGCGTTGCCAGGTCTACCTGCGGTCGCTTTCGTCGTCTTGGTCATGGGGTGGTCGCCTCTGGTTTCTGGGCCTCGGACACGGGTTTCGGGGGCGGCGTCGCTTCGGGCGGAACCGGGCGCCCCAGCACGAGCGCCGCGTGGACCAGGTTGGAACGCGCGCGGTCTGCGCTGGGGTCGATGCGCACCGATTCGAGGTAGAGGTCGTAGGCGTTGCTCATGTCGCCGCGCCGTTCGTAAGCGAAGCCGAGGTTGTTCTTCGCCTCGGCCTCGGTGCCGCCCATGGCGAACTCGCGCGAGGCGCGCGGCAGGTCCCCCTGCGCGGCGTAGGCGAACCCCATGTTGGTGCGGACGCGGCGCGACATCGGTGCCAGGCGCGCCGCCTTTTCGTACTCCACGATCGCGTCCTTGAAGTGCTGGCGCAAGAACAACGAAAACCCCAAGTTGTTCAGGTAGGCCGGGTTGTTGGGCGCCAGGCGGACCGCCTCGCGGTGCTCCGCTTCGGCGTCGGGACGCATCTGGACGTCGAAGAGGATGCCCAGTGCCGCGTGCGTTTCGGCCGACTTCGGGGTGGCGCGCAGCGCGGCGCGCAAGTCGGCCTCGGCGTCGGGGAAGAGCCCCTTTTCGCGGTAGACGATACCGCGCAGCGTGAGCACCTCGGCGTCGTCGGGACGCTGGCGGTGGATGTCGTCGAGCAGCTCGAAGGCCCGTCCCCAGTCGCCCCGCTCGGTCAGCTCGCGCGCCAGATTCAGGCGGGCGACGTCGGTCTGGGTGCGGGGCTTGCCGCCGCTGCCGCCGGTCGCGCAGGCCGTGAGCGCGCCGAACGCCAGCAGTAGCACGAGCCGCGCGGCCCCGGATCTCATTGGCCGCCTCATCTGCCGGCTCATTTGCCACCCATCGAGTTCATGATCATGAGGCCCGCCGGTCCCAGCACGACGGCCATCAGCGACGGCAGGATGAGCAGGATGAGCGGCACCGTCATCTTGACCGAGACCATCGCCGCCTTCTCCTCGGCCTTCTGCATGCGCTTGGTCCGCATCCCCTCGGAGTGAACCCGCAGCGCGCGCGACACGCTGGTACCGAACAGCTCGGTCTGGATGATCATGGCGGACAGCGACTTGAGGTCCGCGACGCCGGTCCGATTCGAGAGGCGGTGAAAGGCGTCCGAACGCTTCACGCCCGCCTGGATCTCGAACATCGTCTGCTTCAGCTCCTGCGCTAAAATGGGCGCGATGAGGTCCATCTCCTGCGATACCCGCGCCATCGCCGAGTCCAGCGACAGGCCCGCCTCCACGCAGGTGACCAGCAGATCCATGGCGTCGGGCAGGGGCTGCTCGATGGCCAGCTTTCGTTTGCTGGTCTTGTTGTAGAGCCAGATGTTGGGCAGGAAGAAGGCGAACGCGATGATGATGAGCGCCACGCAGAAGTTCATCGGGAACTCCATGGGCTTTTCGCGGGCGGCGTTGATCTGCCAGACCAGCAGCAGCGCGATGGGCGTGAGCAGCAACTTGACGCCCAGGTACACCTCGACCGCGTTTTCGTTGCGGTAGCCGGCGTGCACCAGCGACATGTTGATGCGGGACAGCTCCTCGCCCTGGGTCGGCTTGGCGAGGCGGGCCAGGGGGCGCAGGATGCTGGCGATCCGCGCCAGGGTCTTCTCGGGGCTCTTCTGGTCGATGGGGCCGAGATCCATCCCCTGGGTCGTTCGCTCGAGCCGCTGGATCACCTCGTCGTTGCGTCCGCCGAACATGGAGCGCGCCCCGAAAGCGATGGCGGCCACGCAGACGACGCCGGCCACCGCCGCCACGATGAGCTCGGTGCTGATGCCCGCAAAGAGATCGCCCATCAGATCGTGACCTTGTTCATTTCTCTCATCCAGAGAAAGCCCAGCGTCCACAGGGTGAGCGCGCCGGCCAGGATCATGTGTCCGGGATCGGTGGTGAAGAGGGGCATGACGTACGGGCGGTTCGCGAACAGCATGAGGATCAGGGTCATGAAGGGGAGCGCACCGACGATGTAGCTCGACATCCGCCCCTCGGCGGTCAGACCGGCCAGCTTCCCCTGGAACTTGTAGCGGGAGCGCACGGTGTCCGCGATCTTTTCGATGATCTCGACCAGGTTTCCACCGGTCTCCTTCTGGACGATCACCGAGAGCGCGAAGATCTTGAGGTCCTGGTTATCGGGCGCCCGCCGGGTCATGTCGGCGACCGCCTTCTCGAACGGCAGGCCCAGCTCTTGCGACTCGAAGGCCCGGCCGAACTCGAGGGAGACCGGGCTCGGCATCTCGGTCGCCACCATCTTGAACGCGCTGGACAGCGCGTGTCCGGCGCGCAGCGATCGCGCCATCATCTCGAGCGCCTCGGGAAGCTGCTCGGAGAGCTTGCGACTGCGCCGCGAACGCATGAAGAGCACGAACATGAAGGGCAGCGCGCCGAAGAGAACCACCAGAATCAACGAGAGCAGGCCACCGTCGCTGAGGAGGCCGAGGATGAGGCCCACGAAGGCGCCCGCGCCGCAGAAGGCGAGCAAGCGCGCGACCGTCATCTCGAGCTCGGTCTGCTCGAGGATGTTCTCGAGGCGCGCGGTCACCTTGAGGGAGCGCAGCATCGCGTCGACCGCGGGGATGGCCGACAGCTTCCCCTTGCGCAGCAGGCCCATCACGGCGCCCTTGCCCTCCGAAGTCCCCAGCGAGGAGAGGCGCCGCTTGAGCTCGTCCTTCCGCTTGTCGGTCAGGAACCGCAGCGTGTAGAAAAGCGCCTCCATGACCGCCACCGCCGTGAGCGCCAGGACGCCGATGAGGACGATCTGCATGCCTTGCTCCTACAGATACGGCTTGATGATCTCCGCGGGATCGATGCCGTAGCGCTCGATGCGATCGAGGGCGCGGGGCCGGATGCCCGTGAAGCGAAATTGACCGATGACCTTGCCGGCGGCGTCGGTGCCGGTCTGCTCGAACTTGAAGATCTCCTGCATGGTGATGACGCCGGCCTGCATGTCGGTGATCTCCGAGATGCTGGTGATGCGGCGCTTGCCATCGGTGCCACGCGTGAGCTGGATGATGGTGTTCACCGATCGGGCGATGGTCTGCCGGATCAGGGTCTCCGACATGTTGATGCCGCCCATACCGACCATGGCCTCGATACGCGACAGCGCGTCGCGCGGGGTGTTGGCGTGCACGGTGGTCATCGACCCTTCGTGGCCGGTGTTCATGGCCTGCAGCATGTCGAGCACCTCGCCGCCACGACACTCGCCGATGACGATGCGGTCGGGTCGCATACGCAGCGCGTTCTTCACCAGATCGCGGGCCAGCACCTCGCCGCGCCCTTCGATGTTGGGCGGCCGGGTCTCGAGGCGCACGACGTGGCGCTGCTGAAGCTGCAGCTCGGCCGCGTCCTCGATGGTGACCACGCGCTCGCCCTCGGGGATGAACGACGACAGCGCGTTGAGCATGGTGGTCTTGCCGGTGCCGGTGCCGCCCGAAATGAGGCAGTTGAGCTTGGCTTTCACACAGGCGGCCAGAAAGGCCAGCATCTCCGGGGTCGCGCTGTTGATGGCGACCATGTCCTTGACCCGCAGGGGCGAGCCGCCGAAGCGGCGGATGGAGAGGACCGGGCCGTCGATGGCGAGCGGCGGGATGATCGCGTTGACGCGCGCGCCGTCGGGGAGGCGGGCGTCGGCCATCGGCGACGATTCGTCGATGCGGCGACCGACCCGCGAGACGATGCGCACGATGATCTGCTGCAGGTGCGCGTTGTCGCGGAAGCGCACGTTGGTCAGCTCGAGCTTGCCGAAGCGCTCGACGTAGACGGTGTTGAAGCCGTTGACCATGATGTCGGAGATGGTCGTGTCGGCCAGCAGCGGCTCGAGCGGCCCGAGACCGGTCACCTCGTCGAGGAGCTCCTCGACCAGCTGCTCACGTTCGAGCCGATTGAGCGGCAGATCGCTGGCGGCGAGCAGCTGATTGAGGATGAGGCGCAGCTCGTCCCGCAGCTGATCGCGCGGCAGCCGCTCGATGGTCTGCATGTCCAGCTTCTCGACCAGCTTCTGGTGCAGCTCGTGCTTGAGCTCGTGGTAGGCGTCCGGGTTGGCGTTGGGGATCGTCGCCGGCCGCGAAGAGGGCGTCCGGGGCACCGTCGCCGAGAAAGAGCCGGTCGACGGCTCGTTTTTCATCAGGCGATCACGTAGTCCCATCGACGACCTTCTTTCCGAACAACGTCCCGAGCAAGCTCTGCCGGCGCATCCGTGGCGCCCGTTCTGGTAGGAGATGCGGGATCAGCCCCTCTATATCCTGCGTGATCCTGGCCCGCGGCGCGACCTCGGTCAGCAGCACGCCCCGGTTGATCGCGTCGATGAGGAGCAAGAAGTCGTTGCTGATCGTGTGGGTGAGCGGCTGCCCCAGCGTCTCGCCGACCACCTCGATGGTGATCTTGGAGGCCTTGACGTACCGGTTCAGCAGCAACTTGACGCGCCCCTGGTCATACTGGAGGCGCCCGAACAGCTCCAGGCAGCGCTGGCCGTTGCGGACCGCCGGCACGTCCTGCGTCAGCGTCATGAACACGTGCTGGCTGCCGTCCAGCGCCGCCAGCGAGATCTCGTCGAACCCGCGAACGCCGTCCACGATCACGAAATCGTAATTTCGCCGCAGGAACTCGAGCAGCGCCGCCACGTCCGGGCCTTTGATCTGCTCGGCCTCTTCGACCTTGCTGCTCTGCGCCAGCACGTTGATGCCCGAACGGTGCTTGGTCACCGAAGAGGCGAGCAGGTCCCGATCGAGGCGGTTCATGTTGGCGAGCACGTCGGTGATCGAATAGCTCCCCGGAATGTCGAGAAACGCGAGCACGTCGCCCAGATAGAGATCGAGATCGACCAGACAGACCCGCAGGTTTCGACGCTGCATCGCGCCCGCCAGGTTGGTCGCGATCGCGGTCGCGCCGACGCCGCCCTTGGAACCAAAGATCGTCACCACCTGACCGAGCTCGCCGGCGCCGACGGTCGACTTGGCGTGGGTTCGAACGGCCAAGCGCAGCTCTTCGTGGTCGCTCTCGAGCACGAACTCGCGCGCCCCGGCCCGCATCGACCGCAGGATCAGCTCCGGATCCTTGGTCTCGGAGACGACGATGACGATCCCGCCCGCCGCCGAGATGTTGTGAATGATGCCGAACAGGGCCGGGGTGTCCGAGTGAACGGACACGATGGCCGCCCCCGGATTCAGGCTCTTGTACTCGGCGGCGATCTGGTCAGCGGACGTCTTGGAGCGGACGACGTGGGCCACGTCCTTGAGCGCGAGGCGCAGGTCCGCCTGTTGCGCATCGTCCATTCCAAGGAGCATGACGGTTGGTCTAGACATTGTGATCTAAGCCTTAGCGGATGAATCCCAGCTCGCCAGTCGGCCCGCGGTTTTTCATCGCCGTCTGGGTCGCCACCTCGTGCGGCAAGCTCCCGGCGTTCGCCTCCTTCAATGCGTCGTTGTCGGCGGCCGCGTGGCCCCCGCCGCTATCGCTTCCGAACAAGAAAAGCTGAAGGTCGTTCGGATCGTTGAGCTCGTTCTCGGTCGGCAGGTGGGGGGCGTCGTGGGGCGCCACCGGCTTGGCCAGGTGGGCCGTCACGACCACCAGCAGCTCGGTTTCGTTGCGCTGGTAGCTCACCGATCGAAACAGCGCGCCCAGGATCGGCAGGTCACCCAGCAGCGGAATCTTGCTGACCGTCGACTGGACCTTGTCCGACAGCAGGCCGGCGATCGCGAAGCTCTGACCGTCCGCGAGCCGGACCGTGGTCTCGCTCTGCCGCGAGGTGAGCCCCGGGATCGAGATTCCGCCGATGGTGACCGAGCGTGTCGGATCGACGTCGCTGACCTCGGTCGAGAGCTTGAGGTGCAGCGCCCCGTCGGCGATCACCGTGGGGGTGAAGTTCAGGATGATGCCGAACTTCTTCCACAGCACGGAGATCGCGCCCAGGCTGCTCGACATCGGGATCGGAAACTCGCCGCCGACCAGGAACTTGGCTTCTTGCCCCGACAGCGCGACCAGCGTCGGCTCGGCCAGCATCTTGGCGAGGCCGCTCTGTTCCAGGATGTTCAAGATCGCGCTGAACGGAAAGGTGGGCAGACCGGAGAAGAAGACCGAGAACCCCTGGCCGGGGGTTCCCTGGACCGGGGGCAGCCCCGTGCTGCCGGTGCCCGGAACGCCCACGAACCCGTCGACGGCTTGCCCGGGGTTGGTCAGGCCGCCGACGAAGCGGCCGCCCGCGTCCTGGTGAAAGAAATTGATGCCGAGCTGGCGCAACCCCGAGCGCGAGACCTCCGCAAACTTCACCTCGATCTGCACCTGCTGGTTGCCGACCACGTGGATCAGGTTGGCGATCTTCTCGGCGTGAAGCTGCGCGACCTCCGCCGCGCGCTCGGGAACCCGCACGTCGGAAACCTCTCCGGTGAGCACGATCAGATCGCCGGCCGCCGAGACCCCGATCTTCTCGGTGGGGAACAGGTCGGTCAGCTGGGCCTTCAGACGATCCAGGTTCCGGGTGACTTGCAGCGCCAGTACCAAGGGCTCGTCGTGCTTGTTCCACAGCGTCAGATCGGTCGTGCCCACCCCCCGCGACGTCAGGAGAAGCTGGACCGGCGTGATCACCTTCAGGTCGGCGACCCGGGGATCGGCCACCGAAACCCGTCCGATGGGCTCGGATAGAATCAGCAGGCGGTTCTGGCCGGTTTCGAGCGCGAGGTTTCGCACCGCGCCCACCTCGCGTTCGATACGAATGGCCGGGGGCGAGCTCAGCCCCGATTCGGCCGCGGTCGCCGCCTCGCCTCCACCCAGCACCAGCCCAGACAGCGACACCGCGAGAGCCAACGCGCCCGACTTCACTAGCGGCCGTCTCCCTTCACGAAATTCCGCTGTTCAAATCGATCGCCGCGCAAGATCTCGACGGTGTCTCTCTTGGGCGCCTCCGCCTGGAGCGGCGTCGCGGCAACCTGCCTGCCACCCCGTCCGCGCCGGGCAGCGACCGCCGCGGGCCGCGGGCCATTGGCTCCCGCGCCCTCCGGCCGCGGTCCCGCCGCCACCGGCTCGCCGACGAGAGCGTCGTCCATGGCGCCCGCCGTGTTGACCGGCAGCGAGTCGGTCCAGCTTCGCAACGTCAGCAGGATTCGTCCTTCGGCGGAAGCAAGCGCCAACCGCTCCGAGTCCCCGGGCGACACCAGCAGCGTCGCAACCGTCGCGGGGTTCGCGTGCATCCGCGTCTGATCGTTCGCCTCCACGTCCTGACCGACGGCCAGCACCTTGACGTTCTGCATGAAAACCTTGGAGGTCGTTTCGCCGCCCACCCGATTGGGGCGGAGCGTGACGAGCACGTCGACACGATCGTCTGGGTGGATGAAGCCCGCGACACCGACGACGTCGTCGACCCGGACGGCTATCGCCCGCATGTTGGGCGGAATCAGCGCCGCCAGCCCGTTGCCCGCGTTTTTCGCGGCCAGCATCCCCGGCAGCACCGGTTGTCCGGCCAGCACGCGGGAAATCAAGATTCGGTCCACGACCTCTTTGGGATCGCGCACGGCCCCGGCGGGAAGGTGATCCGCCGGCCACTCTGCCAGCTTCAGATCCTCCGGGCGAATCTTCCCCGCGAGCGGCAGGTCGGTGGCGGCAACCACGATCTTCGCGATCGGAGACGGCGCCCCAGCCGTACGATGATCGAGATAGCGGGAAACGAAGAGCGCCGTCCCGAGCCCGAACACCAGCGCAAACGCCCAAAAGAGAGCGGCGCGCGTCCCCGATCGGCGTGCGCTCCCGGCCGCCGTTCGCAGCCGATTCGATCCCATCGAGTCATTGATCGCCAAGGGCATCTCCTGAGAGGAAGTCGCCGACCGCGCGGGCCGAGCCAACCAAAGGCATAGAAGTAGTCATCGACGGACTGCGCCGTAGGTTTAGATACAAGAAAGCCGCGGACTGGAGCACGCCTCAGCATGCAAGTTCGCATGCTTAGCGAAAAGCATCAAGACGCGTCACGACCTCAGGCGGTCGAAATAGGCACTTTTTCTGGGTGGGTTTTCATCGGTGGATGGCCGGCCAAAATGCGACCACCGCGCCGCACGCGACGGCGAGGGCGTACGGGACCGACACGTGGCCAGCGCGATGCGACGGAACGGCGGGCAGCTCGTTTTGCAAGACGGCCAGAGTCAGATTTGCTCGGATCTCCGCCCGCGCCGGTCTCCCGCCCAGAAAATAGAATGCCAGCGCGACCAGCCCACCCGCCGCGGCGGTCGACAGCGCGAACCAGGGGAGCCTCGCAAAGCCCACCCACGCCCCCGTGGCGGCCGCCAGCTTCACGTCGCCGCCGCCAATCCCGCCCAGAAGCCACGGGCGATAAAGCGTGGCGACGACCAGCGCCGCCACGCCCACACCCGAAAGAGCAGCCAGCCCCCCTTGATCGACTGTACGAACCGCCAGCGCCGACAGAAAGACGAACGCACAGATGACGTTCGGAATTCGCCGATACCGTAGGTCCCAGACGATGGCCGTACTCAGACCCAAAGCTAAAAGGCCGAGGTGGGGGAGCGGTAAGGTCATCTAACTCGATGGCGAACCGGCTCCCCCGCTCAGGTTTTTCCAGGCCTTCCCGCTTTGGATTACGGCATGGCCTTTTGTACATTATTGAATTGGTTGGTCACCTTGTTGCCGAGCACGAAGACGATCGCGATGATGAGACCCGCGATGGCGGCCACGATGAGCCCGTACTCGACGGCGGTAGCGCCCTCTTCATCCTTGAACAACTTGATGGCGTTCTTGAGCATTTGAGTTTCTCCTTTGGGGGTTGGACAGGTCGTTCCGTGTGATTGAGAGCGACCCTCATTGGGCGCCCCATGCCTAGTAGCGCAGAACACTAAAAATACGT
Source organism: uncultured Myxococcales bacterium (assembly GCA_937889515.1). GTDB lineage: Bacteria > Myxococcota_A > Polyangia > Fen-1088 > Fen-1088 > JADGRB01. The sequence continues at coordinate 17,016 of CALAOV010000060.1, read as the reverse complement.
GTACAGCACCACGTCTCTGCTATCGACGAACGGCGGCGAACCTTTAGTCCTGGGCGTTCAGCGGAGTCGACTCTAGGTATTACGCGAGTCTGCAAAGGTAGTCAAAAAACCTACATTAGGTAGTTTCTTGGGCTACCCGCTCGCTTTGTTGTAAAGGTTATCGGCATTGACGCCGAGAGCGTAAGCAAAGGCCACGATGACGCCGGCGACCGCATTGCGATGAGAGCGAAGCCAACCGCCGTAGCCCCTGAGGATCGTCAAAGAGCAGTGCCAATTGTTGCGCCAGCTGGCGTAACCTGGCCACTCCTTTTATTGAGCGCGGATCTTGATCCCAAGTCAAATCCTCTTTTCTCGCTCGTCCCTTCCGGTTCTTGCGTTCCCGCGCCAAGTTTCTCGCGCGCTTGCTTCCATCCTCCCTGGAGCGTGACGTCATGATCCCCATCGTTGAGCATCGACGGCCGCTGGCGTTGGCCGCTGCGCTGTGTCCGATCTTGATCCTGTCCTGTGGCCGAGTTCCCGGGCAGTTCGAGATCTTGAACAACCAGATCCCGATGAGCTCGGGTACCGGATGCCTCGTCCCCACGTCGGCGACCGCCTACCAGGGTCAGGGGACGCTGGACGCCAGCATCGTGCGGGACGGCCTCCCGACCGCGTATTTCGTCTTCCCGCTGATCGAAAACAATCTTCCCGGCTCGACGGGCGGCATCGATCCGAATCAGATCCAGCTCTCGGGCTTCACCGTCGACATCGGCACCATCGGGCTCGTTCCCGGTGGCATCCAGTCGGCGCTCACGGCGCTGGCCGGAAGCGATCTGCTTCACTATCAGATTCCTTGGTCGGGCGGCATCTCGTCGGGCGGCGGTCAACTCTCTGCGTTCGTCAATGCATTCCCGGTGGCGCTCGCCCAGCAACTGCTCCAGACCGGCGCCCTCACCCTCGAGCCTTCGCTGACCGTCAAGCTGACGATCCAGGCACTCGGAACGACCAACAACGGCAGCAAGATGACGTCCGATCCGTTCAGCTATCCGGTCTCGGTTTGTGCGGGCTGCCTCGTCGAGAACGTCGCGAGCTGCCCGTTCGCCACCGCGCCCGCCAATCGCGGCAACCCGTGCAACCCGGCGCAGGACGATCCGGTCGACTGCTGCGTCGACAACGGAACCCTCATCTGTCCGCCGACGGTGGTCGGTCAGTGAGCTTGCGACCGGGTCGCCTCCTGGCGCTCGGGCTCCTGCCCGTCCTGGCGTGTAGCAGCAGCGGCGGCAGCTCCTATCCGTACCCGACTCCCACCGGCGGGGGTGGAACCGGGATAATGACCACGCCGAGCGGGACGGTCGTCGTCGCCTTCCTCACCCCGCCCACGCCCGCGGACGGCGCGACGGTCCCCGCCAACAGCGACGTTCCCGTGAGCGTGACCGTGGACATTGGTCAGGGCGGAACAGACTTCGTCGACACCAGCAGCGTGAAGGTCGCCGTGACCGCGGCGGGCGGCAACAGCGCGTCCGCCGCCGGCCAGCTCGTCGCCGCCGGCGCCGACGTGTTCACGGGAGCGGTCAGCCTGGGCAACCTCACACCGGGGAGCTATACGCTCACCGTCACCGCCGCCAGCTCGAGCCACACGACGGGGCAGGCGTCCATCAACCTCATCGTCGACGACGGTCCGGTGGTGACGGTCTCGTCGCCGACCCCGGGCGGGCACTACAGCGGCAGCCTGACCGTGGAGTTCACCTGCGATTTTGGCGCGATCGGGCCCGACGCCAGCAGCCCGAACCCCAGCGCGACCGTCGGCGGCCTGCCCGTGCAGAATCTGGCGCCCGACACCTCGGCAAACGTGCCCGCCAACAGTTACCGCGGCACAGTGGATTTCACTTCCTACTCGCCGCCTCTACAGGGTTTGCAGCTTCTGGACATCAAGGCTACCAACGCCAAGGGCGTCATCACCGAAGTGACCGTGGTCTTCGACATCGACACCAGCGGACCGACCATCGTCAAGACCAGCCCAGTCCCGGGAGAGGTCGTAGGGGGCCTGCTCACGATCGAAGCCAGCATCAGCGATGAATCCGGCGTGCTCGACGCGTCGGTGATCGCCATCATCAGCGACCAGAACACGCCGGTCTACGAGTTGCCGCTGGTCCCTCTGGGCCAGGGCGTCTATGGCGCTCTGTTCGACACGGCGAACCTGACCCGCTGTCAGGAGCCGCCGGCCACCAGCCTCTGCCTGGTCTATCCCACGATCTCGTTCCGGGCCTCGGACACGCTGGGGAATCAGACCGTGCTCGGATACGACTTCTCCATCGACAACATCGCACCCGTCTCCGATCTCGATCCGCCGCAGCTGCGACAAGTGCGCCTGGGCCCATCCGGCTACGAGTGCTCGCTCCTCTTCGACCCACTCAGTGTCAACCGGGACGTGGGCGACATGCCCAACGACGGTTGCATGGTCCCGCAGGTCTTCGACCTGCGCGCGCGCATCGAGGACGACGGAAACCGCGCGGTCGGGCTCAAGGTCGTCCCCATCGCCGGGATCGATCCCGACCAGACGGCGGTCTACATTCTCAGCGACACCAGCCAGCCGCTGGTGGTGGACAGCAACGGCGACGGCAGTTGCGACCAGATCAACCCGCTGCTCGTCCCCACGACCGATCCGCCCACCATGACCAATCAGGTTCTGAAGATTCGACTGGCCGGGATTCCCCCCGCCGGCAGCGCGAACTTCGACGGATTGCTCGACTCCACCACCTTGCCGGCAAACGCGCCGTGCACGCTAAAGGGCACCGCGTCCGCGCCGCCCAAAGTCCTCTGTACGTTCCAGCAACCGACCATCGCGCTCGGTTACCTCGACGATGCCCCCGCCATCTGGTCGGTGGAACCGTACGACCCGACGGTCCGCTGCCTGGGGAACCAATTCGACGCCCTCGCCAACAACATCCCGGAGGGCTGGGCCTGCATCGCGGTGAGCAGCACCGATATGGCTGGCAACAAGGGCGTATCGGCCCCGATGCGGGTGTACATCAAGTACGACGATCCGGGCGGCTTCTGCGCGGCGCCACCCGCCGGCGCCGGGCCACCGCCCACCTGCACGGGGACTTTCGTCGCCAACCCCGACCCCACGATGCCCGGCGCCACGACCGTCGGCCCGTGCAGCACGCTCAAGTTTCCCGGCGGGGAGTATTACTGCCCCCCGGGCGCCTGCTGACCTCGGCCGCGTTATCCTCGACGGCGCATGGGCGACCCGGCCATCGTCGTCGACGCGCTCGTCAAGACCTTCGGGTCGAAGACGGCGGTCGCGGGCCTGTCGTTCTCCGTCGCGGCGGGTGAGATCTACGGCCTCCTTGGACCAAACGGCGCCGGCAAGACCACCACCCTGCGCGTGCTGGCCGGCATCCTGACGCCCACCAGCGGACGGGCGCTGGTTGCGGGGCTGGACGTCGCGGCCGATCCTCTGGAGGTCCGACGCCGACTCGGCTTTCTGACCAACACCACCGGCCTGTACGCCCGGCTCACCGGGCGCGAGCTGCTGATCTACTTCGCTCGCCTCTACGGTCTATCGTCCGCGGCGGCCGCCGCGCGCATCGCCACGCTCACCCAGGCGCTCGATCTGGCGCCGTTCTTCGGGCGTCGCTGTGAAGCGCTCTCGACGGGCGAGCGGCAGCGCCTCTCCATTGCCCGCGCGGTGCTGCACGATCCGGCGGCGTTGATCCTCGACGAGCCGACCGCGGGCCTCGACGTGCTCGCCTCTCGGTTCCTGCGCGCCTTCGTGCGGGCCGAGCGGGATCGCGGCAAGGCCGTGGTGTTTTCGACCCACTATCTCGCCGAGGCGGAGCTGCTCTGCGATCGGATCGGCCTGCTCCACCACGGGCGTCTGCTGGCCGAAGGAACGCCGGCGGCGCTGCGGACGACCGCCGGGGATGCCGCCAGCCTCGAGGAGGCATTCTTGCGTCTGGTCGCGGCCCACGACGAGACCGCGCGCGAAGAAGCGCCCGGACCATGAAGCTGCGCGAGGTGACGCTGGTCGCCGGCAAGGAGCTGCGCGAGACCCTGCGCGATCGGCGGACGCTGGCCGTCATGGTGCTGTTTCCGCTGGTGGTCTATCCGCTGGTCTCGCTGGTGACGGCGCAAGTGCTGGCGGCCCGGGTGGCCCGCGTCGAAGCGCACGTGGCGCGGGTCGCGCTCGATGGCCCGACGGCCCTGACTGCCGCGGTCCGCCGCCAGCTGGCCGGCTCGGACTTCGCGCTGGCGCCGGCCGGCGCGCCGGCCGACGTCGCCGCCAACCGCGTCGACGCCTTCGTCGAAGTGACGCGCGGACCTGCGGGCAAACCGCCGTCGGTGCGCATCTTCTTCGACGAGACCCGCGAGGACTCGACGACCGCGCGCGATCGGGTGGCCCAGGCGCTGGGCGGCAGCTCGGGACCCGGGTGCGTGCCGGCGTTCGCGATCGCGACCCAGGGGATCGCGCCCCGTGCGCGTGTCAGTGGCTACCTGCTCTCGAAGGTCTTGCCGCTGGTGGTGGTGGTGATGGTGATGCTGGGGGCGTTTCACCCCGCCATCGACATCACCGCCGGCGAACGCGAGCGGGGCACGCTCGAGACCACGCTCTCGGCGCCGGTCGACCGCGCCTCGCTCATGGCGGGGAAGGTGCTGGCCGTGGCGACACTGGCCGCGCTCACCGGCTTTCTCAACCTGGCCTCGATGTCGCTGACCGTGCTGGAGGGGGCGCGCCTCATGGCGGCGAGCGCGCCGCTCTCCATTCCATGGCTCCACGTCGCCGCGGCGTTCGCGGTGATCCCACCGACCGCCTTCCTGTTCGCCGCGGTGATGGTCGCGATCGGCTCGGTCGCGCGCAGCTTCAAGGAGGCGCAGACGCTGCTGACCCCGATCTACTTCCTGTGCATGGCGCCGTCGCTGACCGCGGCGCTGGGTGACTTCCGGCTCGACGCGGTCACCGCCTTCATCCCGGGCGTGAGCGTGACGTTGCTGGCCCGCGATCTGATCGTGGGGCGGGCGCCGCTGGGCCTCGCGCTGGCCGTCCTCGCGAGCACGATCGTCTACGGCCTGGCCGCGCTCGCGCTCGCGGCGCGCCTCTACGACTCGGAGCGGATGTTCTTCGCCGACGAAGCCGGCCTGGGCCTGGGCGCCTGGATCCGCCACGTGGTGGCCGGCCGCGCCGCGGAGCGCGACCCGCGGCCGCCCAGCCACGACCCGCCAACGGCCGCCCAGGCGCTCGGTCTGTACGCGGTGGCGTGCGTGCTGCTCTTCTTCGCGTTCGTTCCGCTGCAGACCTGGCGCCTCGGCCCCGGTCTCGCGATCTCGGAGTGGGCCGGCTTGCTGGGGCTCACCTGGGTCTACGCGCGCGGTCGCGGCCAGAAGCTCTCCGAAGTGCTTCACCTCGGTCGGCCGACCCTTCGGGCAACCGCCGGCGCGATCCTGATCGGTCTGTCCGCCTGGCTGGTGGTCGGCCTCCTGGCGGAATGGATCCTGCCAGCGCCCAAGGAGGTCGTCGAAAACCTGCGGCGCATCGTCGCGCCCACCAACGGCGAGCGCGGCACGGTCCTCACGTTGTTCTTGATGGCGCTGACGCCGGCGATCTGCGAGGAGGCGCTGTTTCGGGGGCCGATCCTGCGCGGTCTGCGCACTCGCTTCTCGCCCGCGGTGACGGCCATCCTGACCGGGCTCCTGTTCGGCATCTACCACGTCGACGCCTGGCGCCTCATCCCGACCGCCCTGCTGGGTGTCGCCCTGTCGGGAATCGCGCTCGCCGCGGATTCGATCATCCCCGCCATGGCGGCCCACTTCACCAACAACGCCTGCTTGATCCTGCTTGCCCGCCTGCACGCCGACGACACCGGCGCCCTCTCTCGGAGCGCCAAGCTGACCTTGGGGGGAACCGCCGCTATCGTCTTTGCGGCCGGCGTCCTCTTGATCGCCGGCGCCCGAAAGCCAACGCGACGCGGTATGTAGCCTACTTCACCGACTTTTTCTTCCTCGAACGCTTTCCTATGCTACAAAAGGCGAGATGTCGGCGGCCGAAGAAAAGCAAACCATTGCTCTGCTCCGCAAATGCGACGTGCTGGCGGAGACCTCGGCGGACGCCATGCAGGCGCTCCTACCAGGGCTGACCGTCGGGAGCTACCGTCCCCGCCAGGTGATTTACCTGCCGGGTGACCGGGCCCAGGGCGTGCACTTCCTCACCAGCGGGCGTATCAAGATCTCGAAAGTTACGCGCGACGGCAAAGAGCTGACGCTCGCCTACCGCAACGAGGGCGACTTCTTCGGCGAGCCCTGCCTCCTCGACGGCGGCCCACGCGAAGAGATGGCCGAAGCGATGGACGCCTCGGTCACCGTGGAGATTCCCCGCGACATGCTGGACCACCTGCTGAGAGGAGATGGCGGCGCGTCCTACAAGTTCGCGCGCGCGCTCATCGTCCGCCGCAAGGACCTGGAAACCCGGGTCGAGCAGCTAATCTTCAAGGATGTGGGGGCCAAGCTGGCCGAGCTGCTCCTGAACCTCGGACAGGAGCATGGCATCGCCGACGAACGCGGCATCGTCGTCGGGCTCAAGATCACCCATCAGGAGATGGCGAATTTGATCGGCTCCACCCGGGAGACCGTTTCTCTCACGCTCTCGCAGTTCAAACGCAAGGGACTCATCCAGAGCGAGGGCCGCAAGGTCATCCTCTCCGATCTGGAAGGTCTGCGCGCGCTCGCCTGACCGGCTGGTCGCCGGCAGCGCGGACGATCGCGCGTACCTACCAGCCGCCGCGGCGCGATCGACCGCCGCCGCCACCGCCACCGCCACCGCCGTAATCACCGCCACCCCCACCGCCGCGGCCACCGCCGCCGCCGCGACCGCCGCCACCTCCGCCTCCGTAACCACCACCACCGCCACCGCCACCGCCGCCGCGAGGTTCGCGGGCGCGGGCTTCGCTGACGTTGATGGCACGCCCCTGGATCTCGCGCCCGCTGAGCGACGAAATCGCCGCCGAGGCTTCGTCGTCGCTTCCCATTTCGACGAAGGCGAATCCGCGCGGTCGGCCGGTGTCCCGATCCATCACGACCTTCACCTCGACCACGTTGCGGCCGCCTTCCGCGAAGGCCTCGCGCAGCTCAGGCTCGGTGACGTTGTACGACAGGTTTCCAACGTATAACCTCGTTCCCATCTCGTTCTCCTTCGTTGCGCTGATTCGGCGGTTCGGGCACCAACTGGAGGGAAATCACGATCGCCGCCGATCGGCCGGGGAGCGCGCGGCGCCGGACGCAGACGTCGACGGCAACGGGCGAGGCGGCTATGGCGCCGCCTCTACGTTCGGCCGGGCCAAGCGTCGAGCCTGGAACAGAAGCGTGGAAACGGGGGGCGACCAACGAGACACCGACAAAGACCGGCAAGAACAGGGGGTCGTGTGGATTTTAGCAAGCGTGCCCAGCGGTGTCGAGTGGCTCAGCCGGCGACTGTTGTCTCGGCTCACCCGGCGGCTTTCCGCCGGCGGCCAGGCGCCGTCAGCTGCCTTGCCGCAGGGCTTCAATCACGGCATCACCCGCTGCGGCGGTCGAGGCGGCAATCGAGCCCGGCATCGCCAGATCCCCGGTCAGGACGCCGCGATCGATGGCGACCCCCACGGCCGCCTCGATGGCCCGCGCTTCGGTCTCGAGGCCCAATGAATGGCGCAGCAGGAGCGCAACGCTCAGGATGGTCGCGTAGGGATTGGCGGCCCCCTTTCCGGCGATGTCTGGCGCGGAGCCATGGATCGGCTCGTAGAGTCCCCGTTTGCCTTCGCCCAGCGAGGCCGACGGCAACATTCCCATCGATCCCGCCAGCATCGAGGCCTCGTCGGTCAGGATGTCGCCGAACATGTTCTCGGTCACGATGACGTCGAAATCGGCCGGGCGGCGGATGAGGTGCATCGCGCAGGCGTCGACCAGCATGTGCGAGAGCGCGACGTCGGGGAACTCGTCCTTCATCACCCGCACGGTGACCTCACGCCACAGACGTGACGTCTCCAGCACGTTCGCCTTGTCGACCGAGGTGAGCTTCTTGCGACGCCCGCGCGCGATGCGCGCCGCCGTCCGCACGATCCGCTCCACCTCGGGGACCGTATAGACACAGGTGTCCACCGCCCGATCGCCGTCGCGCAGCTTGTCGCCGAAATAGATCCCGCCCGTCAGCTCACGCACCACCAGCATGTCGACGCCGACCAGCAGATCCGGGCGTAGCGGGGAGGCGTGCAGCAGCTTGGGGTTCACCGCCACCGGGCGCAGGTTGGCGTAAAGGCCCAGCGCCTTCCGGATGGCGAGCAGCCCCTGCTCGGGGCGAACCTTGGCGCGCGGGTCGTCCCATTTCGGGCCGCCCACGGCACCGAGCAGCACCGCGTCCGCGGCCCGCGCCACCTCCAGCGTCTCGGGCGGGAGCGCCGATCCGGTCGCTTCGATGGCGGCGCCGCCGATGAGGGCGTCGCGCAGCGTGAAGGTGTGCCCCCACTTCTCTTCCACCACCGCGAGCACGCGCTTGGCCTCCCCGACCACCTCGGGGCCAATCCCGTCGCCTGGCAAAACCGCAATGGCAGCGCGCATATAACCGACTCCTTTGGGTTCCGGAAGGGGCGGACCATACAGGCTCCAATCGCGCGAGGGCAATTTATAAACGCGCGATCGGGTAACGACGGCCGGGCCCGAAAGACTTGCCGGTGATCTTGAGGCCGGGCGCCATCTGGCGGCGCTTGTATTCGCTCTGCTGGACGCGCCTCACGACGTCGCGGGCCACGGCGGCGTCGAAGCCGCGTGCGACGAGCTCCGGCAGGTCGAGACCGCCGGTCAGGTGCGCCTCCAGGATCGCGTCGAGCAAATCGTAGGGCGGCAAACTGTCCTGGTCGGTCTGGTTCGGACGCAGCTCCGCCGAGGGGGCCTTGGTGAGCGTCGCCTCCGGGATGAGCCGCGCGTCGGCGTTGAGGGCGCGGGCCAGGCGATAGACCAGCGTCTTCGGGACGTCGCTGATGACCGCCAGCCCGCCGGCCATGTCGCCGTAGAGCGTGCAGTAGCCGGTCGCGATCTCGCTCTTGTTGCCGGTGCTGAGCAGCAGGCGATCCTGCCGGTTGGAGAGCGCCATCAAGATCGCGCCCCGCACGCGCGCCTGCAGATTCTGCGCGGTCAGGTCGGCGGCGGCCGCGGCCGCCTCGGGCGTGCCGCCGGACGCGAAGGCCTCGAGGGCCGGCGCCAACGTCTCGAGGTAGGCGGCGAACATCGGCTCGATCGAGACGACGGTGAAGTCGATGCCCAGATTCTTCGCCAGCGCCTCCGCGTCGCGCAGCGAGCCGGGCGACGAATAGCGCGACGGCATGGCGACGCCGAGCACGTTCTGCGGCCCCAGCGCCCGCGCCGCGATGGCGGCCACCAGCGCCGAATCGATCCCGCCCGACAGGCCCAGGAGCGCCCGGGAGAAGCCGCAGCGCCGCGCGTAGTCGCGCGTCCCCAGCGCGAGCGCCGCCAGCGCCGAAAGCTCGTCGGAGCCCGGCGCGCCCGGCGGTTCAGAGGTAAGACGTGCGGCGGTGGGCGCGGCGAGGTCGACCAGCACCAGGTCGGTCGCGTGCTCCGCGCCCCGCGCCACGATCGTGCCGGTGGCGTCGATGGCCAGGCTGGCGCCGTCGAACACCAGGTCGTCCTGCCCCCCGACCTGATTGACGAAGAGCAGCGGCCGTTGCCATCTTCGCGCCGTCGCGGCCAGCATGCGCGGGCGCAGGTGGCGCTTGTCGATCGTGTAGGGCGACGCCGAGACGTTGATGAGGAGATCGGCACCGCCTTTCACGAGCGCTTCGATCGGATCGCTGCGGTAGCGGCGGTGGGGCCAGAAGTCGGCGTCGTTCCAGATGTCCTCGCAGATCGCGATGCCGAGCCGCCGCCCCCGGAACGGCGTGACCGCCACGTCGGTGGCCGGATCGAAGTAGCGCCACTCGTCGAAGACGTCGTAGGTCGGTAGCAGCGATTTGCGCGCCACGTGAACGATCCGGCCGCCGTCGATGAGCGCGGCGCTGTTGGAGAGGCCATGGCCCGCCGTCGCCGCGAGCCGCTCGGGAAAGCCGACCAGCACAGCGGTTCCGCTGTCCGCCAGCGCCGTCACCAGCACCTGCAGGGAGGCGTTCGCCGCTTCGATGAAAGCGGGGCGCTCCAGCAGATCCTTGGGCGGATATCCGCACAGGACCAGCTCGGGGAAGATCGCGAGCGCGGCGCCCCCCGCCTCGGCCTGCGCGGTCGCCGCCAGCACCAGACGGCGGTTCCCCTCGAAATCACCAATGGTCGGATTGAGTTGCGCGAGGGCGACCTTCACGGTGCGCAATTCTACTAAGTAAAGGACCCTGGCAGGGCCCTTTGGATCCCCCGCGATCGGGCGTCTTCGGGCAAAGCCCGGCGACGCTCACGCGTCCCGGCCGACGCGGACCGAAACGCGTGATAAAATGAAGTCGTGACCACCGCGAGTGAGGTGATCGCAGGCGCCCCCAAGAACCTCGATCTCGTCGCCTCGGCGATGCGCCCCCTCGATATTCCGCGGGCAAGCCGGATCTTCGTCAACCGCAACCTGCGGCTCGACAAGATCGAGATGGTGGGCTTCGACATGGACTACACGCTGGCGCTCTACAACCAGCCCCGGATCGAAGAACTGTCGATGCGGGCCACGCTGCACAAGCTGGTGACGGCCAAGGGATATCCGGAGGCGATCCTCGGTCTGACCTACGATCCGATGCTCGCCGTGCGTGGTCTGGTCGTCGACCGGATCAACGGCAACATCTTCAAGCCCGATCGCTACGGGTTTCCCGGACGCGCGCGGCATGGCCTGGCGAACATCGACCGGGAACGCGCCGGGGAGCTCTACCAGCGGGAGCGAACGCGCCTGTCGAACCGGCGCTACGCCTGGATCGACTCGCTCTTCGCGCTGCCCGAGGCCGTGCTCTATGCCTGTCTGGTCGACTATTTCGACCACCACGAGCTGCCCAGCAAGCCGGACTACGGCACGATGTGGGAGCACATCCGGGAGTGCATCGATCTGGCGCACCGCGATGGATCGATCAAGACCATCGTGGGCGACGATCTGGCCGGGTTCGTCGAGCGCGACGACGCGCTGGCCGAGACGCTGCACAAGTTCCGCTCGTCGGGTAAGCGCCTCTTCCTGCTCACCAACTCGGCCTGGGACTACACCTCGCGCGTCATGAGCTACCTGCTGGATCGGACGCCGGCGCGTGGGGGCGAACCGTCGCCCTATCCGAGCTGGCGCCACTACTTCGACGTGATCGTGGTGAGCGCCGGCAAGCCGGAGTTCTTCACCGAAGAGCACCCCTTCGTCGCCCTCGACGCCAGCGGGGAGCCGCTCGCCAAGACGTCGACCGGGCCGTTTCAACGCGGTCGGATCTATCAGGGCGGCAACATCAAGGACTTCCAGGAGCGCGCGCGCGCCAGCGGCGACCGGGTGCTGTTCGTCGGTGACCACATCTACGGCGACATGCTGCGGTCGCGCAAATCGTCGAACTGGCGCACCGCGATGGTTCTGCAGGAGCTCGAGCACGAGGTGACGACGCACGATCGCATCCGGCCCGATCTCTCGCGCCTCGATCGGCTCGACGCTGAGCTGATCCACCTCGACGGCGAGCTGAACGAGCGGCAGGTCGCGCTGCGATCTCTGCAGAAGATCGAGGACCACCCGTCGACCGACGAGCCGGTGTCGGCCGCCAAGCGGACCATCAAGGAGGCGATCGAAAAGCTGCGGCGCGATCTGCGGTCGGCGGCGGCACAGCACCGCAGCCTCGAGTCGACCATCGACGACGCCTTCAACCCGTACTGGGGACCGATCTTTCGGGAAGGCTACGAGGTGAGCAAGTTCGGCGAACAGGTCGAAGCCTACGCCTGCGTCTATACCAGTCGCGTCTCGAACTTCCGCTTCTACTCGCCGATGCAGTACTTCCGCGGTCCGCGCGACCGGATGCCGCACGAACGCTGAGGGGGACGCGACGCTAGGTGCTCGAGCGGCGCCGGAGCAGCCGCGAAAAGCCGCGCGCCTCGTCGACGCCGAACAGGCGCGCGGTGGCGAGATAGACCGCCCCGCCCACGGCGATCGGCACGAAGGCCTTCATCGCGAAGATCGCGGTGCCCGCACCCGGGACCGCCTCGATGCGCGACGAAACCAACCAGACCGCGACCGCCATGACGCCGGCCGCCGCCAGGATCCGCAAGAGAGGCAGGACCAGGTCGCGGGTGATGAGGCCGCGAATCTGCCGCTCGAAGGTGAGCACCAGGACGAAGAAGTTCACCAGCGCCGCCAGCGACGTTCCCAGCGCCAGCCCGACGTGCCCGAAGCGGCGGAAGGTGAGGATGTTCCAGGCCAGGTTCATCACCACCGCCGTGATGCTGGCGGCGACCGGCACCCGGGTCCGACCGAGGGCGTAGAACGCCGGCACCACCACCTTGATGGCCGCGTAGGCAACCAGACCCACCGCGTAGCCCGAGAGCGCCCGCGCCGTCTCGGTGGTGGCGTGCGGCGAGAAGCGGCCGTGTTGAAAGATGAACCGGATGATCGGTACGCCCAGCAGCGCCAGGCCGACCGTCGACGGGACGGTGAGAAACAGGACCATGCGCAGCCCGCGTCGCAACGTCGCGCGCAGGGCATCCCAGTCGTCGCGGGCGGCGTCGCGGGACAGGTGGGTGAGCGCGGTGGTCCCGACCGCCACACCGAACACGCCGATCGGCAGCTGCATGAGGCGGAAGGCGTACGACAGCCAGGACAGCGCTCCGTCGGAGATGAGGCTGGCGAACGACGAGTTGACCACCACGTTTACCTGCATCGCCGCCACGCCCAACGTCGCCGGCGCCATCAGCATCGCGATGCGGCGGGTGCCGGGGTCGCGGAGCTTGAGGTCGGGCAAGAGGCGCGGGCGGAAGCCGGAGCGCCAGAGCGGCGGCACCTGGATCGCGAGCTGCGCCAGACCGCCCGCCAGCGTGAAGGTCGCCCAGCACGTCACCGCCAGCCGCGCCGACGGGCCGATGAAATAGACCACGGTGCCGCCCGCGATCGCGACCAGGTTGAACATCGACGAGGCGAGAGCGGGGGCGGTGTACTTCTCCTCGGCGTTGAGCGCCCCCATGGCGACGACCGCCAGCGAGACGGTCGGCAGGAACGGCATCATGATCCGCACCAGCGAGGCGCAGAGGGCAGACTTCTCGGGCGAAAAGCCGGTCGCCACCAGATGCACCACCGGCGCCGGGAAGAACATGGCCAGGAGCGCCACCGCGCCCAGGTAGATCGTCAGCGTCGACATCACGCGGTTGGCCAGCGCGTGGGCCGCGGCCCGCGACTCGCGCCGCAACGTCGCCACATAGGTCGGCACGAACGCGGTCGACAGCGCCCCCTCCGCAAACAGATCGCGGAGCAGATTCGGAATGCGAAAGGCCGCCAGGAAAGCGTCGCTGTAGACGCCGGCCCCCAGCGTGAGCGCGAAGATCTGCTCCCGCGCCAGCCCCAGTAGCCGCGACAGCATGGTGAGCGCGCTGACCCGCCGCGCGCCGCTCGCCAACCGCTCGCTTCCGGACGCCTCCGCCGGGGCCGTCATTCCGCCTTCCCGTGCGGCGCCAGATCGCCCAGCTCGACCGCGCGATCCCGCAACGCCGAAGGGGGTCCCCGCCGCAGTCCGTCGAGGAGCGCGCGGTCCGCGGGCGTGCCCGCCGCAGCCAGACAGTCGAGCATCTCGACGGCGTCCTCCGCAGGCGTGGTGGGCGCCGTCGCCAGCGCGCGCGCCGCCCCGATCGACTGCGCGCTGGGCGGTGTCTCCTTCCCGCCCGCGCCCATCCGGCCTTCGACGCGGCAATCGGCGGCAACGGCCGCCGCGCGCACGCCGCGATCGGGATCGGCGATCGCGTCTCGCAAGATGGTCTCGCGGCTGGTCCCCACGGCCGATACCAGCACCGCCGCGCGCCGGATGGCGGGCGCCGCATCGTGCGCGAGCGGCGCGAGATCGCCGGCCGGGCCGCAGAGCGGCGCCGCCTCCAGGGCGGCGTCCAGCGCCGCCAGCCGGACCGCCGGCGTCGCATCGGACTTCCAGGCCAGGATCCGGAGGCCAGCGCAGGCCCGCGCCACGACATCGGGCGGGACGTCCCAGTCCTCGATCGCCGAGGGTGTCGCCCCGTCGAGGAGCGCGCCCAACGCCGCCGCCGCCGCGGCCGCCCGGGCCGGATCGGCCGCGCCCAGCTCGACCGCGATCGGTCCCACCAGTGAAACGCCGCCGTGCGCCAGCTGAGCCGCCGCCAGCGCGGCCTCGGCCACATGTCCGTCGGCACCCGCGATGGCCTCGGCGAGTCGAGCGGGTCCGAGCTTGTCGGCGAGCCGGCCGAGCGCACTCTGATCGCCGCGCCGATGCGCCTTGACCAGCTCGGCCAGGGCCGGGATGAGCCGCCCGGTTCGCTCATTCGTCCGCCGCGGGCGCGGGCGCGGCGCCGCGGGCTTGGTCCCCGCCGTCGCCCCGGGAGGAGTCACGGCGACGAAGAACGCGGCCACCAGAAGCAGGGTCGGCAGACGAAACACGCCCGTCAGGGTTATCACCCCTTTGGCCGCGGCGCGCCTTCCTTGTAGGTCGCTGGATGAGAATTGCCAATGGGCCCCCCCGCCGCGCGGTTCGGCGGGCCGAGGTATTGAATTGAGGGGCCGTCCGGGCTAAAACGAGGATGCTGGTGGTTCTGCCGGGTCGTCTTTGGGCTTGCCGGGCGCGTCCGGGCAAGCTCCCTTATTGAAAGGCTGTGCCATGAAACGTCAATCTGCTGGATTAGTCTCTTCCCTCCTTCTGTCGCTCGGGCTGATCTGCTTCGCCTGCGCGTCCGGTGACACGGTAACCGGCACCACGGGCACCGGCTCGGCCGGCACCAGCGGATCGGGCAACACCACCGGTCAAGGCAACACCACCGGCAAGGCCGGCACCACCGGATCAGGCAACACCACCGGAGCCGCCGGCACCACCGGATCAGGCAACACCACCGGCCGGGCAGGCACCACCGGCACAGGCAACACCACCGGCGTGGCCGGCCCCACCGGAGCAGGCAACGTCACCGGCACCGGCTCGGCCGGCAGCACCGGTACGACGTGTGGTGCAAGCTTTGCAGTGCAATCGACCGGTTTCGTGACGATGCCTTCGAAGGCCGGCACTTGTTGGTCGGGCTACGCGTACACGTACGTCGACACCTATGGGAGCACGGTCAGCCCCTCGTCTCCGACGCCTGGATATTCGGCGTGCGGAAGCCCCTGCAGCCTGACCATGACCGGCAATATCCTGGCTGTGACAGGGACCAACTATTCCTTCGAAGGTCTCGGCTTTGGCCTGGGCCAGATCGCGGGAGGCACGGCCAATGCGGAGGTGGCGCCCTCGGGCACCGGCCTCACGATCGCGTTCGCCAACACCACCCCGGCGACCCTTCCACTTCGCGCTCAGATAACGGACGGAACGACCACCTGGTGCTACACCGTCACCGGCGCCAGCCCGGTCACCATCCCGTACGCCTCATTCAACACGAAATGCTATGACACGCCCCCCGATGGGACGGCTTACGCCAAGGCCCCGATCAATGCGATCCAGCTTCAAATCGCGGGCGGCACAACAGCCGGCGCGGTGAACGTGACGATCACGAGCGTCACCGAGAACTGACGATCGCGACCGGTCGGTAGCCAGAGCCTTGTCGCAACCCGGACCAGGATCGCTGGGGACGGACATCGCGCGCGCGGTTCGTCCAGGCGTTCTCGCAGAACCATGCTGAAACACGCAGCACTGACCAGCGTCATCGCCTCCGCGATCGCGCTCATCGGCACGGCGTGCAGCGAGGGCGGCACCACCGATGGCGGCTCGAGTGGTTCGGCTGGAACGCGCGCGAGCGGCGCGGCCGGAGGGAGCGGCGCAGCGGGCGCGAACGGCGGGGTAGACGCCGGTGGCCTGACGGGTTCCGGTGACCGCACCGGAGCCGCGGGCGCCAACCCGACGGGAGCTGCGGGCGCCAACGCGACCGGGCAGGCGGGCACCACCGGCGCCGCAGGCAGCAGCTTGGCGGGCACCAATGGCGCCGCCAGCTGCATTGACGGGGTGACGGCGCCGCCGGTCGCGGCGCTCATCACTGATTTCTCCGACGCGGTACCCGACACCTCCAGCCCCGGGGAGCTCAAATTCGGCGGCGGCGTGCCCGCGCGTGTCCAGGGTGGAACCTCCGAGTTCGCCGACACCACCGAGACGAGACCGACGCTGGCGCTGGTCGGAGGCGCGCTCTCCGTGACTGCGACGTCCAAAGGCAGCTACACCGGCGTCGTGCTCTACATCAACGGGCCCGCCTGCGTCGATGGGAGCGCCTACTCCGGGGTCCAGTTCGATCTGGCGGGCGACCTCGGAACCTGCAACTTGAGCTTCGGCTTCGCCTTTGCAGATGATCTGTCGCCCGCCTCGGACTCGGCACGCGGCATCTGCGCCGCCACCAACTGCTACGGACCGTCGGTGGCCATCACGACGACCGGCACGCTCAAGGAGCCCTACACCGCCGTGAGCGGTGGGAGCCCGGACATGGGCGTGGATCGGCAGAAGCTGACGGGCGTGCAATGGCAGCTCCAAGCGACGGCCACCGGCACCACCTGCATCGCCAACTTCACCATCGATAACGTGAGGTTCTACTAGGGCATCGACGGCCGACGGCGGGGGTCTGGTGCCCAAACCCCGAGCGGGGTAGGATCTTGCGATTATGGTCACGCTTAGGACTCTCATAGGTCGTGGCTTGGGGGTGGCACTGTCACTGGGCGTCTTGGTGGTGGCCTGTCAGGGACCCGACGAGCTCTTTCGCAACGACGGGGGCGAGCTGTCCGGCTCCGGCGGAACCATCTCCGTGACCGGTCTGGCCGGAAGGGCGACCGGGGGAAACACCGGCGCTGCGGGCACCGGCATCACCGGACTCGCGGGCACGACGGGCGCCGCGGGCACCACCGGCGCCGCGGGCAGAGGCGCCGCGGGCACCACCGCCGCCGCAGGCAGG
>CALAOV010000059.1 GCA_937889515.1 uncultured Myxococcales bacterium | reverse complement strand
ACGACGGGCACCGGCGGGGCGTCGGGTGGGGTGCAGGTTTGCCCCAGCACCGTTGCCAAGGGGGGGGCCTGCGCGGCGACCGATCCGCAGCTCTGCACCAAGACCTGCGGGCCGGAGAAGCTCGGCACCAAGACCGAGACGTGCACGGCTGGCTCGTACGTCGAGGGCAGTGTCTGCAGCTTCCCGGCGGTCGCGCCTTCGCCTTCGACCGACGGAACCTACATGTGCTGGGCCGTGCCCGCCACCGCCGGTGCGGGGTGCCCGACCGACCCGACGATGGCGCCCCAGGCGTCGACGGCCTGCACCATCCAGGACTGCATCGTATGTGGCGGGACGACGACGGGACAGACGACCGGCTACAAGGATTCGACCGGTGCCGCCAAGGCTGGCTTCTGCACCTGCCAGTCGGGCCTTACGGCCCCCACCTGGAGCTGCGCCAGCACCACGGCTTGGCCCTGCCCCGGCAACGCGGGCTGCTGACCGGCTAGAGTACGAACCTCGAGCCGCGTCGCGCTCGGTCTCAACCGGACTGGCCGACGCGGCGACCACGAGCCCAAGTTGATCACCAAACAGACACACCTCATCTCCCCGGGGCTGCTCGGAATTTTCTGGGCGGCCTCAACTTTCGTCGGCGTCGGCTGCGACAAGAACAACGACATCACGGCCGTCACCTACTCCTGCGGGACGAGCGGGGTCGCGTCGGACCCCACGCTCATCGGCGCCGGGGTCATGGCCGACTGCGGCGACATCGACATGCAGCTGCCGCTCGAACCGTCGCTGCCGACCACCCCGACCGATCCGGCCTGCATCATCACCGCGAACCAGGTCACGACCGAAACGAGCTGGATACCCGCCGAGACCAACGTCATGGCCGATACCATGGCGCTCAACAGCGCTCTCGCAGCGTGCAAGGTGGTCAAAGTGCAGAGCGACGGGACCAACAACTCGTTGGTCGTCGCGCACGTCAACCTGACCGGCGCCACGCTCTGGATCGACGGCGGCGTCACTTTGTTCGCCTCCCGCGATCCGAGCCTCTATCAATCCACTGGAAACTGCGGCGTGCTGGGCGTCAACGATTCAGCGGCTTGCAACGACTTCATCACGGTGAACGGCGCCAGCCCCGCGATCGTCGGTGAGGGCATCATCGACGGGCAGGGGGGCGAGCCGCTGGTTGGCCACGACTATTCGTGGTGGCAGATGTCGGACGCGCTGCAAAACATCGATGGGAGCATCGGTAACCCCACTCTCATCAACCTGAAGACAGGCGTCACGGGATTTCTGCTCTACAAGATCACGCTGCACAACTCGCCCAAGTTTCACGTCAAGATCACCTCGACGCCTGCCGGGGGAGCCTTCGCGGCCGACGGGACCGACAACTGCACGGCGGCGGGGGTCGGCTTCACGGTCTGGGGGATCACCATTCTCACGCCGTCGCGCTGGCTCAACAGCCAGGGGTTGTTGATGTCGCCGCACTTCTCGCGAAACACCGACGGGGTCGACCCGGGCGAGACCAGCGTGGCGACCTGCGGGATCATCGTGCACAGCACCATCAGCACGGGCGACGACCACATCGCGCTCAAGGGTGGCCACTGGGTCTCCAACGTCCTCATCGCGCACAACCACTTCGGGACCGGGCACGGCATGTCGATCGGCAGCGAGACCTACGGCTCCTTCACGACCCTCGACGGCAAGGTGCACCACGGGGTCGAGAACGTGACCGTCTGCGATCTCACGATTGACGCCGACTCCCGGCCGGTGGGTCAGGGAGCGAGCTCCGGCGATTTCAACGGCATCCGCGTCAAGTCCGACTCGAGCCGCGGTGGCATCGTGAACAACATCGAGTTCCGCAATATCTGCATGCGGGACGTCAACAATGCGATCCTGATGAGCACCGCCTACAATCCGTTGTTCGCTGGAACCATGTACCCGATGTTCAAGGCGATATTGTTCCAGAACATCCACGACGTGACCTGCATGAACGTGGTCGCTCCGGTGGTGACGCTCAACGGGTTCAGCCCGGCCTTGCCCGCCGGGCCGATCACGCTCGACAACGTCGTCATCGAAAACATCGGGCCGGCGGCCGTCGAATCGGCGTTCGCCAACCTCGTCCTCGGCCCGGGCAACGTGAACTTCGCGAGCTTCATCCCGACGGCGAACGACGTGACGGTGGCCAACGGGATCTCCGGTGATACCCCACCGACGGGCTGCGTTTTCCCGACCCTCCCGGCGCCGCAGCCCCCGCCGGGTTGGTTGAGGTAATGGTTCAAATGACCACGTCGACGAGAAAATTACGGGTACCGGGAGGCCTGGCCTCGCTGTTATTGGTCGGCCTCTTGGGCGCCTGCACGACGACGCCCCTGGCTCCGAACGGCACCTGCGTCCAAGACCTCACGGTGCAAGCGACCTGTGGCGCCAATATCGACGGCGGCACCCCGGCGTCGCTCGGCCTCACGGGCTACTCGTGTACGGGCACGGCGCGTCCGGACGACCACCCGAGCTACGTTCAGGGTGTTCCCCAGGGAATGCTCTGCGCCAACCAAGCAACGCCCGACGGCGGTGCGTCCAGCGGCAACGGTTACTGCTGCACGACCCCCACCACGCCTTGCGCGCTCAACCCGGTGGCCATTTGCGGCGCGGGAACCTACGGCTACCAGTGCCAGGGATCCATCCGGCCGGAGTCGTTCAATGTCGAGCTCACCTGCGAGCAGGGCGTCCCCGACAACGGCCTCATCGACTATTGCTGCTCGGGCACCACCCTCACGGCCAGCTGCCAGGAGAAGGACACCCTGGCGTCTTGCGTCGCCGGACTGACCGGTTGGCTCTGCCCGACCGGGGTGCTTCCCCGAGGCGAGGATCTGGGCGCCAACAAGAGCCGCGCGGACAACTACTATCTCCTTTGTCCGGTTCCAACTGCGTCTCCGCAGGCCGGCTACGACACCTTCTGCTGTTATCCGCCCGCGACCACGCCGCCCAATAGCTCGTGCATCCAGGACACCACCGTTCCTGGATGCGCCCCCGGTCGATTCGGCTTCGCCTGCTACGGCGACGACAAGCCCGAGCAGAGCTACCTGCCCATGACCTGTCCGGACCCCGGCGTCCCGGGAACCAGCTACCAGGGCTATCCAGCGACGCTCTATTGCTGCGACTTCATGGCGGGCTAGGCTCAGCTCTGGCTGCCTGGCGAGTCTTAGGTCTTAGGTTCTAGTCACCGCTCCCCATCGCGCGGTATCCGTCACGGCTGTCTAGACACGCGACGGCACACCACGTCGTCGATGCCGACCGCGTAGAGGTCGAAGGTCTCAGGTGCCACCGAGGTGGCCTGCGTCGGACCAAGAATGCGACCCGAGCTCTGCTGAAACTGGAGCGATCGGACGTCAGCACTTCGAATCCGAGGTAACTGGGGCCGGGCCGAGGTGAACCAGGACCGTCGGAGGTGACCAGGGCCGCGCGGTGGAGGCGGCGACTAGAGCCGGTCCCTAGAACACGTAGACCGCTTGGCCCATGCCGCGGATGTTGTGGGGCTTCTCGATGCCGTCGGCAAACTGGGGCTGAGCGAGGTACTCGACCTCGGTATACTGGCCCGAGATACCGAGCCGCACGGAGGGGGTCAGGTCGAAGAACAGGTTCGCGTCCGCGTAGCGGGAGGTGTCGGCGATCGTGCCCAGAAGCTCGATCTCCGCGCCGCCCGCCAGGAACAGCTTGTTCATGTTGTTCGAGTGCGACTGCGTGTAGTTGGCGGAGAAGATGAGGCGCGTATCGCCGGGCAGGTAGTACTGCAGGCCGGCCTTGAACGCGTACCAATTGATGGTGTGAAGGACGCCCTGGGTGTCGAACGTGACCAGACCATTGTCGACGTCGCCGGTGTAGACCGGCGGCGGGTTTTGCTGCGCGGGGTTCGGCAGCGTCGGAAATCGCGCGCCGCCGCCGGTGTTCATGAGGTCGGCGATGCCGGTCCCCATGACGAACGAGCCGGTCAGCGTGAGGCGGTTGTTGCGGTCGTTCGCGTTAGTCGCCGGGATGACCGGGATGAGGGCGTCGACCGAGAAACCCCAGCCCATGACCCGGTTCGAGGTTTGCGTGGGCGGCGGGGTGAAGGCATCCACCTTGAACTGCCGGACGAGGCCCGACACGCCGATGGACAGCGGCATCGCCACCGTCCCGACGTTGCCCGGCGTGGTGATCCCCTTCCAGCCGGGAAAGCTGAGTCGCAGCCCCCCCTCGCCGTCCGGAACCTGGGAATCCCGCTGACCCGGCCGGACCGCGGCCACCGCGATGTCGACGCTGATCGGGCCGTCGGCGCCGATGGTCTTCGAGATACGAAGCTGCGGATCGCGCGAGAAGACCATGTTCGGCAGGCCCAGGAACTCGGCCGTGCAGGGGAAGAAGTAGTTCTGCCAGCCGAAGAGGTCGTAGGTCTGGCCCGCCACGACGTCGACGATGTCGGTTTGCAGCTTGAGGTAGGCGTGCCGGATCCGGAAGGTCGGGCTGTCGTAGTAGGAACTCTCGGAGATGTTGGGGGGACTGGCCGGCTGGTTTCCGAAGAAGTCGCCCTCGAGGACCGCCGACGTCCGGATGCCTCCCATGGTGGGTGCGGAGAAGGCCATTCCCAACCGTGTATTGCGCATCGAGAACTGGGTGCGACCGACCGTGCCCTGATACGTATCGTTGCGGGCGACGAGCGCGCTGCCGATGGCGTCGTTGTAGCTGCGCGTGGTGTCGGCGATGTAGTCGGCTTCGACGAACCCGAAGAACGTCACCGTCCACCGCTGGGCGCCCTCGCCGACCCCGACGGTCAGGGGGGCCCGGGTGTACCAGGACGCGGGCGCGCCCTCGGCCGTGGCCGCCAGCGTGGCCGGGGCCGGTCCGCCCTTCGATAGATCGGCGGGCGGCGCCGCCGGCGGAGGGGCCGGGGTGGGTGCGGCCTCCGGCGGAGCGGGCGCAGGCTGAGCTTCCGGAGAGCCCGACGGGGGGGCGTCCGAAGGTTGCTGGGCGCGCGCGGTGGTGGTGCTTCCGAGCAGCGCGAAAGCGGCGATGGCGAGCGATCTTCTCGCCCCTGGCATAGATCTATCGATCATCGGGGTCATGAGTGTCCGGAGGGCTTGGGGATCGGCTCAGACTCCGGGCCAGAGGGCGGCTAGGGGCGCTGCAGGTACTCCTCCGGCGCGTCGGGGAAGCCCCAGGCGCGGAGCTGGCGGGCCCAGGACCCGAGAGTGCCAGCGGTCACGCGCACCAGGTCCATCGGAATGCGCTCGGGAGGCGACTTTCCGAGCAGCACCTTATCGACAATCGTGTTGACGCCGACCTCGCCCCAGAGGTAGGTCGGCTGCGCCAGCAACACCGGCGCCAGACCCTGGTCGACGTACACCAGCTGCGGTGGCAAAGCGTTGATCGAGACGATCTTGGGGACGATTTTGAAGGGGGTGGCCCGGCGGGCCTCGAGATCGCGCAACAGGGTCTGGGTGTAGAGCGGCCAGCCCCCGACCATGGCCCATCCGACGATGTCCGGGTGAGCGGTCTCGGCGCGCATCACCGCGGCGGTGGCCTCCTGCGGGGTCTCGACGTGAAAGAACGGACCCAGCATGGTGAGCTCGGGGTGGTGGGCCGCCTCGTTCATGATCCCCTCGACGCGGCTGCGCAGATTGCGGGCGTTCGGGTTTCCGGACAGCACCGCCACTTTTCCCCGACGCGGGATGACCCGAGCCAGCTCCTTCATGACCGCCTGGCCGGCCTTGAAGTCGTCGATGCCGGCGTAGGCGAAGCGGTGCGAGGCGGGCGCGTCGCTGTCGAAGGTCATCACCGGCAGCCCGTGGGCCACGGCGTCGTTGATCGCGGGCGTCAGCTTCTCCGAATCGGAGCAGGAGATCAGCACCGCGTCCAGGTGGTCGGTGACCGCCTGGGCGATCCGCTGGACCTGCACCGATGCATCCTCCTGCGGCGGGGTCATCCAGACGATCTCGATCGGCGTCCCCAGCTTGGCGCCGAGCGCCCGCGCGCGATTCTCCGCGCCCAGGCGCGACGCGAGAAACGACGGGTTGCTCGCGCTCTTGCCGATCATCGCGATCCGCAGAGGCTTGCGGGTTGCGGCGGCATCGATCGCGGGCGGGACCGCCTCGCGCGGGCGGTCGCGACAGGCCCCCGCCCACGCGATCGTCGCCAGCGACCAGACCGCGAGCAGCCGGGCCTTCACGAACGCCCGGCGGATTTCATCGAACATAAGTGGAACATTGTCCGACATACGGCTCAGTCCGGGTGAGCCGTTTCGATCCATGAGGACAACCTCCTCCCCATGCAGGTGTCCCCTATGCTAACGGGCCGTATTCGATGGTTTGCGACGCTGGCGGTCGTGCTCGCAGCCGGGTGCGGGTCGAACAGCGGCTCTGTCGATGCCGGTAGCGGGGCCGCCGGTACGAGCGGGGCCGCCGGTACGAGCGGGGCCGCGGGCACGAGCGGCTCGGCGGGCACGAGCGGGGTCGCCGGCACGAGCGGGACGGCCGGCACGACCGGTGTCGCTGGCACGACGGGCACCGGCGGTGCCGCCGGAAAGGCGGGCGCCGCGGGCAGCGGAGCGGCGGGGGCCGCAGCCAGCGGGTGCGCCAACATCGACGCGACCCTCCCGCCGGAGCCCGCGATCCCGGCGGCCTGCGCGACGCTGATGGCCAGCTTCGCCGCCGTCGCCGGCACCACCCCCAGCGAGAGCTCGCTGGACACGGCCCGCATCAAAGCGGCGCTCCAGACCTGTCCTGTGGGCCAGGCGGTCAAGCTGACGACGAGCGGCTCCAACAATGCCTTCATCACGGGACCTTTCACGCTGCCGACGGGCGTCAGCCTCTGGGTGGACACCGGCACGACGCTGTTTGGAACGCGAGATCCCAACGTCTACGGCGCCACCACCGCGCTCATCACCTCGAACGGCGCGAACTCCGGTGTGTACGGCGCCGGCGTGATCGACGGTCAGGGCGGCGAGCCGCAGGTCGGCAGCACGATGTCGTCCTGGGACATCAACGGAACCGGGGGGGACAACCCCTCGCTCATCCAGGTCGTCGGCGCCACGAACTTCACGCTCTACAAGATCACGCTGCACAACCCGCCCAAGTTCCACGTCAAGCTCGGAGCGGCGGGGTTCATCGTCTGGGGGATCACCATCAAGACGCCGTCGACGGCGACCAACAGCGTGGGCACCAAGCTCACCGCCTCGAGCGCCCACAACACCGACGGCGTCGATCCGGGTGAGTCGGCCAGCAACGGCTTCATCGTCTACAACGAGATCAGCGACGGCGACGATCACATCGCGATCAAGGGGGGCACCAGCGTCAAGAACCTCACCATCGCGCACAACCATTTCGAAGCCGGCCACGGGATGTCGATCGGCAGCGAGACCAACGGCGGTGTCTCGAATATCAACGTCTGCGATCTGTCGATCGACGGGACGAACACCGGTCTGTCCGGCGGCAGCGCCAACGGGATTCGCATCAAGTCGGATTCGAGCCGCGGCGGGCTGGTCACCAACGTCACCTACAGCGACGTCTGCGTGCGCGGGCTGACCAACCCGATCATCATCACGCCGAAGTACTCGACCGACACCGGCTCGCTGATTCCGCAGTACACCAACATCACGATCCAGAACTTCCGGTCGATGAGCACCTCGACGACGCCCAAGGTGACGCTGCTCGGTTACGACGCCACCCGGCTGCTCGGTATCACCCTCGACAACGTGGTGGTCGACGACATCACCGCCGCCAACGTCACGGCCACCGACGCCAACGTGACCCTGGGCCCGGGCATGGTGAACTTCACCCCCTCGGGAACCGCCGTCACCGTCACGAACAAGGTCGCGGGCGCCTCGACCGCCAACGCCTGCGCGAACAAGTGGGTCACGTTCTAGCTCCACCCCGACGCTGACTGCGCAGCCCGCTGGCGCGCGGGGAACGGTTCGTGTCACGTTGGACCCGTGGCCCTGGGCGGCATCGAAATTCTGGCTTGGCTCGCGCTCGCTGCCGCGGGCGGTGTTGCCCCCGCGCAGATTCCGATCCGGATCGACTTCGACGCGCCGGCGGCGTGCGCCGATGCCGACGCGTTTTATGCCGGGGTCCTGGCCCGGATGAACCGCGTGCGCCGCGCCCGTCCGGGCGAGAGCGCGATGCGGTTGGTCGTCCGCCTGACCCGCATCGGTGGCACAGTTCACGGCGAGCTCCACATCAACGCCGAGGGCGGCGAATCGGATACCCGCCGGGTCGATGGCGCGACCTGTGAAGAGGTCGTTCAGGTGCTTTCGCTGACGGCGGCCTTGGCGATCGATCCCTCCGCGGTCGGCCCGGCCCCCGAAAAGCCGGCGCCCGTGACGGCGCCGCCATCGCCGCCCCGGCCATCCCCGGCACCGTCACCGACCGTCGCCCCGCCAACGCCGCCGTCCCCACCGTTCCCACCGCCCGCGCCGTCGCCGACGCGCGCGCCACCTCCGTCCCCGGTCCCGGTCCCCCCTGCGCCCGTCGAGCCTATGGCGCCCGTCGAGCCCGTCGCGGTGGTTGCCGCGCCGGCCATCCCGCCGCCCGAGTCGTCTCCGCCGCCCGCGCCGCGCGCCTCCGGCTGGGAGCTGGGGGCGGCCGCGGTGGTCGCGGAAGTGGTCTCGTCCTCGGTCAGCGCTGGCGCCGAGGTTTCGGTCCGGTTCGCGACCACGACCCGGGACGGCCTTACCCCCTCCGCCGACCTGGCGCTGCTCTTTTTGCCCACCGATTTCGTTCGGTCCGGCGACGACATCGGGGTCCGCTTCGCCGCCCTGGGGCTGACCGGGTGTCCGGGGTGGGCGTTGCGCGGGCGGGTGGAGGTCGAGGCCTGCGCGCGGGCCGCCGCGGGTCTCTTGGTCGCCACCGATCACTCGGTCAACCATCCCCTTTCGGTCGATCTGGCCTGGTGGAGCGCGGGCGCCCTGCTGCGCGCGACCACCCGCCTCGGCGCCTCGGGATTCATCCTGGAGCTCGCCGGCGGCGTCGACGTTCCGCTCGTCAAGAGGCGCTTCGTCATCACCATCCCGGCGGGCAGCGTGGGGCAAACGCCTACAGTCTCCCCAAACATAAGCTTGGGGCTCACCCACAGCCTGTGAAATGGGCCCATGAAATCGGCCTGGGCGCCGGGTCCGCTCGAGACTATGATCAGTTGTCGCGGGAGCGGGAATTGAGACCACGGACGACAATGACCTCCGCTGCGGTCTATGAGGTACCCCCTGCCGATCGTGGGCTCTCGGTGTCCAGAGATCCCGCGCGCGAACGTGAGGCGCGCTTGCGCCGGCTGGTGGACGGCCACATCGATTTCGTGGCGCGCGTGCTCCGGAACTCGGGCACGCCGCAGGCCGAGGTGGACGACGAGGTCCAGCGCACCTTCATCGTCGCCGCCCGCCGTCTCGACGACGTGCGGATCGGCGCCGAGAAGAGCTTCCTGTTTCGGATCGCGCTGAACCTGGCGGCGCACGCGCGGCGCACGCTGGCCCGACGCCGCGAGGTGTCGGCCGACCAGGCCCCCGAACAGATTGAAAGATTTGCCACGCCCGAGGCACTGACCGATCAGAAACGGATGCGGGAGCTGCTGGATCGGGTTCTCGATCAGATGGAAGAACCCTTGCGCGCAACTTTTGTCCTCCACGAATTCGAAGAGATGAGCACCTCGGAGATCGCCGAGCTGCTCGGCATCCCGCGTGGAACGGTCGCCTCTCGCCTGCGTCGGGCGCGGATCGAGTTCCGTGAGCGCGTGGGCGCCATCGAAGCACTTGGTAAGGCTGAGAGGGAAACATGAAAGAGCCGCTGCGGTTGCGGGACGAGACGGCGAGCGCCCTCGAGCGGGCCTTGCTGGATGTGGGTGCGTCGTATCGCAGCCCGGCCTCGGCGCGCGCCAAGACGTTGGGGGCGTTGGGCCTGGCCGGCTCCGCGACGCTCTTGGCGGGGGCCACGCAGGCCGCGCCGATCTCCGCGTTCGCCAAGCTGACCTGGACCAAGCTGCTGGCGACGATCTCCGTGGTCGGCGTCGCGGCGGCGGTACCGGTCGGCTACTACGCCTGGCACCGTCATGCGGCCGCCGCGCACGTGGCGACGGCGCACATGCCCGTGGCGCCGGCGCAGGCCGTGGATCCGCCCGCGCCGGCGGAGGAGCCGGCGGGATCGGGTCCCGCGGCGCCCCCCGCGCCGGCGCTTGCCGCGCCAGCTCGAGTCGGCACCGGCGTTCATCTGGCCCGCCTGGACAGACCGGCCGCGCACCCGTCCTCCGTCACGCTCGCGCACGAGCTGTCTTCGATCGATGCGGCGCGGGCCATGCTGGCTCGGGGCGACGCCGAAGAGGCGCTGGTCCGGCTCGACGCGTACACGCGCGGCTACCCGCAGGGGCGCCTCGAACTCGAGGCCGAGGTGTTGCGGATCGACGCGCTCGACCAGTCGGGCCGCACCAATCTGGCCCGCGAGCGGGCGGAGGCGTTCTTGAGGCGTCACCCGCGAAGCGTGCTGGCGGCACGTGTTCGCGCGCGCCTCGGCGACTGAGGTCGGGTCATGCGGTCGTGGCGACTCTGCGCTTGCGCCTGCGCGTTGGCGCTGTCCGCCTGTGAGACCACCGTCGAATCGCTGGGGTACAACGATCCCGAGAGCCAGGTTCTGCACCCGCTCAAGGGTCCGGCTTCGTATCCGAATCCGTTCAAGGATCTGCTGGGCCAGACCGACGCCGATATCGCGACCAAGATCGACACCGCCTTCATGCAGCTCTTTCACGGCGATCCCGCCACGCAGGCGATCTACGTGGAGGTCGGGACCGACCAAGCCTACATCGAGGACATCTATCACGGGAACGAAGTCCGGACCGAAGGGATGGGGCTCGGCATGCTGGTCGCCGTCGAGCTCGACAAGATCGACGAGTTCAATCGCCTCTGGACCTATTCCAAGTCGTCGATGATCGAGATCCCCAGCGGATCGAGCCAGGGCTATTTCAAGTCGTTCTGCGATCCCCCAGACGGGAGCGCTCCCGTCCCCTGCCTGGATCCGTTTGGCTTCGAACAGTTCGTGATGGCCCTGCTGCTGGCCAACGATCGCTGGGGCGGCGCGGGGGCAATCAACTACGGCGCCGATGCGGTGGCGCTGCTCCACACGATGCGCCACAAAGAGGACGACAACGGCGGCGTCGTCGACGGCGTCACCGACACCTTTGACGCGGCGACGACGCTGGTCCTGGACGTTCCAAACGTGTCGGCGGCCGGCGTGACCCGGCCGTCGATCGAGATGCCCGGGTACTACGGGTTGTGGGCGCAGGCGACCGCCGATTCCTTCTGGACCGGCGCGGCCACCGCCGGCCGCACGCTCTGGCAGGCGGCGGCCAACGGAACCACCGGCCTGCCGCCGGTGCGCGCCCAGTTCGACGGGACGCCGCTCCCCGGGTCGAACACGTTCCTGCCCGAGGGCTACCGCGCGCAGATCAACGTCGCAATCGATCAGATCTGGTCCGGGGGGACGGCCTGGAACGTCACCGAGAGCAATCGTCTGCTGACCTTTTTCTCCGGGCAGGGGATCAACACCTACGGGACCTCGTACACCTTGGACGGGACCGTCATCACCGCGGCGCGGGAGCCTTCGCTGTGGGTGGCGAACGGCATCTCGGCGCTGGTGTCGACCAACAGCGACCGAAGCGACTACGTGAACGCCGTCTGGACGATGCCGACCCCGACCGGATCGTCCAGGTACTACGCTGGGGTTCTGGAGCTGGTGGGCCTGCTGCTCCTGGGCGGCCAGCTCCAGGTGTACTGAGCCACGCGAACGAGGTCCGCGTTGACGAGCGCGGCCCGGCAGGCCGCCGGCTGCCGTCTAGACCATCGCGCGGGTTCCGCCCGGAACCAGCATCCGGGTCAGCGCGGCCGGTGAGCGGACGTCGTTCTCGCGCATCCAGGCTTCGCCTGCGGCGCCGGCGGCAACGTCACCGGCGATCTCGCCCGCCGCCATCTGCGCGGCGGCCTTGAACAGCGCGAGTCCGTGCGTTCCGGTCTCGTCGATGGCTCGGCGCAACCAGGCCGCGCTCTCGACGGTGTGTCCTTCGATCTGTTCGATGCCCCCGAAGAGCAGCGCCGCCAAGGCGCCGGCCCAGCCACCACCACGGCGCAGCTCGGCCGCGCAGCCGCGGGCCAGGCGCAGCCGCGCGGCGCGTTCGGTTCCGCTGGCGGCGATCGCACCCGCCAGGGCGGTGCGTCCCCGCAGGTGGATCGCGACGGTGCGCGTGTGCTGCAGGCGCAACAGCAGCGACTTGCGGAGCGCGGGCCATCCGGTCCGGAAGCGGGTGTAGGCGGCTTCCCCGTCGCCGCCATAGAGATCGATCTGCGTGTGCGCGATGAGCTCGTACCAGTGCTGGATGTGGTAGCCGCGCGCGGACCAGGCCTGCATCGCTTCGCGCGCCTCGGTGCGCGCCCGGTCCGGCTCGTCGCCGATCAGCGAGACCGCGTTGGCCAGACCGATCCGCAGCGTCGTGGCGGCGTAGACCGAGCCGCGATCGTTGGCTTCCTTGAGGCCCTCGACGGCCGAGGCGCGAAACCGAGCCAGCTCACCCAGGTAGTAGAAACACTCGAGCGTGAAGTGGCGGACGGCGTTGAGCTCCCAGGCCGCCCCCACGCACTTGTCGCGGAAGATCTGTTCGGCGGTGGCGAGGTGCTCGAGCGCCGGGGCGAAGCGGCCGCCGAGGTGCGCGGCGAGACCGCTCATGAGCGAGACGATCCCGGTCGCGTGCGGGTAGTCGAGCTTGGCGGCGATCGCGCCCGCTTCGGCCAGCAGGCGCCGCGAACGGGGGTATTCGCCCTGTGCCGCCGCGTAAGCCGCTTCGCCGGCGATCCCGCGCGCCACCCGATAGGGCTCGCCGGCGCGCAGCGCGAGCAAGAGGCTGCGCACCTGGAAGTGCGCCCCCTGCACCGGATCCATGAGCCCCAGCCCGGACGAGATCGACCAGCACAGATCGACGCGCGCCAGCTCGCGGGGGGCGATCTCCTCGGCGGTCCGGCTGCGAAATCGCCGGCCCCGCAACCGCAACACCGCCCGCTGGGCCAGCAGCGCGCGCACCGGCGAGCTGGCGAACTTGAGGCCCGCGTCCGCCAGCGCCTCGGTCGCGACCGCGCGGCCTTCGTCGAGCCGTCCGCTCCGGATCAGCTCCTCGGCGCCGCGCCGGCGGAGGTCGAGGGCCAGGGCGGGACCGGCGTTGCGGGCGGCCGCCAGGTAGTTGGGCGCGGCCTCGGCTCCCCGGCCCACGTTGGAGAGCGCGTCGCCCAGGCCGATCAGCAGATCGCGACGCTGCTCCTCCGACCAGTTGCCCAGCGCCAGCGCGTCCTTGTAGTGTGCGACGGCGCGGTCGAACGCCAGCGCCTCCGCCGCGCGCTTCGCCGCCGACGAGAAGTGGATCGCCGCTCGGTCGGGGTGGCCGGCCTCCCGCCAGTGGCCGCCGGCGCGCAGCGAGTTCCCCGCGTCCTCGAAGGCTTCGGCCAGCTGCTCGTGCAGCTCGCGGGCGTCGCTGGTGGAGGTCGACAGCCGCGCCACCTGCCGGATGCGATCGTGCGAAAAATCGAGCAGCTCATCGCCGCGATCCGAGACCGAGTTGACTAGCTTGGCCGTGCGCAGCTCGTCGAACAGGCGGACGGCGGTGGCGCCGTCGAGCGCCGTGAGGCGGCGCAACATCCGCACCGGCGTGGGCGCGCCCGCGACGGCCAGGGTTCGCAGGATGCGAACGGCCGGCGCGGAGAAGGCCTCCATCTGGGCGCGCAAGACCCCGTCGAGGGTCAGGGGCGCGGCGTTGCCTCGACGGAGATGCGACGTCCGCGCGAGCTCGAGCAGAAACAGCGGGTGGCCAGCCGATTCGCGGGCGATCAGATCGGCGCCGCCATCGGGGTCGGCCGCGCCGCCCGAAACCAGCAGCCCCCGCGCCAGCGTGCGGGCGGCGGCGTCCTGCAGGTTGGCGAGCGGCAGGTGTTGCTCGGGCACCCCGGCGGCCAGCAGATGCCCGACGGGCTCGTCGGCGCTGGGTGTGCGCAAGGTGCCGAGCAGGAGCAGGCGCGGGGCGTTCGGCGGACGCAACACCTCGGACAGCAGCGCCAGCGAGTCGGCGTCCGCCCACTGGAGATCGTCGACGAAGGCGATGATCGGCGCCCGCTCGCCGAGCGCGCGCAGGAGCTGACGAAAGACGGCGAACATCGAGGCGCGGACCTCGCGCGGGTCCGGTCCCACGTGCTCTTGCGGCGCGTGGGCGATGAGAGGGACCCGGCCCAGCACCGGGAAGGCCTGCAGCAAGACCGCCGCCCGCTGCGGGATCATCTTCTCGAGGACGGCGCCGTCCATCTTGCGCAGGACGTGGGTGAGCACGTCGACCAGACCGTCGAGCGCCTTGAAGGGAACCAGCTCCCGTTCGTAGCAGCGGGCGGTCAGGAGGACCACATCCTCGCCGTCCGCGTGTGCCTCGAGGAACGCGCGCACCAGCGACGATTTGCCGACCCCCGACTCTCCCCGAACGATCAGCGCCAGGGCGCTCTCTCCGGTCCGCACGGCGGCGAGCGCGGCCTCGACCAGGCCGAGCTCGTTCTCGCGCCCGACGAAGCGCACCGGCTCGTCGCTGGCGGGTGGGGGCTCGGTCGGCTGGCCGGCCGGCGTGGGCATCAGCTGGGCCAGCACTTCGGTTCCCGAAAAGCGCGAATCGGGATCGCCGTGCAGCAGGCCGTCGCAGAGCGCGGCCAGATCGGCGGGCGCGTCCGGCATCACCGCGGCCACGCGCGGTGGGCGTCCGTGCTGCTTGCGGTACAGGATCTCGTGCGGCAGGCCCTCGAACGGGAGCCGTCCGGTCAAAAGCTCGAACAGGATGACGCCGAAGGCGTACCAGTCGGCCGCCGCGCTCACCGGCTGGTGGGCCACCTGCTCGGGGGCCATGTACTCGGGCGTCCCCGCCCCCGACTGCGTGGTCTCGATCGACGCGGCGCTGACCAACCCGAAATCGAGCAGCACCGCGCGCCCTTCCGCGGTGACCAGGACGTTCGACGGTTTGACGTCGCGGTGTACGCACTGCGCGGCGTGCAGCGCCGCCAGCGCCTGGGCGAGCTGCGCCAGCGCCGGCCGCAGCCGCTCCGGCCGGTAGCGCGCGCCGGGGGACGTTTCGTGGCGGCGGACGCCTTCCCCCGGCAGGACGATCGGGGTCGGCGCGTCGGAGGCGAGAACCGGCATCACCGACGGAGAGCCCGCCGACTCGACGCCGCGCACGTAGCTCATGAGATCGGTCCCCCGCACCAGCTCCATCGAGAAGAACCACTGCGATCCCTCGGAGACCAGCTCGCCGAGGCGGACCAGGTTGGGGTGCCGGACGTCGGCCACCGCGCGGAACTCGCGCTTGAAGCGCAGCAGCATGTCCGGGTTCACCACCGGCAGCAGCTTCAAGGCCACCGGCACGGCGTTGACCTCGTCGAACGCCTCGTACACCACGCCCATCCCGCCCCGGCCCAAGAATCGCACCAGCCTAAACCGCGAGGTGCCCCGAAACGCGACAGCGCCCAAGTCCATCGTCAAGCTCGCGGCGGCACGATCCAGATCTATCCCGAAAGGTGCCGGTGCGTCCAGCCGGGTGTACCCTCCCCGCGACGGGAGGACCCATGGATCTGGTCGCGCTGGATGATCTGATGAAGGGTGGTGTGCTGGCGGTGGGAGACGTGCTGGCGTTCAGAGGCGTCTCACGCGTCGACGAGTTCATCCAGGGGGCGACCCTGTCTGGGATCTCGCACGTCGCGATCGTGATTCGGGAGGGTGCCGCGGCGCCGCTGTCGATCCTGGAAGCCACCGGCGAGGGCGTGACCGTCACGCCCGTCGACCAGGCCATCGCCGGTTACCAGAAGGACCACACCTGCTTTTACCTGCCGCTGGCGCCGGCCAAGCGTACCCAGATCGATCCGACCAAGCTCGAGGCCTACTACGTGGCGAACGCCAAGGAAAAATACAACTACAGTGGCGTGGTGGCGGCGGGTCTCTACGACATCGACAACCCGCTTCTCGCCAAGCTGGTCGCGCACCTGGGCGCTGATTCGCCGTTCGGCGCCGCCATCCAGAAGTACGAGGCGTTTGCCGAAGGCCTGTGGAACAAGGTCTTCGACTGGAACCCGGGCTATCGGCGGCTGTTCTGCTCGCAGCTCGTCACCGAGGCGCTCGTGACCGCCAACGTGTCGATTCCCGGCCCGCCCAACCCGCGCCTGGTGGTCCCGATCGAGGTCTGTCACTTCCCCATCTACGGCGGCGCTTACCAGCTCAACCCGCCCCCTTTCCCCGACCCCTTCAAATGGGGCGCCGCGCCCATACCGTAACCGGGGGCCGTGGAGGTCGTAGACTTCCTAGGAGGTTTGCCGATGAAGTCGCCCGAGCATCAGAATTTCCGCACGCCCGTGTCGCGTACGACGGTCGCGATGGTGGTGGCCTGTGCCATCTCGCTGGTCGGCGCCGTGAGCCGGAGTCGGTCGGCACCGAGCACCGTCGGGCCCAAACGGGAGGGCGTCCTGTCCCACAAGAAGTACGGCAAGCCGGCGGCCGCGGAGCTGCGCAAGACGCTGACGCCGATTCAGTATGAAATTACCCAGAACGCCGGCACAGAGCCGCCGTTTCACAACCCGTTCTGGGACAACCACCAGCCGGGCCTGTATGTGGACGTCGCGACCGGCGAGCCGCTCTTCAGCTCGACCGACAAGTTCGATTCGGGGACGGGCTGGCCCAGCTTCACCCAGCCGGTCGAGGCGGAACGGGTGGTCGAGCACCGCGACATGACGGCGGGCATGATGCGCACCGAGGTGGTGTCGAAGGGCGGCGAATCGCACCTCGGGCACGTGTTCGACGACGGCCCCGCGCCGACCAACCTGCGCTACTGCATCAATTCGGCGGCGCTGCGGTTCGTTCCGGTGGCCAAGCTGGAGGCCGAAGGATACGGCGCGTACGTCCCGCTCTTCGGCGGGGCGCCCAAGCCTGCCGCCTCCACGACGCCGGCGCCCAACACCTGCACGCGTCCGGCCGCCGGCGGCAAGCCCGGTTGCGAGGCGACGCTGGAGACCGCTCTCCTGGCGGGCGGGTGCTTCTGGGGCATGGAAGACATCCTGCGCAAGATTCCCGGCGTCGTCGAAACGGAGGTCGGCTACACCGGCGGCAAGACGGCCAAACCGACCTACCAGGACGTCCACACCGGCGAGACCGGCCACGCCGAGTCGGTGCGGATCGTCTTCGATGCCAAGAAGCTCAGCTACGCCGACTTGCTCGAGAAATGGTTCTTCCGCATGCACGATCCCACCACCCGCAACCGGCAGGGGAACGACATCGGATCGCAGTACCGATCGGCGATCTTCGTGACCTCGGCCGAGCAGCGAAAGACGGCGGAGGCGGTCAAGCTGCGCGCCGGCAAATCGGGTCGCTGGAAGAGGCCCATCGTGACCGAGATCGTCGACGCGGGACCCTTCACGCCCGCCGAGGCCTATCACCAGAAGTATCTCGCCAACAATCCCGGCGGGTACACCTGCCACTATCTGCGGGACTGACCGGTCCGCGTCGGGCGGCTCATTTCGTGGGAGACGCCCCGAGGTGGAAGGTCGAGACGGTGCTTTCGTCCGGAGCACGCGAGTCGGCGCGGTGGCTGAGCCAGGTCAGAGAGGTCAGGGTGGTCAGGACCAGGGCGGCGACCAGGCGCGCCATGACCGGGTGGCGCCGGCCTGCCGGCGCCGCATCTTCGTCGGGCTCGCCCCGTCGGCGGTCACCTGGGGTCGGCGGAGCCGATCGAGCAACTTGGCGGCGCTCCGGGTGCGGTCTCGAGCGGAGCGCGCGATGGCCTGGCAGATGATCGCGCTGAGCGTTGGATCCAGGTGCGGAACGAAGTAGGTCGGCGGCCTCGGTTCTTCGGAGGTCTTGGCCCGCATCACGGCGTTCGCGCTGTCTCCCGAGAACGGCAGTCGTCCGGTCAGCATCTCGTACAGGATCAAACCGGCCGCGTAGATGTCGGACCGTTCGTTCCCGCGCCGGCCCCCGATCTGCTCGGGCGCCAGGTAGTCTGGGGTTCCCAACGTCGATAGGCGGGTCCAGGTCAGACGGCGCGCGGCGCGGTCGAGCGCGATTCCGAAGTCGAGTAACTTCACGACGCCGCCGGCGTCGACGATCACGTTCTCGGGTTTGAGATCGCGGTGTGCGATCCCCTGCGCATGGAGATAGACCAGCGCCTCGCAGAGCTGGCGGGCGATGTCCAGCGCCTGGGCCGTTGGCAGGGGCCCGCGGTCGATCAGAGCCCGCAGAGAGGTCCCGACGACATACTCCGTGACCAGGTACATGCGGCTCTTCGTCCGGGGCCCGAGCGCGCGAACGATGTTTCGATGCTCGAGCCGCCGGCCGATGCTCTCCTCGCGCTCGAAGCGCCGGTAGAAGACGATGTCGCTCTCGTACTCGAGGTGGGGCACCTTCAGGCAGACGAGCGCGCCGGCCTCGGTGTCGTGTCCCTTGAAGGTGATCGCAGTTGCCGTCCTCGCCAGCACATCCATGAGGAGGTACTGGTCGAGATGATCGCCAACGGTTAGCTCTCTCATCGAGAATCGGGGGGAATGCACGGCGAATGCCAGAGCATGGCCCGACTGGAGAGTGTTTCTGCCCGCCCCGCAGCGCCGAGATGAGCAGTGAATCGCCTTGCAACACGCAGCGAAGGGCACCGTTTGGCGTGCTGTCTTGCAATGCGCTTCGCCTGGCTCCGGTCAGGAACGGCCGATTTGAGCCTGGCACGCCTTTCGCATTACTCCGTCTGTTGGTGCACCGGCGTCGTATGGCCGTCCTCGTCCTGGCCCTCGCCGCGGTGGCCGCCGCGGTGATCGCCGGCGCCGGTCGCGTGCGGCGGCACTGGGGACCGAACGATGCCTACCAAGATCCGCGCGTCGCCGCCGAGACGTGGAGGCAACTCTTCGAGGGGGACGATCGGGAGATCTATCGCCAGCGCGACCTCATCCTCAAGCTCGCCGCCCCGAAACGCGGGATGACCGTCGCAGACGTGGGTGCGGGGACGGGGCTCTTCACGATGATGCTCAGCGATGCCGTCGGGCCCGAGGGGCGGGTCTACGCCGAGGAGGTCCTCGCGAAATTCAGTCAATTCATCGCCGAGCGGGCGGCGCGGGAGAGGCGCAACAACGTCGTCAGCGTGATGGGCACCGAGACCGGCATCGGGCTACCGGCGGAGTCGATCGATCTCGTCTTCGCGTGTGACGTCTACCACCACTTCGACCGTCCCGAGGAGATGCTCGCCTCGATCCGCCGCGCCTTGCGCGCGAACGGGGAGCTCTTCCTGGTGGACTTTTCACGGGAGCCTGGCCAGAGCCCTGCCTGGATCCTCGAGCACGTGCGCGCGGGGGAAGCCGAGGTGGTTCGAGAAATCGAGAAGGCCGGGTTCGTTCTACTCTCGAGAGATCACAACATCGGCGTCAACTACGGACTTCGCTTTCGGCGATCCGAACAGGCCACTCCGTGACAGATCAGGGCTGGTCGATGGTGATGTTGACGAAGATCTTGGTCCACTGGGCGATGTGGTTGGACGTGGTGATGTCCTGGAACGGCAGAGCGAAGGCGGTGTAGCTGGGATCGCTGCCGCCCGGGCCGAGAATCATGCCCACCATCCAGATGAGCGTGCCCTTGGTGGTCTCATCCGTGCTGGCGGGGGCGGGCGGGGAACGCAACCCGTACTGGCGGGTCGACGAGAAGGTCAGCCAGACGACCTTGTGCAGCTCGTCCAGGTTCTCGATGAACGGTGCCCATTTTGGGAACGAGTCGGTCAAGGCGGTGTTGGTGCCGTCCGCCACGCCCGGCGCGTTGGCGTTGGTGAGCGGCACCGGCGCGACGCCGCCCGACAGAGCCGTCAGGTAGACCGTCGCGGTCGCATCGGTGTCGGCGTCGCAGGACTTGTCGGGGGTTTGCCCCAGGGCCGGCGTGCCGTTCGTGCAGGTCGAGTGGTCGTAGACCACCAGGTTCCCGTCCGGGGCGATGGCCGGGTAGTAGTTGTTGGTACCCAGCTGCGACGGCACCAGCACCTGCGGCGTGCCCCAGGTCGCCCCGTTCTTCTGGATATAGTCGATGCCGCCCGTCGAGGGGCGCTGGTCGCTGGTGGTGGCGGTGGCATCGACCGACGTGAAGGCGATGGTCTCCGGCCCGGTGCTGTTCTTCGACCAATCGGGATGATCGGCCCGCAAACCGCCGAGGTCGATGGTCTGGGTCACCGCGCCACTGGTGCCGTCGAAGATCATCAGGTTGACCGGCCCCTTGTGGCCCGGGCTGGAGGAGCTCTGATTGTCGCCGTAGACGCCGACGAATTGGGTCCCGTCGGTGTTCCAAGACTCGAACTGACTCCTCTGCGCCAGAGGGAACGGCTGCAGCGGCAGGTTCGTCGAGACGTTCCATAGAAGCAGTCGGCCGTCGCCCTGTCCGCCGGCGCTGGCGACCAGCTTGGTGCCGTCGGGTGCCAGCGCGTGGCAGCCGACGCAGGTCGAGCCGTCGGTGTTGGCGGGCGTCAGATACTGCACGGCGGTCTTGGTGCTGCCGCCGAAGTCCCAGCGCATGATCGCCGTCTTGCCGCTGGTGGTCCAGTAGTAGAGCGCGCCCATGATGTCGTCTTGCGAAAAGCGCATGTGAAACGTCTGGCTGGCGCCGACCGAGGTCCCGGTGTCGTCCGTTCCCCGCACGGAAAGCGCGACGTTCCCCTGACCGGCATTTGACCGCGCCACGCTGGACCAGAGGCCGGGGTCTGGCAGGTAGATGCACCCGGTGATACCCGCCGGTGCCGTGCACCGGATGTAGGTCTTGACGCTGGAGAGGGGGCCTATGAGGTTGACCTCGAAGAGCGTGTTGCCGGTGCCGGGCATGAAATGAATCTCGATCCCCGACACGTTGGGCGGAAACAACACATTGTCGTTCGGGTAGATGAGCTGTGGCGCGCGACTGGCCGTGTTGGTCGTGGTCGTAAAGAGGCCGGGCGCGCTCGGCGGAACGGTCGCCGACATGCCCGGATCCGGGCCGACGAAGGTGTAGCTGACCATCAGGACCGCTTTGGCGCTCACCGCGTTGGCGCTGGCGGTGATGGTCACCTGGCCACCCGAAGTGCCCGTGGTCGCGGCCAATCCATTCTGGTCGACCGTGACGATGCCGGTCGGGCTTACGGAGTAGCTGACCTGGTCGGTCACGTCGCTCGAGCGGCCGATGAACATCCCGGTGACCTTGTATTGTTGCGTCTGTTTGGGACCACCGCTCGTGACCATCAGCGTCGCCGTCGGCGGGGTGATCGTGAGACCGGTCAGGCCCGGAATGTTCGCCGTTCCGCCGGTCCCCGCCGACCCCGAACCGCCCTTGAGGTTGGGGTTGAAGGCGCAGCCGGCGCCCGCCAGCGTCGCGGCCGCCGCCAAGAGCAGCGAAGCCCGAGCGAGAGCGGACCGGCATCCCATTTTGTTCGTCGATTTGGTGTTCATCAGACCCCAATCGCTCATCGGCGGCTCAGGGAGAGAAATGAAACACCTCGAGGATTCGTCGACGGGGCGCGTCGCTGCTGGCGTCGTCCAAAGCTCGCCGGCTAACCGACGATGACCAAGAACACGTCGAGCACGAACAGGGCGATGGCGATGTCGTTGAAGAGGGTGGCCGCGTGTAGGTCGGGCCAGAGCTGGTTCGCCGACCAGGAGATAAAGGCGACGGCCAATATGATGGCCTTGACGATCTCCTTGCGGGTCGGGCGACGGACCGATTGATAGAGCAAGTAGGCCAGCGCGATCAGGCCGAGGGGTAGGGCACCAAGCACCGCGTGCGCTCCGGCCGGAAAGAGCCGCGGGCACACGTCCCAGAAGAGCAGGAGACCGACCAGCCCCAGCGTCAGGACGCCGAGCGTGACTGGGACTATTTGCCGACTGGAGCGAGGTTCGACGGTCACGGCGGCGCGAGTCTACTTCCGATCGGCTGCGCCCGTCGGCGGATCGCGCTGGCAGTTCGCACGGTCGTTGGCGTGGGCATTTGGCATTCTGCATGGGCGTGGGGAATCGGTCTGGCGGTCGCCCGCCGTAGCCGCCTCTTTTCTTGGCGCGAATTCTGCATTCCCACAGTGCAGTCCCACAGAGAGGACCGCCATGAATCACGGTCTCGACATCATTCCGATCTCGTCGTATCGCCACGTTCCGCCCGGCGGCCCCAGAGCCCACGTCGCGGTCGTCGAGGAGCGCAAAGGCTCCGGGCGGGGCGTCGCCCTCGTGATGGGCTGGCTGCTCTTGATCGTGGCGATCGTGGCGCACTCCTGGGTCCAGACGGTCCGGAGTATCCGGGCACTGCCGGCAGCCGAGCGCACGTCGATCTACGAGCGCACCTTGAAGGACGCGGAGTCCGCCTGCACGACGCCCGAGGCGGACGAGGGCGCGCTCCACGATCACTGCGTGGGCCAGGCCGAGTTCCTGGTTCTGTTTCCCGAGTGCGACGTCCGGTGCCAGAGGCTGGCCCAGTCGATCCTGCCCCACGCGCGGCGTTGATCCCACACCACGCACGGCGTTGAGCCGACGGCCAACGCGCGTCGGCGACCGACTGTCTGCGCCGCCCGCTACTGTGCGGCTTCTGGTTGCTCGACCGGCGGGAGGTCGTCGGTCCCCTCGAACCCACCCTGCAGCTCGCCGCAGCCGGCGTCGATCTCGTCGACGACGTGGGTGAGCAGCGCGTGCTCGGAGAGCGGCAGGCCGTCCTTCTCCTGCTGGTCGAGCCAGCGATCGAGGGCCTCGAGCCGCGCGCGGGCCGCGGTGGTGCCGCCGCTGCGGGTCAGCGCCAGTCGGCGGAAGAGCGCCAGCGCCGTCCGCAGGCAATAGCGCAGCGAGCGCGGAAAGCGCGCCTCGAAGAGCAGGAATGAAACCACGCTCTCGCGGCTGACGCGGCCCTGCTCGCGGCGCATGTACGCCTCGAAGCCCGAGCAGGCGCGCAACAGCGACAGCCAGAGCGCCGTCTGCAAGAGCGGCTGCTGTCCCTCGGCGGCGCCCTGGATGTGGTAGTGCATGTCGAGCGTGCGGGCGGTCTGCCCGACGCGTTCGAGCATCACCCCCAGCCAGAGAAAATCCATCGGCTCGTCGTGCATCATGGTGCTGCGCACCAGGCCGAGCGAGAGCTGCGTCGAGCGGCGGATGTGGCGGTAGACCTCGTCGCGATCCTGCAGATACTGCGCCGCGGCCACTTCGCCCATGAACCACAGGTAGAGCTCGTTGGTCGCCTCCCAGATGTCGTGCCCGATCACCTCGCGGATCGAGCGCGCCCCCTCGCGCGCCGCGCGGATCGAATTGCGGATCGACACCGGGTTGTCGGGCGCCCAGGTCATGTAGCGCTGGACCGCGTCGCCGTTTCCGGCCGCGTCCGCGCCCAGGTGGTGGGTCAGCTCCGGGTACTGTCCCGACACGATCACCAGCGGGCGCCAGCAGTAAAGCGGCGGCAGCTCGGCGTCGAAGGCCAGCGTGCGCGTCACCTGCAAGAGGCGCGCGGTGCTCTCGGCCCGTTCGATGTATCGGCCGAGCCAGAAGCAGTGGTCGGCGACCCGAGAGATCACGAGGTGGCGCCCGCCTCGACCCAGGTGTCCTTCGACCCGCCGCCCTGGCTGGAGTTGACCACGTAGGAACCGGCGCGCAGCGCGACCCGCGTGAGGCCGCCCGGCAGCACCCAGCTTCCGCTCTTGCCGGTCAGGATGAAGGGGCGCAGATCGATCCGGCGCGGCTCGATGCGCCGCTCCTCCGCCACCCAGGTCGGCGAGGTGGACAGCTCGATGCGGTGCTGGGCGATGTAGCGGCGCGGGTCGGAGGTGATGCGCTCGCGAAACATGTCCAGCTCCGCGGCGCTGGCGTCGGGGCCCATCAGCATCCCGTAGCCGCCCGCCTCGTCGACGGCCTTGACCACCAGCTGGTCCAGGTGCGCCAGCACGTAGTCGCGATCGGCCGGACGCGCGCAGACGAAGGTCGGTACCTGCTCGATGATCGGCTCTTCCTTGAGGAAGAAGCGGATCAGATCGGGAACGTACGGGTAAATGGCCTTGTCGTCGGCCACCCCGTTGCCGGGGGCGTTGGCCAGCGTCACGCGTCCCGCGGCCCAGGCGCGCATGAGGCCCGGCACGCCCAGCATGCTGTCGGGGCGGAAGAACTCCGGATCGATGTAGGCGTCATCGGTGCGCCGGTAGATGACGTGCACGCGCCGCGGGCCGAGGGTGGTCTTGACGAACACCTCGTCGCCGCTCACGAACAGGTCGGAGGCCTCGACCAGCTCGATCCCCATCGAGCGGGCCAGGAAGCTGTGCTCGAAGTAGGCCGAGTTGAACGGACCGGGCGTCAGCACCACGATGGTCGAGCGTGCGGGATCCTCCGGAGAGACCGAGCGCAGCGTCTCGACCAGCTGGGTGGGGTAGTCGTCGACGCGGCGGACGCCGATCCGGTCCATCGCGGCCGGGAAGACCCGCTTGGTGACGAGGCGGTTCTCGATCACGTAGGAGACGCCCGACGGTGTTCGGAGGTTGTCCTCCAGCACCCGCAGCACGCCGTCCGGGCTGCGGATGAGATCGATCCCCGCGATGTGGATCCGCACGCCGCCCGGCGGCTTCATCCCCTTGAGCTGCGGCAGATAGTGCTTCGAGCCGAAGATCAGCTCGGCCGGGATCACGCGCTCGCGCAGGACGCGCTGCTCGCCGTAGAGATCGTCCAGGAACAGCTGCAGCGCGGTGAGGCGCTGGACGAGCCCGCGTTCGAGGCGCGCCCACTCGCCGGCGCCGATCACCCGGGGGACCAGGCAGACCGGCATGACCTTCTCCGTGCCGCGGTCGTCGGAGTAGACCGAGAAGGTGACGCCGCGCTGGGCGAGCGCCAGCTCCGCCAGCGCCTGGCAGCGGGCGAAGGTGTCCGCGTTCATGTTGGCAAGCAGATTCGCCACCATGAGCGCGTGCTTGCGCGTTCCCCCGCCAGTCTCGACCAATTCGTCGTACGTTCCCTCCAGGGCGCGGTAACCATCTAGGACCATGGACGCTGGCAACCGGGCCACCTCTTGTTCTATGAGCACCATGGCAATCCTAGAAAACCACCGAGATGCAATCTATCTCAGCGACGTCCGTTTACGGTATTTGATCCGACTGGAAACCTTTCATTAACGTTGGACACCCTATCGTGACCTCCATTCCGACGCCGACGCCGCCGTCCGTTACGCCCTGGGACGAGATGCGGGGCCCCGACGGCGCCGTGCGCGAGCACTGGCGGGTCCTGGATGGCGCGCTCCAGGCGTTCGGCCCGGGCGAGATGTGGCGCCGCTGGGAGCAGGCGCGCCAGCTCATCCGTCAGCACGGAGTCACCTTCAATGTCTACGGCGATCCGCGCGGCCTCGAGCGGCCCTGGCCGCTCGATCCGGTGCCGGTGGTCCTGGCGCCGGGGGAGTTCGCGACGCTGGCCACCGGGCTCGCGCAGCGGGCGACGCTGCTCGATCGACTACTGGGCGATCTCTACGGGCCTCGGCGAACGGTGTCCGAGGGGATCTTGCCGGCCGAGGTGGTCTACGCGCACCCCAACCTGCTGCGCGCCTGCGCGGGGTCGACGCCGCCGGGCGGTCGGTTTTTGCACTTTTACGCGGCGGATCTGGCGCGCACGCCCGACGGAACCTTGCGGGTTCTGGCGGATCGAACGCAGGCGCCCGCGGGGGCCGGATACGCGCTCGAGAACAGGATCGTGCTCGGGCGGGTGCTCCCGGAGGCGTTTCGCGACTCGCACACCCAGCGGTTGGCCACGTTCTTCCGCACGCTGCGCGAGACACTGGCCGCGCTGGCGCCGCAGGGCTTACTGAACCCGCGGATCGTCCTGCTCACCGCGGGCCCGCACAACGCCACCTACTTCGAGCAGGCGTTCCTGGCGCAGTACCTCGGTTACCCGCTGGTCGAAGGGGGCGATCTGACGGTGCGCGATGGGCGGGTCTACCTCAAGACGCTGGGCGGCCTGCACCCGGTCGACGTGATCCTGCGCCGCTTGCGGGACGATTATTGCGATCCGCTGGAGCTGCGAGCCGATTCGCTGCTGGGCGTGCCGGGCCTCTTGCAGGCGGCGCGCGACGGCACCGTCGCGATCGCCAATGCCATCGGCACGGGCGTGCTGCAGACGCCGGCGCTGATCCCATTTTTGCCGGGGCTCTGCCGCGCGCTGCTGGGCGAGGAGCTCAAGCTGACCTCGGTCGAGACCTGGTGGTGCGGCGAGCCGGATATCCTCGAATACGTGCTGGGGCACCTGGACGAGATGGTGGTCAAGCCGACTTATCCGCTGGGGCCGACCGATCCCATCTTTGGCGCGCGGCTCGATCGGGCGGCGAAGGAGACGCTGGAAGCGACCATCCGCGCGGCGCCCAGCCGGTTCGTGGCGCAGCGGCACGCCGCGCCTTCGACCGTTCCGGTGATCGAAGGGGACGAGCTGAAGCTGCGCCCGCTGGTGCTGCGCAGCTTCGTGGTGGCCGACGGTGACGGCGGCTACCAGGCGATGCCCGGCGCGCTGGCGCTGGTGGGCGGGGCCAACGAGGCCGACATCTCGATCGCGCGCGGCGCCCGCAGCAAGGACACCTGGGTCATCAGCGACGGCGCCGTGAACGAGTTTTCGCTGCTGCCGCCGACGGTGCAGCCGGTGGAGCTGACCCGCGGGGGTGGCGATCTGCCCAGCCGCGTGGCCGACAATTTCTTCTGGCTGGGCCGCTACGCCGAGCGGGCCGAGGGGATCGCGCGTCTCGGTCGGATCATCTGTCTGCGGCTGGCGGAGCCGCCGGGCCCCGGGTCGACCGCCGGCGCACTGGGGCCACTGCTGAGCGCGCTGCTGGCTCAGACCATGGTGGCTTCCGGATCGGAGCTGCCCCTGCTGGCGCCGGCGCCGACGGTGACGCCCGATCGCGCGGTCCACGACGCGCTCTTCGACGCCTCGCACCCCGGCACGCTCTGCGCGACGGCCCGCGCGATCGATCGGGTCGCCCGCTCGATCCGCGATCGGTTGTCCATGGATACCTGGACGGTGGTGTCGACGCTGGCGCAAGAGCTGGGGGAGATGGAGCGCTCCGGCACCGGCGAGCGGCCCATCGTCCTGGCCGCGCGGCTCGACCGCGTGGTGATGATCCTGGCGGGGCTCTCCGGTCTCACCTCCGAGAGCATGACCCGCGAAGCCCCCTGGCGCTTCCTGGACATGGGGCGGCGCCTCGAACGGGCGCTCAACACGGCGCTCGTGATCGAGCGGACCATGGCCGGCATGGGCGCCGACGAGCTGCCGATGCTGGAAGCTCTGCT
This sequence comes from uncultured Myxococcales bacterium, assembly GCA_937889515.1. Lineage (GTDB taxonomy): Bacteria > Myxococcota_A > Polyangia > Fen-1088 > Fen-1088 > JADGRB01. The sequence goes on along the minus strand of CALAOV010000059.1, from coordinate 4,063 downwards.
CGACGCGGCCGACAGCGCGATGACCTACCGGCGGCGGTACCGCGCCACCCTGCAGGTCGCGCCGGTGGTCGATCTGCTGGTCGCCGACGAGCGGAACCCGCGGTCGATCGTCTTTCAGCTGGCCGCGCTGGCCGAGCACGTGGCCTCCTTGCCGCGCGACGGCGCGGTGGCCCGCCGCAGCGCCGAAGAACGGGTCGCCTTCGAGGCGCTGTCCGAGATTCGGCTGATCGACGTCGAGGCGATCTGCGTGCTGGCGGGGCAGGGGCGGCCGGCGCTCGCCTCGTTGCTGCGCGATCTGGTGGCCAAGATGCAGGGCCTGTCCGACGCGCTCTTCGCCGCCTACCTGACGCCGGCCACGATCTCTCGCGCGCTCTCGGCGCCGGAGATCGGATCGTGATCTACCGGGTCAAACACGTCACCGCCTACGGGTACGCCGTACCGGTTTCGACCTCGCACCACGACCTGCACGTGCTCCTGCGGGGCTCGGCGGGACAGCGAATTCTTTCCGAGAGGCTCAGCGTGTCGCCGACGCCGGCGGTGCGGCGCGACCGGTTCGACTGGTTCGGCAACCGCGCGACCCACCTGGCCATCCACGAGCGCCACACGGAGCTCACGGTCACTTCGGAGGCGGAGCTGGAGGTTTCGCCGCCCCCGCCGCCGATCGGCGACGGCGGCCCCTGGGAGGAGACGCGGGATTGGGTCCGGGCGGGCCGCGACGCGGAGGCCCGCGCGGCGGTGGAGATGGTCCTGCCGTCGCCGCACGTCGAGCTGTCGCCGATGGCGCGGCAGTTTGCGCTGCCGTCGTTCCCGCCGGGCCGGCCCCTCATCGAGGCGGCGCGCGATCTGACCCATCGCCTGCACGCCGAGCTGACCTACGACCCGGAGGCGACCGACACCTCGACGACGGTCGACGAGGTGCTGACCGGTCGGCGCGGCGTCTGCCAGGACTACGCGCACGCCCAGATCGCCTGCCTGCGCGCGCTCGGGCTGCCCGCCCGCTACGTGAGCGGTTACCTGGTCACCGCGCCGCCCGCCGGCGAGCCGCGCCTGGTGGGCGCCGACGCCTCGCACGCCTGGGTGTCGCTGCGCCTGCCCGCCAGTGGCTGGCTGGAGCTGGATCCGACCAACGATGTCGTTCCCTCCGACCGCCACATCGTGGTCGCCTACGGGCGCGACTTCAGCGACGTCACGCCGATGCGGGGAGTCTTGCTGGGCGGCGGGCGCCACGAGCTGCACGTCTCCGTCGACGTGAGCCCGGTAGATTGACGGACGTCGGGACCTCGGACGTCCGGAGAGCCAGCCCGGTCGAGGTCCGGCCGATTGGCGGCATTTCGGTCGAGTTTTCCTGATCTTGACCTGCCGGCAAACGCGCGTTCACGAGAGATCCGCTATCCTGGCGCGCTGAGGTAACCGTTCCCCTATGGCCATCCGGGTCGCTCTCACCCACACCACCCGCTATCGATACGACCGTCTGGTCTCGCTGCAGCCGCACGTGGTGCGCCTGCGCCCGGCGCCCCACTGCCGCACGCCGATCACCAGCTATTCGCTGAAGGTCGCCCCGGCCGACCACTTCCTCAACTGGCAGCAGGATCCCTACGGCAACTACCAGGCCCGCCTGGCGTTTTTGAAGCCGGCGCGGGAGCTGCAGGTCGAAGTGGATCTGGTGGCGGAGATGGTGGCGCTCAACCCGTTCGATTTCTTCGTCGAGGAGTACGCCGAGAAGCACCCCTTCCGATACGAAGAGATCCTGGCGCGGGAGCTACGGCCTTATTGCGAGACCGTGGTCCCGGGCCCGAAGCTCGCCGGCCTGGTCGAAGAGCTGGGCAGCCGTTTCGCGCGACCGGGCCGCCGGAGCATCGACGTGCTCGTCGATCTCAACCGCGAGATCGCCCGTCGCCTTCGTTACGACATCCGGATGGAGCCGGGCGTGTTCGCGCCCGAAGAGACGCTCGAGCGCGGCCACGGCTCCTGCCGCGACTTCGCCTGGCTGGAAGTACAGCTGGTGCGCTGCCTCGGGTACGCGGCGCGGTTCGTCTCCGGCTACTCGATCCAGCTCAAGGCCGACGAGAAGGCCCTCGACGGCGGCCCCTCGGGGGTGACCGAGGACGTCGCCGATCTGCACGCCTGGACCGAGGTCTATCTGCCCGGGGCGGGCTGGGTCGGCTTCGATCCGACCAGCGGCCTGCTGGCCGGCGAAGGGCACATCCCGCTGGCCTGCGCGGCGCTGCCGTCGACGGCGGCTCCCATCACCGGCTCGTTCACCTGGGCGGGGGCCAAGGAGGACGAGCGGGTCGGCGAAGAGTTCACCTTCGAGATGCGGGTGCGGCGGATCGCCGAAGAGCCTCGCGTCACGCTGCCCTACCGCGAGGATCAGTGGGCGGCGATCAACGACCTCGGTCAGCGGGTCGACCGCGATCTGGGCCGCCTCGACGTCCGTCTGACCATGGGCGGCGAGCCGACCTTCGTCTCGATCGACGATCGCGACGCACCCGAATGGAACACCGCCGCCGTCGGGCCGACCAAGCGCGGGATCGCCGATCGGCTGTTGCGGCGCCTGCGGGCCCGCTTCGCGCCGGGCGGCCTGCTGCACCACGGGCAGGGGAAGTGGTACCCGGGCGAGGTGCTGCCGCGCTGGGCGTTCTCCTGCTATTTCCGTCACGACGGCGAGCCGGTCTGGCGCGATCCGACGCTGTTCGCCGAGGATAAGCCGGCGCGCGCCGCCGACGCCGTGACCGGCGAAGGCTTCATCCGGGCCCTGGCGGCGCGGCTGGGGCTGGCGCCGGAGTCGGCGCTGCCCGCCTACGAAGACGTCTACTACTACCTGTGGCGCGAGCACCGCCTGCCGCCCAACGTCGATGTCCTCGACAGCCGGATCGACGACAAGGGCGAGCGCGCGCGGCTGGCCAAGGTCTTCGAGGGCGGCGTCGGCAAGGTGGTCGGACATCTGCTGCCGCTCGCCGCGGTGAGCACGGAGGACGCCGCCGCGATCTCCTGGCAGAGCGGGCCCTGGCAGGTCCGGGCCGACCAGATCTTTCTTTTGCCCGGCGACTCACCGATGGGCTTTCGGCTGCCGATCGACGGGTTGCCCGCGGAGCCGGAGGAGCAACGGCAGCGGATCTACGAGCGCGATCCGCTGGCGGCGCGGCCGGCGCTCACGATCTTGCCGGCCGGCCTGCGGCCAACCCCCGCCAAGACGGTGGCGACCAGCGTGGTGCGCACCGCCCTGTGCGTCGAGCCCCGCGACGGAGTTCTCTGCATCTTCCTGCCCCCGCTCGGTCTGCTGGAAGAGTATCTGGCGCTGGCGGCCGCCATCGAAGACGTCGCGCGCGAGCGGAAACAACCGGTCCGTATCGAAGGCTACAAGCCGCCCTCGGACCATCGATTGAACAGCTTCTCGGTCACCCCGGACCCGGGCGTCATCGAGGTGAACGTCCACCCGGTTCGCACCTGGCCCGAGCTGACCGAGATGACCACCGCGCTCTACGAAGAGGCGCGGCTCTGCCGGCTCGGCACGGAGAAGTTCATGCTGGACGGTCGCCACACCGGCACCGGCGGCGGCAACCACGTCGCGCTCGGCGGGTCGACGCCGGCCGACAGCCCGTTCCTGCGCCGCCCGGACCTGCTGCGCAGCCTGGTCGGCTACGTCGTCAACCACCCGTCGCTGTCGTACCTCTTCTCGGGGCTGTTCGTGGGACCCACCAGTCAGGCGCCGCGCATCGACGAGGCCCGCCAGGACAGCGTCCACGAGCTGGAGATCGCGTTTTCGCAGATGCCCAAGGAGGGGCCGGTCTCGCCCTGGCTGGTCGATCGAATCTTCCGAAACTTGCTGGTCGACGTGACCGGCAACACCCACCGCACCGAGATCTGCATCGACAAGCTCTACAGCCCCGACGCCGCCAGCGGCCGGCAAGGGTTGGTCGAGCTGCGCGCCTTCGAGATGCCGCCCCACGCGCGCATGAGCCTCACGCAGCAGCTCCTGCTGCGCGCGCTGACCGCCTGGTTCTGGCGCGGGGGGGCGGCTGTCGGGCTCACCGGCTGCGCGGCGTCAGGCTTAGGCTGTGGG
>CALAOV010000058.1 GCA_937889515.1 uncultured Myxococcales bacterium | reverse complement strand
GGTGTGCGTGGGTGGCGACGAGCGGCGCGCCGCCTACGCGCGGCTCGACGACGCCGTCGCGGCCGGCGAGCAGGCCTTCGTCGTCTGCCCGGTTCGGCAGGAGGCGCGCCGGGCCGGTGCGGTGACCGCCATCGCGCAGCACGCGCGCCTCGCCCGTGCGCTGGCGCCCGCCCGGGTCGGCCTGCTGCACGGCGCGCTTGCCGCCGCGGACAAGGAACGGGCGCTTCGCGCGTTTGCGGAAGGACGAATCGACGTGCTGGTCGCGACGACGGTGGTCGAGCTCGGGATCGACGTGCCGAACGCCACCGTCATGATCGTCGAGGACGCCGACCGCTTCGGCCTGGCCCAGCTGCACCAGCTGCGCGGGCGGGTGGGGCGCGGTCCGCGGCCGGGGATCTGTTTCTTCTGCGCCTCGACCGGAGCGGCGGCGGAGGGAGATGGAATGGCGCGCTTGCAGCTGTGCGCCGAGCTGGACGACGGGTTTCGCCTGGCGGAGGCCGATCTGGCGCAACGGGGCTTCGGGGACCTGTTCGGGACCGAGCAGGCGGGGATGTCGTTCGGGCCGTCCGCGCCCGGGCGCCCGGACATCGAAGCGGCGCTGGCCGAGATCTCGGCGTTGACGTTGGACGCGCGCCGGGAAGCGGAGGCGGTGCTGGCGGCGGATCCGGCGCTGCGGGCGCCGGCGCACCAGGGCTTGGCGCGCGCGGCGCGGGCGCGCGTCGCGACGTTCTTCGCCGGGGAGGCCGGGTGAGATGCCCGACGTCGACGGAATGAGCCCAGTCGACCTGCGAGGTGGCGGCGTGTCGACCGGCGCCGTCTGCCCGACAGGCGTCGCATGGTTGAAAGCCGGCATCCTGGCGGGGGCGCTGGCGGGGGCGCTCGACGCTTCGGGCTCGGTCTTGCGCGGCATCGGCGGCCTCACGGCGGACAAGGCGGTGGAGCTGATCGCGCTCGACGCCAGCCTCATCGCGCTCGTCGGGGGGGTGCTGGGCCTCGTCTGCGCGGTAGGCGGATGGATCGCCGGGCGCACCCGGGCGCCCGCGCGTACGGGGGCGGCGCTGGCCGCGCTCGGCGGGGCGCCGCTGGTGGTCTACGACGGGTTCGCGCTCTTCTCCGGGCATCAGGCGGCCGCGGTTCCGGGTCATGCGGCGATTTCCGTCGCGCTGTCCTTGGCCGGTCTGGGCGCGGTCTACGGGCTCGGGCGGGGCTTTGGTCGCGGGCTGGCTTCGGCGACGGCCTCTCGCCCGATCGGGTTGCCGATCGCGCTCCTGGGGTTGGCGATCGGTTGCCAGATCGCCAACCGGCTGGTGCTCCCGCGCCTCTATGGCTGGTTCCACCAGACGCTCGCCGCGGCGACGGTGGTCTCCCTGCTGCTGGGTGCGCGGTTGCTGACCCGCGGCGGTCGGTGGTGGCGGGTCGTTCTGCTCGCCGCGGTGACCGCGGCGGCGTGCGTGGCCTCGACCCTCGAGCTGCGCCGGAGCCAGGTGCTGCGCTACGCGGCCTCCGAGCGGACGGCGCTGGCGGCTCTGGCGCTGCGTGCGGGGCCGGTCGCGATGCGGTCGAGCGCGGCGGTGCCCGCCGAGGGTCGCGTCGGGCAAGGCGATCTGACGCCGCTGCCCGAGGGGCCGCGCCGGCCCGAAGCGGACGTCCTGGTCATCACCATCGACGCGCTCCGCGCCGATCACGTGGGCGCCTACGGCTACGCACGCCACACGACGCCCAACATCGACGCCCTGGCGGCCACCGCCACCCGGTTCGCGCGTGCCTACGCCCAGGCCCCGCACACGTCGTTCTCGGTCGCGTCGATGCTGACGGGGAAATATTTTCCGGCGGTGGCGCGGCTGGCGCCCGGAGAGCGGCACGATCCCATCGCGCGGGTGCTGCGCAACTACGGCTGGAAGACCGCCGCCTTCTATCCGCCGGCGGTGTTCTTCGTCGACACCCAGAAGCTGAAGAGCTACGCCGACACCAACTTCGACTTCGAGTACGTCAAGTTCGAGTACATCGACGCCGAACGCCGCGTCGATCAGATCCTGACCTACTACCAATCGGTGGATCCCAAGCGCTCGTTCGTCTGGGTCCACTTCTTCGAGCCGCACGAGCCCTACGAAGCGCACGCGGCTTTTCCCTTCGGCGCCGGCGACATCGATCGCTACGACAGCGAGATCGCCTACACCGATCACGCGGTGGGACGCCTCATCGCCGCGGTGCGCGCGCGCCGGCCGGGGACGATCATCGTCGTGGCGGCCGACCACGGCGAGGAGTTCGACGAGCACGGCGGCCGCTATCACGGCTCCTCGCTCTACGACGAGCAGCTTCGGATCCCGCTCATCGTCTCGATCCCGGGGATCCGGCCGCACGTGGTCGAGGGGCAGGTCGAGCTACTCGACACGACGCCGACCGTTCTCAATCTCCTCGACATTCCCGTGCCGGCGCGGATGCGCGGAACCGACCTCGGCCCCTGGCTGGCGACGCCGCCGGCCCCGCCCGGGCGGTTGCCGCCGGCTTTCGCGGAGCTCGAAGACAAGCGCATGGTGGTGCTCGGCCCGGAAAAGCTACTCTGTGACCTGCACCTCGACTTCTGTGCCTATTACGACCTGGGGGCCGATCCGCACGAGCGCCACAACCTGGCCGAAGAACGTCCGGCGCGCGCGGCCTTCATGCGCGTTTTGCTCGACGACTGGCTGGATGGACACGTGCGGTTCGAGCCGCTGCCGGCCAAAGGGGCCTCGAACCCGGAGGGGGGCCCGGTGCCGAAGGCGCTCGACCGCGGCCGTCTCGGCGATCTCTCCGCCGCGCCCGAGCTGGCCGCGCTCATGAACGCGCGGGCGCCGCTGCCTCAGCGACGGGAAGCGGTGGCCCTGCTGGTCAACCTGCCGCCGCGCCCCGAGACGGCGGCGGCGCTCGCCCAGGCCGCTTCGGACACCGATAGTACGATCGCCGACTGGGCCTCGGTCGGATCGGTGCGACTCGGCGACTCCGGCGCCCGGGCGCGCGTGGCGGCGATCGCCGCGGACCCGAACGCCGACGGCAAGCTGCGGGTGCGGGCGGCGCTGGCGCTGGCGACGGTGGGCGAGGGGGGCGGAATCTCCGTCTTGGCCGAGGCGCTCGATCCCTGCGACGACGTGCTGCTCTGCCGGGTCATCATCGTCGGCCTCGGCAAGCTTCGGGATCGGCGTGCGGTGCCGATTCTCATCAAGCACCTCCCCGAGGTGCAGAACCGGCGCGAGATGGTCGACGCGCTGGGCGAGATCGGGGATCCCGCTGCCGACCAGGCCCTGCTCGAGCGTTTGCGGAGCGATGCCTACGTCACGGTGCGCGTGGGAGCCGCCCTGGCGCTGGCCAAGATCGGAGATCGCCAGCTGGCGCCTCGCGTGCGGCAGGCCGTGCGCCACGAACGGGAGCCGGAGGTGCTCGCGGCCGCGCGCGAGGCGGCGGAAACGCTCGAGGCGCGGGCGCCTTGACGGATCCCACGCCGAGGCGGGCCCTGGCGATCGCGTTCGCTTTCGCGCTGGGGGCCTTCTTCTTCGAGCGCCTGAGCGGTCAGAATTTCTTCGATCCCGACGGGTACCATCAGATGTCGCTCTACCGGGAGTGGCTGCGGTCCGGGTCGCTGCCGCTGCGAGACCCGTTCGCGTTCACCCACACCGTCGTCCCGGCCGTTCAGCACGAATGGGGGGCCGGCGCGGTGCTCTATGGCCTCGCGACCACCTTCGGCGCGCCGGGGGTCATGCTGGTGCGCTGGCTGATCTCGGCCGCGATCGCGCTCCTCGCGGCGTCGACGGCGCTGCGGCGGGCGCCGGCCGTGGTGGTCGCGTTCTGCGCGCCGATCGCGATCCTGCTCGGCCAGGTCGCCTTCACCACCATTCGTGCGGGCCTCTACACGATGCTCATGCTGACGATCCTGCTCGCCGCCATCGATCGGGATCGGGACCAACCGCGCGCGCGGCGATTCTGGTTGATCTACCTGCCGGTGGTCGCGATCTGGATCAACCTGCACGCCGGTTGGGTCGTCGGCGTCGGTGCCGTCGCGCTGCACGCCATCGAGCAGGCGCTGCGCCGCCGTCCCATCCGCCACCTCCTGGTCGCGCTCGCGTCGACGCCGCTCTTGATGGCGGCGACGCCCTACGGGCGCAACTACTTCATCGGGTGGTGGCGGAGCATCACGTTTCCGCGAGACCAGATCGGCGAATGGGCGCCGCTCTTCCGGAGCCCCTACGTTCTCGGTCTGGCCGCCTTCGGGTTCGCGCTGCTCTTCGTGCTCTACGCGCTCGGCCGGCGCGGTCCCCGCGCGCTGCCCGGGCTGCCGTTCGTGCTGGTCGCGGCGCTGGCGGCCTGGCGCCACGAGCGGCACGTGGCGTTGTTCGCGCTGGCCTGGTTCTGCGCGGTGCCGGGCTATCTGGCGGCGACGCCACTCGGCGCGCTGCTCGAACACGGCGCGGCGCGCCGGCGGGTGGCGCTCTCGTTGATCGCGGCGTGCGCGCTGACCGGTATCGGACTCCTCGTCGTCGCGGCCCCGCGCCATCCATTTCGGCTGCGCCTGCCGGCGCAAGGGATCGATCTCGCGACCGAGGCCGTCGTCTATCCGGCGGGTGCGGTCGAGTATCTGCGGGCGGCGCGGTTCCGCGGCCGGCTGGTGACCTCGTTCGTGAATGGCGGCTTCGTGATCTGGAAGCTCTACCCGGCGGTGCGCGTCAGCTTTGACGGCCGTTACGAGGTCGCCTATGCGCCCGAGGTGCTCGGCGAAGATCGAACGCTCCACGGCGCGCGCGACGGCTGGGTCGGCATTCTGGCCCGCTACGCGCCCGACGCGGTGTTGGTCGAGCGCGACGAGCCGCTGGCCGCGGCCCTGCCGGGGCGCTTCGATCTGGCGCGCGTCTATCGCGACGACGCCTACGAAGTCTGGGCGCGTCCGGCCCTGAACCTGCCGATCACGACGCGCAGCGGGGTCATCGCCACCTCATTCCCGTAGCGGCATGGTCGGGCGGGTTGGCTCCGACGGGGCTACGTTTTCCGGCCGGCCGTCGCGTCGTGCAGCCAGTCGAGATAGGCCGGGCTTCCCTCGTCGACGGCAAAAGCGAGAATCTCGGGAACCTCGTAGGGATGGAGCTCCAGAATCCGCCCGCGCACCCGATCGAAGATCGCCGGCCGGGTCTTGATCAGGCAGAGCACCTCGTCGTCTTCCTGGAGCTTGCCTTCCCAGCGGTAGATCGATCGGACGCCCGGGACGATGTTCACGCAGGCCGCCAGGCCCTCGTCGACCAACGCCCGCGCCAGGGCGGTCGCCCGTTCGGCGTCGGGCATCGTGACATGGATTTCGATCGCGTCGGCCACCTCGAAAATCTACCACCGCCGCGGACGCGGCAGGCGCCTCAAGGAATCGTCATCTGGATGGCGGCGGAGGTGCAGGTCCCGCAGCCCGGACCGCCGCTCTCCCCGGTCGTGTAAGCCGGCTGGAAGGTCTGTTCGGCCACGGTGTTGCCGCCCGTTGATACGGAAACGAGGATCTTGGCGAGGCCGTCGTCTTCGATCCGGATGGTGTTTCCGAGCTCGGTGTGAGTCTCCGAGGATCCACAGAGAAGCTGGGTGGTGCCTCCGTCCGACGCAGAGAGGGTGCAGGTGGCGATCCGGACGGTTTCCGGCGTGGCGGTGACGACGGAGATGACGATGTCGTAGGTCGTCCCTGGCGTGAAGTTGCCGTCGAAGGTGATGGAGAGCCCTTCCAGGCAGGCAATGGCGTTGCAGGTATGGCTCGCTTCGCAGGCGGGGGTGGCCGCGAGCAGGATGGCCAGCAGCGCCGCCGCCCATCTTCCGATCCTGCCGATCCTGCCGATCCTTCCGATCCTGCCGGTCAATCGCGACAAAATGGTCATGGTTTTGGCCCCTCTGGAGAAGCGGCGCGAGGCATCGTCCCCGTTTCCGCCGCTTTTGACGTCGTTCCCCGCGGCATGTGCAATCGTGATGCCGGGTCGCCCTCCGCCTTGACGGAGCGCCCGGCCCTAGTAGAAATTGGCGCGCCTTGCTCATCGTGCAGAAATACGGCGGAACCTCGGTCGGCAACATCGAGCGGATACGGGCGGTCGCCCGGCGCTGTCTGGCCACGCAGCGCCAGGGCCACGACGTGGTGGTCATCGTGTCGGCGATGTCGGGGGAGACCAACCGGTTGCTGGCGCTGGCCAAGCAGCTCTCCGAGCTGCCCAGCGAGCGCGAGCTGGACGTCATCGTGTCGACCGGCGAGCAGGTCAGCGTCGGGCTGGTCGCGCTGGCGATCCACGCCGAGGGGGGCGAGGCGGTCTCGCTGCTGGGGCACCAGGTCCGCATCCTGACCGACAGCGCCTTTTCGCGCGCCCGCATCAAGGAGATCGACGCCCGCGCCATCGGCAGCGCGCTCAAGGACGGCAAGATCGCGGTCATCGCCGGGTTCCAGGGCGTCGACGAGAGCGGGAACATCACCACCCTGGGGCGGGGCGGCTCCGACACCTCGGGCGTCGCCATCGCCGCCGCGCTCAAGGCCGACGTCTGCGAGATCTACACCGACGTCGACGGCGTCTACACCGCCGATCCCAACGTGGTGCCGAACGCGCGCAAAGTGAGCCGCATCAGCTACGAGGAGATGCTGGAGCTCGCCTCGCTGGGCGCCAAGGTTCTCCAGATCCGTTCGGTCGAGTTCGGGATGAAATTTGGCGTCCCCATTCACGTGCGATCGAGCTTCAACGACAACGAAGGGACGTGGGTCGTGCCGGAGGAAAAAGCGATGGAATCGGTCATGGTCTCAGGCGTCACCGCAACGCGCGACGAATCCAAGATCACCCTACACGGCATCTCCGACCAGGCCGGGATCCAGGCGATGGTGTTTCGCCCCCTGGCGGCCGCCGGGATCGTGGTCGACGTGATCGTGCAGGCCTACGTCCAGAACGGTCGGACCAACCTGACCTTCACGCTGCCGGCGGCCGATCTGGCGCGGGCCCGCGATCTGCTGATCAAGCAGTGCGGTCACCTGTGCACGCCGGATCAGATCAAGGCCGAAACCAACCTCTCCAAGGTGTCGGTGGTGGGGGTCGGCATGCGCTCGCACGCGGGCGTCGCCCTCAAGATGTTCGAGATCCTGGCCCGCGAGAACATCGGCGTGCAGCTGATTTCGACCTCGGAGATCAAGATCTCCTGTGTCATCGACGAGAAGTACGCCGAGCTGGCCGTGCGCGCCCTGCACGACGGCTTCGACCTTGACAAAGGCTAGACAAAAGCGACGGCGTCGCGACGATCCGCGATATTGCACTTTGCCTAGTCGCTATTGCGTATTGCCACTAATTCAAGGGTCTTACGGCCAAGTTTTGCGGTAAGTAACTGTAGTTACGAAACAAAGCACGTCTTGAAACAATTGCGAAATGCAATAACGAGATGATGTCCCCAGGCGCCCCGATTGGGTGGCGTCGACAAAACCAGGAGGGACATCGTGATCAGACGGTTTATCGACGGAATGAAGGCCCGCGATCGGCGGCAGGTCTTTTACGCCATCTTAGGCGGAAAGGCCTTGGGGCTCGCGCTCCTCTTTCTAATTATTGCCGGGATTCCGGCCTACTTCGGCCACCACGCGCTCGCGGACGACGCCGCAGCGGCGCCGCCGCCGGCCTACGTGAACCCGATCAACACGATGTGGACGCTGGTGACGGCGTTCCTCGTGTTCTTCATGCAGGCCGGGTTCATGTTCCTCGAGGCCGGGTTCGCCCGGACGCGCGAGACGGTGAACGTGCTCCTCGAAGGGATCGTCGACACCTGCCTGTGCGGACTACTCTTCTGGGCCTGGGGCTTCGCGTTCATGTTCGGCGCGGGGAACGGCTTCATCGGCCACCAGTTCTTCTTCCTGCATGGCGCGCCCGAGACCTACGGCTCGACGGGCGTCGCGATCCTAGCGTTCTTCCTGTTCCAGTACGCCTTCGCCGACACCTGCTCGACCATTACCTCGGGCGCCATGATCGGCCGAACGGGATTCTGGGGCGACCTCATGTACAGCTTCGGCGTCAGCGGGTTCATCTACCCGATCTTCGGCCACTGGGCCTGGGGTCCGGACGGCTGGCTGAACACCATCCACCCGGCGGCCTTCCACGACTTCGCCGGCTCGACCGTGGTTCACACCATCGGCGGTATGGTCTCTCTGGCCGGCGCGATCGTCCTCGGGCCTCGCATCGGTCGTAAGTTCAAACGCGACGGCGGCGGTGCCATGCCAGGTCACGATATGACGATCGCGGCCGTCGGCGGCGTCATCCTGTGGTTCGGGTGGTACGGCTTCAACCCGGGCAGCACTCTGTCCGCGATGGATTTCGTCGGCATCGGGCGCATCGCCGCCAACACCACGCTGGCCGCTTGCGCGGGTGGTCTTTCGGCCATGATGTGGATGTACCCGCGAAACAAGGTGTGGGACTGCGGCATGACCATCAACGGCTTCCTGGCCGGCCTGGTCGCCATCACCTGCCCCTGCTACTGGGTGTCGCCCTTCGGCGCGATCATGATCGGCGCCATTGCCGGACCGGTCTGCGCCCTCTGGGTCGACCTGATGGAGTACCTCCGGATCGACGATCCGGTCGGCGCGGTTGCCGTCCACGGCGCCGCTGGCATCTGGGGAACGCTCTCGCTCGGGCTCTTCGCGACCGGTCAGTTCGGCGCGCCGACCCCGACGGGCGCGGACAACTCGGCCGCCTCGGTCGTCACCGGCCTCTTCTACGGCGGCGGCGTGAACCAGCTCATCGGTCAGGCGATCGGCAGCGCTTGCATCGGTGGCGCGACCTTCGTCGCCTCGATGCTGCTCATGTACTTGACCAAGTACACCATCGGTCTCCGCGTCTCGAAAGAGGGCGAGCTCGAAGGGCTCGACCTGCACGAGCACGGCGGCGGCGCCTACCCCGAGCTGGTGGGTTCGTCGCACGGCTACTCCCTGCCGGAAGAGGCAGCGTCGGGCGCCCCCGCCCGCGCCGCCGTCCCCAGCCCGGCAACCTAGAAGGTTCAGCCCCTTCGCCCGACCAGGCGAGCTTCGTGCGGCTTAGCCGCACGAAGCGAGGGGGCCCGGGGTCCGCAAGCGGCAGCGCGCCGGACCCCGTGAAACAGATGGTACCCGCCGGGCTAACAACCCCGGCGGGGACCACGCGACCCGGGGTGGTTCCTTGGTCGTGTTGGGGTGGACGGCGCCCCCAGGCAACTGGGGGCGCCGGTCCCATTTTCGGCGCGGGATGGGCTGCGCGTCAGTCCAGAAGCTGGTGGATTTTGGATTCTAGGTCGGCGGCGGGGATTTCGGATTGGGTGCCGTGGGCGAGGTCCTTGACGGTGAGGTTCCCCGAAGCGATTTCGTTGCCACCGATGATGACGGCCAGGCGAGCACGCAGCTTGTCGGCGCGCTTGAGCTGGTTTCCGAGGTTCTTGTGGCTGGCTGGGCGGTGCTCGATCTCGACGCGGATTCCGGCGACCCGTAGGCGGTGCGCGATGGGCAGCGCGTAGGCCAGCGAGGCGGCGTCCATCGGCGCGAAGAAGACGCTTACCGCCGACTCGAAGCTCTCGGCCGGCTCGGACAGCGCGAGCAACGCCCGCTCGATCCCCAGCGCGAAGCCGATCGCAGGCGTCGGCGGCCCGCTCAAGGATTCGACCAGCCGGTCGTAGCGTCCCCCGCCACAGATGGTGTTCTGCGCGCCGAGCTCGCCCGCCGTCGTCTTGATCTCGAAGATCGTCGCCGTGTAGTAGTCGAGCCCGCGCACGAGACGAGGATCGAGCGTGTAGGGGACCTTCAGGTCGTCGAGCCGGGCCGTCACCTGGTGGAAGCGGTCCTTCGATTGGTCGCTGAGCGTCTCCAGCAGGACCGGCGCCGAATGGTTCAGCGCAACGATCTCGGGACTCTTCGAGTCGAGGATCCGCAGCGGATTGGTCTGCAGGCGCCGCAGCGAATCCTCGTCCAGCTTGCCTCGGTGGTCGTCGTAGAACGCCACCAGTGCGTCGCGGTAGGCGGCCCGTTCCTCTGGCGCGCCCAGCGAGTTCAGAACGATCTGCAGAGAGCTTCGCGGCAGGCCGATCTCCTCGAGGATCGTCACCAGCATCGCGATCATCTCGGCGTCGGCCGACGGCTGGTCGACCCCGAACCACTCTGCTCCCACCTGGTGGAACTGGCGCAACCGCCCGCGCTGCGCGCGCTCGTGGCGGAACATCGGCCCCAGGTAGTACCAGCGGGTGACCGGCTCCTTGTTCCACTGGGCGCGCTCGACGTAGGCGCGCACCGCCGACGCGGTCCCCTCGGGCCGCAGGCTCACCGAGCGGCCGTCGCGGTCGTCGAAGGTGTACATCTGTTTTTCGACCACGTCGGTGACCTCGCCCACCGAGCGGACGAAGAGCGGGGTGTACTCGAGGACCGGCGTGCGCAGCTCGCGGTAGGCGAACGCCTCCAGCACCCCGCGGGCCTTCTCCTCGAGAAACTGCCACTTCGACACCTCCGGCGGGAGGATGTCGTTCATTCCTTTGACGCCAGGCGGGACGTCGGCCATGGCCTTCTCTACCACGGCGGGCACATCCGCACGCCGGATCGCCAGCTACTCCGTCCCCACCACCGCGTCGCCGAGGCGACCCACCAGAAACGCGAGCGCGCGGTCGACCGCCGCCGCGTCGCGCCCATCGAAGGTGATCTTGACCCGATGGGTCGCGGCGTCGCTCTGGGGGTAGGAGCCGACCTCGACCCCGGGGAAGGCGGCGACCGTCTCGTCGAGCGCGCCCGCGATCTCCCCCTCGCCCGCGCGCGAGTAAAGGGCGCGGCCGTGGATGGGCGGCGCCCGGAACAGCTCCCGCACCGCTTCGAACTTGCGCCGGAAGATCGACGGCACGCCCGGGAGAATCCAGACGTTGCGTACCACCACCACCGGCCAGATCGCGCCCGGTCCCCCCGGACCATGCTCGAGGCGGGCGCCCGCGGGCAGGTCGGCCATGCGCAGGTCGCGC
>CALAOV010000057.1 GCA_937889515.1 uncultured Myxococcales bacterium | reverse complement strand
GGTTTGGGTGCCGGCATCGCCGCAGCCGGGGCCGGTGGTGGGCCGGCGGTTGGCGTCTGCGCATTCGCGTCGATCGAGAGGGCAGCCAGGGCTGCGAAGACGAACCCGCCGACGAATCCGATGTGCTTGGCGATGTGTTTCATGGGGCCTCCTCGGCGGGCACCATAGCCGAAGGGTAAAATCGCCCCAAGCAGAAAGCGTGGCCGGCCCGAACGGATCACCCCGAGCGGCCGACGGCCTGCCGGAGCCCGCCCACGAAGGCGGCCATCTCGGGGACCGGATCCCGCCCCGCGGCGGCGGCCTTCTCGACGATCTCGACGGCGGCGCTGCCGACCACGACCGCGTCGGCGAAGCTCGCCACGGCGCGGGCGGCGCCGGGCGTCCGGATGCCGAAGCCGACCGCGACCGAGAGGCGTCCCTCGCTGCGCGCGCGAATGGCGGCGACCTGCGCGCGCGGCGCGTCCAGGTTGGCCAGCGCCGTGCCGGTGATGCCGGTCAGCGACACGTAGTAGATGAAGCTGCCGGCGGCGGCGATCGCCGCGTCGATGCGGGGGCCGGTCGACGTCGGGGCCAGCAGCGGCACGTAGTCGAGCCCCTCCCGCGCGAGCGCGGTCAATAGTGCGCCGTCCTCGTCGGGCGGATAGTCGACGCAGAGCACGCCGTCGGCCCCCGCGTCGCGCGCCTTGAGCGCGAAGACGTCGGGTCCCATCACGACGATCGGATTGGCGTATCCGAACAGGATCAAGCCGACGTCGGGGCAGGCGTCGCGGAGCTGCCGGCAGAGCAAGAGCGAACGCCGCAGGCCGCCGCCGCGCGCGAGCGCGCGGTGCATGGCGGCCTGGATCGCCTTGCCATCCGCCGAGGGATCGCTCCAGGGGACTCCGATCTCGATGACGTCGGCGCCCGCGTCGACCGCCGCGCGCATGAGGCGCAGGCTGGTCTCGCCGTCGGGATCGTCGGCGGTCAGGTACAAGATCAGCGCCGCGCGCTTTTCGGCCCGGGCGCGCGCGAAGCGGGCCGCCAGGCGCGGCGCCGGGCTCAAAGCGTCACCCCGAGGCGCGCCGCCAGGGTCCCCATGTCCTTGTCGCCGCGTCCCGACACGTTGGCGATCAGGACAGCGCCGTCCGGCAGCGTGGCCGCCACCTGCGGGAGCGCCGCGATGGCGTGGGCGCTCTCCAGAGCGCAGAGGATGCCCTCGGTGCGGGCCAGGCGCTGAAACCCGGCGATCGCGCCCTCGTCGGTGACCGCCAGATAGGTCGCGCGGCCGGTCTCCTTGAGAAACGAATGCTCGGGGCCGACCCCTGGGTAATCGAGACCGGCCGAGATCGAGTGGGCCTCCGAGATCTGGCCATCGTCGTCGCACAGCACGTACGAGCGCGCCCCGTGCAGGACCCCCACCCGCCCTTTGGACAGCGTCGCCGCGTGCCGAGCGGTCTCGATACCATCGCCCGCCGCCTCGACGCCGAAGAGCCGCACCGCCGGATCGGGCACGAAGGCGTGAAAGAGGCCCATCGCGTTCGAGCCACCGCCGACACAGGCGACACACGCATCCGGCAGCCGTCCCTCGACCTCCTGGATCTGCGCGCGCGCCTCGCGCCCGATCACCGCTTGCAGCTCGCGCACCAGCAGGGGGTACGGGTGGGGCCCGGCCACCGAACCGATCACGTAGTGCGTGTCGGCGACGTTGGTCACCCAATCGCGCAGCGCCTCGTTCATGGCGTCCTTGAGCGTCGCGGTCCCGTCTTTGACCGCGTGAACCTGGGCGCCCAGGAGCTTCATCCGGAACACGTTGAGCCCCTGGCGCTCGACATCGACGGCCCCCATGTAGATCTCACAGGGGAGCCCGAAGAGCGCGCAGGCGCTCGCGGTGGCGACGCCGTGCTGGCCGGCCCCGGTCTCGGCGATGATCCGCGTCTTGCCCATCCGCCGCGCGAGCAGCAGCTGGCCGATGCAGTTGTTGATCTTGTGAGCGCCCGTGTGGCAGAGGTCCTCGCGTTTGAGGTAGATGCGCACGTCGCGACCGGACTCCTCCCGGACCTCCGCCGAGAGGCGCGCGGCGAACCCGAGCGGCGTGGGTCGGCCAACGTAGTCGGACAGCAGGCGGTCCAGCTCCTCGGAGAAGGTCGGATCGGCCGAAGCCGCCGCCCAGGCCGCGGTCAGCTGGTCGAGGGAAGGGATGAGCGTCTCCGAGACATAGCGGCCACCAAAGGGGCCGAATCGTCCCGGGGTTTGCGGTGCGGCTGGGGCGGACATGAGCGCGGAACTATATCGCAGCGGCGGCGGACTGCCCGGGCGAACGATCCGACGCGCCGACGCGCCGAGGCGCCGAGCCGCCGAGCCGCCGAGCCGCCGACGCGCCGGAGCCTCAGCGCTCGGATGAGATCGCGGCGCGCGCGGCCCCGATGAAAGCCGCGACCTTGGCGGCATCTTTTACGCCCGGTCGGCTTTCGACACCGGAGGCGACGTCGACGCCGTCGGGTTGCGTCGCTTCGATCGCGGCAGCCACGTTGCCGGGGGTGAGACCGCCGGCCAAAAGAAACGGCCGTTTCGCGTGGCGCGCGATGAGCGGCCAGGGCGCCGGTACGCCGCCGCCGCCGAAGCCCTCGACGAACGCGTCGTAGAGCCAGAGCGTGGGATTCCACCCGGCGGCGCCTTCGAACGAAGCGGCATCCCGCACCCGCACCGCCCGGATGATCCGCGCGGAATCGAACATCGCGAAGGCCGCCGCCGGCTCGTTGCCGTGGAGCTGCGCGCGATCGAGCCCGAGCGTCTCCATTCGCCAGGCGACCTCTTCGGCGTCGGGCGGATCGACGAAGACACCCACCTTGAGAACGCCCGCCGGCACGGCGTCGAGGACCGCGCGCGCCGCGTCCGGCGCCACATAGCGCTTCGACCCCGGCCACAGATTGACCCCGATCGCATCCGCCCCCGCCGCGACCGCCATCGCCGCATCCCCCGCCGTCGTCACGCCGCAGATCTTGACCAGGAGAGACATCAGGTCAGCGCAGATAGCTAAGGACGTCGACGGCTTCAGCGTTCAGATCGTGCGCGTGACGATTAATGATCTCTATGTCTCTGGCATCTCGCTCCGTCCTAGCTCGGGCCTCGAGCGTCCGCTCTATGAAACGAGAACGTCTGCCCCGACCCCCGGCTGCGCGATCGAGCACCCGAACGAGATCGGCGGACAACGTGATGGATATCTTGACCTTCATTCCAGCGATGAGCCTAGCAAATGTGGGAGTTCGAGCGTTCGCCCTCGAACAACTATCCGAGAAGCGACCGCAGGGCGGCGGCGGGATCGGGGGCGCGCATCAGGGTTTCGCCGACCAGCATGGCGTCGATGCCGGCGGCGCGCAGGCGGGCGACGTCGGCGGCGGCGCGGATGCCCGATTCGGCGACGACGACGCGATCGGGCGGCACCTGCGGGCGCAACCGGCAGGCCAGATCGCGATCGACGGTGAAGGTTCGGAGATCGCGGTTGTTGATCCCGATGACCATCGCACCGACCGCGACGGCGCGACGGACCTCGTCGGCGTCGTGGGCTTCGACGAGCGCTTCTAACCCGACTTCGCGGGTCGCCGCGAGAAGGCTCGACAGCTCCGGATCGGCGAGCGCCGCGACGATGAGCAAGATCGCGTCGGCGCCGGCCGCGCGCGCTTCGACGATCTGGTAGCGGTCGATGATGAAGTCCTTGCGCAGGACCGGAGGGTCACAGGCGGCGCGGGCCGCGGCGAGGTCGGCCAGGCTTCCGCCGAAGAACGGTCCGTCGGTGAGGATCGAAAGCGCCTGGGCGCCGCCCGTCGCGTAGGCGCGCGCGACCGTCGCCGGATCGGCGGTCTCGGCGATCCAGCCGGCGGACGGCGAGCGGCGTTTGAACTCGGCGATGCAGGCGATCTGGTCCGGGCGCCGGAGGGCGCGCGCCAGACTGCGGACCGCCGGTCGAGACGCGGCCGTCGCTTCCAGTTGCGCAATCGGCTGCGCTTGCCGTCGCGTCGTCAGATCGGCCCGCGTGCGCGCCAGGATGTCGTCGAGAATCATGGCTTCGGGGCGGCGGGTGCGGGCGCGATCCGGCGCAGCGTCTCGAGAACGCCGAGCGCGGCGCCGCTGGCCAGTGTCGCTCGCGCGGTCTCGGTGGCCGCCCGGAGATCGGCCGCCACGCCGCTGACATAGAGCGCCGCCGCCGCCGTCATGAGCGACGCGTTGCGGGCCGCCTCCGGACCACCGCCGCGCAGGATCTCCAGCGCGACCCGCGCGTTGTCGGTCGGCGTCCCACCCCGCAGGCCCGAGGGATCGCTCTCCGGCAATCCGAAATCGGCCGGGTGAATCTGGTAAGTTCGCACGGCGCCGTCGCTCAGCTCGGCCACGAAGGTGGCGCCCGCCGGCGAGAATTCGTCGAGGCCCCCCGCGCCGTTGACCACGATCGCGCGCTTCGACCCGAGGGCGCCGTGTGCCCGGGCCAGGATCTCGCAGCGATCGCGGCTGAAGATTCCGTTGACGTGAAACCGGACGCCGCAGGGGTTGGTGAGCGGCCCCAGCAGGTTGAAGAAGGTACGCACGCCCACCTCCTTGCGCGGACCGCCGGCGTGCTTGGTCGCGGCGTGGTGCGCCGGCGCGAACAGAAAGGCCAGCTTGGCCTCCCGAAGACAGCGCGCCGCCAGGTCGGGACCCGGCGCCGGGTTGAGGCCCAGCGCCTCGATGACGTCGTGCGAGCCCGACTGCGAAGACTGCGCGCGGTTGCCGTGCTTGGGCACCGCCACCCCCGCCCCCGCCACGATGAAGGCGGCGATGGTCGAGACGTTGACCGAGCGCGAGCCGTCGCCGCCCGTGCCGCAGGTGTCGACCATGGTCTCGCTCGAGAAGTCGACGCCGATCATGCGGGCGCGCATCGCCCGGGCCGCGCCGACGATCTCCTCGACGGTCTCCCCTTTCATCCGCATGGCAACCAGCAGCCCCCCGATCTGCGCTGGCGTCGCCTGCCCGTCCATGATCTGCCCGACCACGCCCGCCATCTCGTCGGCCGACAGGTCGCGCCGGTCGATCACCTTGGCCAGGGCCTCGCGCAGCTCGATCGCGCTCACGGGCGTCCGCCCTTCACCAGGAAGTTGCGCAGCAGATCCTTGCCCGAGGTGGTGAGGAACGACTCCGGATGAAACTGCACCCCTTCGATCGGCAACGACTTGTGTCTGACCGCCATGATCTCTTGCTCCGGCGAGTTGGCCGTGACCTCCAGGCAGTCCGGCAGGCTGGCCCGCTCGATGAGCAAGGAATGATAGCGCGTCGCCACGAACGGATTGGGCAGCCCCGCGAACACGCCCCGGCCGTCGTGCGAGATCATCGAGGTCTTGCCGTGCATGACGTGCGCGGCGCGCACGATCTTGCCGCCGAAGGCCTGCCCGATCGATTGATGCCCCAGACAGACCCCCAGGATCGGAATCTTTCCCGCGTAGGCGCGGATCGTCTCCAGGCTGATCCCCGCCTCGGAAGGCGTGCAGGGGCCGGGCGAGATGACGATCTTGGACGGGGCGAGGGCGGCGATGTCGGCCGCCGCCATTTCGTCGTTGCGCACGACACGCACCTCTTCGCCCAGCTCGCCCAGGACCTGGACCAGGTTGTAGGTGAACGAATCGTAGTTGTCGATCACCAGCAGCATCAGCGGTGGCCCCCGTCGCGCGCGCCCTGGTCCGGCGTGCCCCGGTCTCGCCCGTCGCCGCCCCGTTCGCCCCGTTCCCCCTGCCCTTGGGCCGCCCGCCGCGCGATCTCCACCGCGCTCACCACCGCGCCGGCCTTGTTGAGGCACTCCTGGTATTCCTCGGCCGGCACGCTGTCGGCGACGATTCCGGCGCCCGCCTGGACGTAGATCTTGTCGCCCAGGGTCACCATCGTGCGGATCGCGATCGATAGGTCCATGTTCCCCGTGTACGACAGGTAGCCCACGGCGCCGCCGTAGATCCCGCGCCGCGACGGCTCGAGCTCCTCGATGATCTCCATCGCGCGGATCTTGGGCGCGCCGCTCAGCGTGCCGGCCGGGAAGGCGGCCTTCACGACGTCGACCGGGCGAATCCCGGGACGTACCCGTCCCCGAACGTTAGAGACCAGGTGCATGACGTGCGAGTAGCGCTCGGTCACCATGCGATCGTGCAGCACGACCGAGCCCGCCACCGACACCCTCCCGACGTCGTTGCGGCCCAGATCGATCAGCATGGTGTGCTCGGCCAGCTCCTTGGGATCGGCCCGCAGCTCCGCCTCCAGCGCGGCGTCCTCCTCGGGGGTGGCGCCGCGCCGGCGCGTCCCCGCGATCGGCCGTACCTCGACCTCACCGTTGTCGAGGCGCACCAGCACCTCCGGAGACGCGCCGGTGACCACCGCTTCGGGAAACTCCAGGTGGAACATGTAGGGCGACGGGTTGATGACCCGCAAGGCGCGGTAGACGTCGAACGGATCGACCGGGCCGCGCGGCAGCTCGAAGCGCTGCGAGTAGACCACCTGGAACGCGTCACCGGCCAAGATGTACTCCTGGATGCGGCGCACGCCCGCCTCGTAGGCCTCGCGCGGGACAGTCGCGCGCGGCGCCGCCTGGCCGGCCGTCGCGGGCGTCGGATCCAGGGCGCGCAGCGCGGGCGCGGGTCGCGCCAGGCGTTCGACGATCTCCTCGATCCGCGCGCAGGCGTCGTCGTACGCGCGGCCGGGGTCGCCCGCGTCGACGTCGGCCGCAGCCACCACCTTCACCGTGCCGCGCAGGTTGTCGAAGATGACGACCGTGTCGGTGATGGCGAAGCAGAGCTCGGGCAGGCCCAGATCGTCGGGCCGGAGGCTGGGGAGACGTTCGAAGCTGCGCGCGATGTCGTAGCCGAGCCAGCCGACGGCGCCGCCGAAGAAGCGGGGCAGCCCCGGCGGCACCGCGGGCGCCAGCCTGGCCAGGTAGTCGTCGAGGAATCGGAGCGGCTCACGGGCCTGTACGGTCTCGGAGACGCGGAGCTCACCGCCTGCCAGGGTCAGCACCTCCACCGTCGCGCCGCGCGCGCGCACGACGGCCCGCGGACGCACGCCGACGAAGCTGTAGGCCGCCCACTTGTCGCCGCCCACCACGCTCTCCAGCAAGAACGAATACGGTCCGCGACCGAGCTTCGCGTAAGCGGAGACCGGCGTCTCGGTGTCGGCCAGCACCTCGCGGTAGACGAAGGCCAGCCGGCTACCGCGTGCCAGCTCGAGAAACCCAGCGCGATCGGGGACGAAGCGCATGAGCTTCTCAAGATACCACGCGTGTCGGCCATCACTCGTCGTCGGTGCCCTCCGCCTCGACTCTTCGGCTATCATGGGCGGCCGCTTCCGGTCGCCCGACGCCCTCGCCCAAACACGTGTCACCCGATCCCTCATCCGCGCCCGGACCCCTGACCCGTCGATACGTCGCTTGGACGCTCCGCCACGGCAAGCTGCTCTGGGCCGTGGCGCTGCTCCTTGCCATCCCGGCGGCCTGGCGCACCACGACGCTGTACCGGCACCTCCGCAGCGACATCGAGGAGCTGCTCCCGCGCGACGCGCCCAGCGTGGTCGCCATCGAGGAGCTGCGCCATCGGATGTCCGGCCTGCAGTATCTCGGCCTGCTGGTGGATACCGGCGGCCCCGACCGTCTGCCCGCCGGTGAACGCTTCCTGGACGATCTGGCGGCGCGCATC
>CALAOV010000056.1 GCA_937889515.1 uncultured Myxococcales bacterium | reverse complement strand
CGGTGGCGCCGCTGCCGCCCACGCCGGTGGCGCCGCTGCCGCCCACGCCGGTGGCGCCGCTGCCACGCACGCCGGCGACGTCGCTACCGCCCACGCCGGTGGCGCCGCTGCCACCCGCGCCGGTGACGTCGCCCGTGCCACCGGTGTCGCCCGTGGGACTGGACCCAGCCGCGCCGGTGGTTCCGCCCGTGCCCGGGCTGCTACTCGTCTTGTAAAGGCCGCAGCCCCCGGACCCCGCCGCGACGCAGGCAACCACCAGCATCCGCAGCATTCCTGTCCAGCTCGTAGCGTGGCGCATAAGGGAGACTCCTTGACCGAGATGCCGGTCATGCGACGTTCGGGAAATCGTCATCAGCCTCAATTGGTCCATACGAAGAGCGAGCGTCATTCGCCCAGCAGATCCTTGTTGGGGGCGATCAGGGGCGCGTGCCCTTTGCCAGGCGGGAGAATCTCGATGGCGTCGACGTCGACGGCGTCGCGCGGCGGTGGCGCCGCCACCTTGATCGTGTTCATGCCCGCGGTCAGCGACATACTGACCGTTGCCGCGTACATGGTCGACCACGAGCCGGGGAAGCACGGAAAGTGGTAGGCGTCGGGCATCACCGTGCCGTTGACGGTGAAGACGTGGGGCCGGCAGCCGGTCTGTTTCGGCTCGGTCATGGCTTGACCGCCGCAGTTGCCGTCGCCGTAGGTGTCGCTGAGGCCGCAGTGGTACCAGAACGTGACGTCGTAGCTCGCGTTGGCCGGTGCTGAGATCGCGTTGAACTGCATCCAGCCGGCAGGGTGCGCGCCGTTCTCGGAAACGATCCAGCTCACATAGCCGCCAGCCGAGAAGCAGCTGGCACCCACCGTCAGGGGCTTCGTGCACGTGGGGGTGCCCTTTGCCAGTTGTGCGAAGCCGAAGATCTGATTGGGCGGGATCGCCTCCGCCTCGTAGAGCTCGTCAATATTGCCGACGTCCGCCGCGCCCGCTTGACCGCCCGTGGAGGTCCCGGCCTGGCCGCCCACCCCCGCGCCCGCCCGACCGCCCGTCGAGCCACCTACGCTTGCGCCGCCTTCGCCGGTGCCGGCCGCGCCACCCGTTCCCACCGCACCCGCAGCGCCGGTGGTGCCGGCCGAACCAGACATGCCGCCCGATCCAGACGTGCCGCCGCTTCCTGCGGTGCCGCCCGATCCAGTGGCGTCGCCGTTTCCGGCCGCGCCGCTGGGGCCTGAGCGGCCGGCCGCCCCAGATCCTCCGAATCCGGTGCCGCCCACGCCGGTTTGGCCACCCGACGCGGACCCTCCGGTGGCCGCGGCGCCGCCCCCTGATCCAGATTGGCCCCCGCTGCTGCCCGACCCGCATCCACTGGCGGCGACGAACGCGAACGCAAAAATGAGGGCACCACCGATGGCCGATCGCCGAAGTCCGATATAAGGCCGCATGGCTATTGCCTCCCAATTAGGCTGTTGAGCGCCACGATGGCGATTGTTCCGTCTGTGGCCAGACCCTTGAAGCGAGGGGCCCCCATAACCTTCAAGTCACGCGACGGTCAAAAATCGGTTCACGCCCACACTGAGGCGTGAGAGTGACGTCCGAGGAGACTTTGGCCCGTTTTCCGGAGGTAGCGTCACTTTAGAGATAGGGCGCCGATGGGGTCGGAATCAGGGCCGGCTCGACCGTCGAGAGCGGTCTTGGCTTCCGCACCGGCGAACGCTCAGGGTTCGTCAATTGCAATGACTACTCGGACAGCGCGTCGACAGCCTTTACGCTGCACCACGACGGTCACCGTTTACTTGAATGGGGCCCTCGTTTACGGCGTCGAGCCGATGCGAGAGAGTCCGTGGCGGCCAACGATCTGAATTCGCTCACGCGCGACGCCGAACGGCTGCTGCGGGCAGGACACGCTCTCGCCGCGGAGCGCGTTTGCTTGGCGATACTCAATTCCGAGCCCGAACAGCCGCTGGCGCTCTTGATCTTGAGCCTGGCCTTGCAAGCCCGCGGGTGTCACGACGAAGCCGAAGCCGTGCTGGTCCGTGGGGTGCGCGCCCATCCACGCCTGGCCGCGTTCCACGCCGCGTTGGGTCGACTGCAGCTGGAGCTGAACCGATCTGAGGAAGCGCTTCCGTCGTTCGAACACTGCGTGCTCCTGGAGCCCGGGCAGCGCGCCCATCGAGCCACCTTGGTGCGCCTTTATGAGATGCGGGTGTTCGCGAGCTACAGCGAGATCTCGCGGCTGGCGATGCTCGCCTGCCTGGAGGACGATGCGCTCACGCACAGCTCGATCCACAGAGCGTGGTTGAGCGTATTGCGGCTCGATCCCGATGCGACGCCGATCTTCGAGCTCTTCGAGGGCGCTCGCGACGACACCGATTTTTCTGATCGGCTGACCCCCCGCCTTCTGGCCGCGTTCCAAAACCATACCCTTTTCCAGGCAGGCTTACGCCGCTTTCTGGCGGCTGATGTCGGGATCGAGCGCGGGCTCACTCTCTTGCGTCGTTGGCTCTTTGCCCACGACCCTCAGACTCTTCAGAAACGCCTGCCGTTGCTCTGCGATCTCGCGCGCTACTGCTTTTTGACCGAATACGTGTTCGAGACTCGCGAGGATGTGAACGCGCTGCGCGGCCAGCTCACGACTCCTGCGGCTGTCGCGCTCCTCGCTTGCTACGACTCGCTGGGGGAAGTCGCCGCCGGCGAGCTCGATCGCCTGGCAGCCTTGTCCGACGAACCTTGCTACCGGGAGCTGATCCGAATCTGGCTCCGGGAGCCCCTCGAGGAGCTGGCCATCCGCCCGACGATCCCGAGCCTCACGCCGATCGAAGACCCGATCTCGTGCAGGGTCCGGGCGCAATACGAAGAGAACCCCTACCCGCGCTGGACGACTGTCGGCAGCCTGTTGCCGCTTTCGGAAACTGAGCCTCGAGCGCGTGGGCACGGAAAGCGGCTCCTGATCGCCGGCTGCGGGACCGGCCGCGAGGCAATCGAGGCCGCCTTGAACTTTCCGGGCGCGCAGGTGGACGCGATCGATTTGAGCCGGGCGAGCTTGGCTTACGGCCGGCGCCGGACCCGGGCTGCCGGCATCGCGAATCTCTCGTTTTTTCAGGCCGACCTGCTCGCTCTCGGCGCGCGGCTCGAGCGCTACCACTTCATCAGCGCGGTCGGAGTGCTTCACCACCTGCGGGATCCCGCCCAGGGGCTCGGTGTATTGCTCGCGTTGCTCGGTGCGGGCGGGGTCATGCGGCTTGCGCTCTATAGCCGAATCGCGCGACAGGCGGTCACGACCGCACGCGCCGCGATCGCCCGCGCCGGCTTGGAGCCGACCGCGGCCGGCATCCGTGCCTTTCGGGCGTCGATCATCGCCCGTCCAGCGACCGATCCCGAGCGTGCGTGGCTCACGCGCTCGTACGACTTTTATTCACTCTCGCAGTGTCGCGATCTCATCTTCCATGTCCAGGAGCACACGGTTTCCTTGCTCGAAGTCGCCGCTTTACTTCGCGCAAATGGGCTTTCCGTCTTGCACGTCGCCGTCAAGAGTCCACGGCATGCATCGATGTATGCCAGCCGGTTCCCGAGTGATCCGCGCGCCACCCGCCTCGACAACTGGCATGAGCTCGAGCGCCAGGAGCCGATGCTGTTCGCGGGTATGTATGACCTGTGGCTCTGCCGCACGGCCGAAGAGCCCACTGTCAATCCGCGCTGGCTCAGTATCGGGACATGACTGGCGAGGGACCCTCAGTTCATGACGGCGGTCAGCCCCTCGATGCAGAAGTTCCAAGGGACGGGGGCGGTGGTCGACGACGGGATCTGCAGCTGCATCAGCATCACCTTGGTCGGCTCGAACGCCGTCTTCTGGGTCACCCAGCTCCCCTGCGCCGTCTGCGAGAACAGCACGGTCTGCGGGCCCAAGGTGGAGACGGCTTCGAAGTAGGCGTTGTCGTTGTTGTCCTGCGTCGGGAAGGCAACGCGGATGGTGGTCGACGGGATCGTTGATCCCGAGAGGACGAAACAGAACCCCTTCACGCCGTGCGCCGTCGTGTCGTAGGGCATCTGCGGCGGTCCGTCGTTGAGCTCGAGCGCGATTCCCGCGCCCCAGGCCCCGGCTGCGGACGACGTCATCCCCGAGGTGCACATCTTGCCCCCGGTGTTCGGGAAGCTGTTGGCGGGCGGCGTCGTCACCGTCGCGCAGTTCTTCCCACCTAGATCGGCGCAGTCGCTGTACTCGAACCACGAGCCGTGAATGCCGACCGAGTTGCTGCCGGGCGCGACGAACCCGTGGACGTCCGGCATGATCGGCACGCCCGGGCAGGCTCCGGCTGTCACGCCGGAGTCCGGGCTGCCGCTGCCCGAGGTTCCACCGCCGCCGACTTTTCCACCGCCGGCCCCACCAGCCGCAGAACCGCCCGAGCCTGCCGAGGCGCCCCCGGTTCCGGGCGCTCCGCCGTTCCCCAGCGTACCTCCGGTGCCCGCGCGCGCCCCACCCGAACCTGCGATCCCACCGCCGGTCCCGGGCGTTCCAGCGGTCCCCGGATTCCCGCCGGTCCCGGTCCCGCCCGAACCGCCTCCGGATCCGCCCGAGCCGCCAGCCACCGCGGTGCCACCGGCTCCCGGCTGTCCGCCCGATCCCGTCCCCGACCCTCCGATGCCGCCCGTCCCCGAACCGGCGGGTTGCGCCGACGATCCGCAGGACAACGTTGCCAAACACCAGCCGACACCGAGAAGCAGCGCGAACGGAATGCGGTCAAACGCCGAACGAGTGCCAGCGCGGTATGACGACGAGCTCACCCAGCTAGAGTTCCGCCGGAGCACAAAACCGGTTCACCCGACCCCACCGATGCCAATCCGTTCGCCGGCAGGGCCAACCTCACCTTCAACGGGATCGCTTGGACGACAAGCATCAGCAGCGGGGATATTGTTCGCAACAACCCCGACGAGACGCAGACCATCGACCCGTGCATTTTACAATGTCTTTGCTCAGGGGACCGCCAGCTTGTCGGGTGACTACAACCAGCTCCCGTGACAACCGGGGTTGCTGACGCTGGTGCCATAGTTCTTGCATCACCTCGGACCACCGCGAGGAACGACGATGCGAGATTTTTCGTTGCAGCGTCCGCTGTGGTGCTCATGGGTTGGCAGAGAGTGGCTCGAGGTGCCGGGACCGCCTCCGGTGGGCAGCCAGACGCGGTTGGTGCGACCGCACCACGACATAACCAGCAGCGCTCACCGCGTGGTTTTGGGACGCTGCGTTTGCCGCGCGTGGTAAATTGGCCCACCGTGGCTGCACCGCCGTTACCCGAGTTATTTGAGCACCAACGCTACAACAACCGCACAAGCCTCGAGGATTGGCAACGGTTCGCCGGCCACCGCGCGCGAGTGACCGATCTCGTGTTGACTGCCCGTGGAGGCTCGCTTGCCGTGCTCGGAGCGGGAAACTGCAACGACCTCGACTTGGAACAGGTGGCGGAAGCGTTCGAGGCGATTCACCTGGTCGACTTGGACGAAGAAGCGGTTCAGGGCGCCCGCGGCCGTCAGCCGCAAACGGTTGCGGCGAAGCTCATATCGCGTGCGCCCATCGATCTCAGCGGTGCATTCGCCGAGTTGCCGCAACTGCGCGGAAAATCCGTCTCCGCCGCGGAGCTGAAGGCGCTGTCGCAAATGGCCTTGGAAAACGTGACGGCGGCGCTGCCGGAGCGGTTCGATACCGTGCTTTCGGCGTGCCTGCTCAGCCAGATCATGTTCAGCGCCTACGTCGCGCTCGGCTCGCATCCGCAGCTCGCCCAAATCGGCGGCGCGCTCGCGGTCGCGCACCTGCTCGCACTGAGGAAGCTCGCGCGGCCCGGCGGGCGCGTGCTGTTCGTGACCGATACCGTGTCGTCGAAGACCTATCCTCTGCGAGAGCGGTGGGACGAGCAACCTCCACTGGCGCTGCTCGCGCAACTGAATCAGACGAACAATGTGTTGTCGGGTACCGCCCTTCCGTTCGTGCGCCGCGTGCTGGCTGCCGAGGCCTCGTTTTTGGCGGAGAGCCCGCTCCTGGTGGAGCCCTGGCTTTGGGACGTGAATAACGACGTCACCCTGCTGGTCTATGCCGTCGTACTGAAGCTCCGGTCCGCCTGAGCGACGGGTTCGAGGCGGGGCGGGCCAATTGGTTCACCGTTCTCGGTAACAAATTTACAGGCTACCCGACCCTGGCCGTTGGCGTTTTGTTCATGATCTAGGCGGGGGGGACGGTCGTGAAGCCTCGCGACAACTCTGTCGCGTCTCTCGGCGTTCCTCGTTGGATTACTCGTCCTCGCGGGGGGCCTCAATTCGAGTCCTTCGACGTGAGCCATCCCAGGTCACTGGCCGCCAGCGCGTCCTCGAGCAGGATCAGGATCTTCTGGGCTGTCCGGCTGTCGAACCAGATCGAAGCCTGGCCGATTGTGAGCACGAAGCCATCGCCCCGCTCAGAGATGTGCACGGAAAACTCGCGCAAGCCAAGAGCATTGTGACCGGCTTTTTCCTTGGGCGCCATGGGGAAGGTGTCGCGAGCGGCCTCAGTGCGTGGTGAGCTTGAAGAAGCCGACCTTCACGGGCAGTCCACGACAGCCCACGCTCATTTGCACCCGATTTGGTTGTCGTCGATCGCTAGGTCGTCGAACCACATGACCCACGCGCTGGGTGGCACCTGATAGAACGTGGCGCCAACGATGACCGAGGTGTAGTCCACCATCTCGGAGTCGGTCTTGTTCGCGAACCCGATCGACTTCACTTCGGTCCCGTCCGAGAAGAATCGGTAGCTCTTGGTGCCGACGTCGACGTACCACTCGGCGCAGTGCCATGCGGCATCGAAGGTCCAGCTGTACGCCGACCCTTCGCTGCCTTTGTCGTCCGGGTTGTTGTAGAGCCACTGATGCGTGCCATTGGTTGCCTCTACAATATCGACGACACGGTTCTCTTGATTCGAGCCGTAAAGTCCGAGAAAAGTGATGTGAAGGACACCGCTCGTCGGCTTAACCGCGGGTGACTGCACCTCGTAGAAGACCCGGCCCCAGTGTTTGCTCGCCGTCGCGCCGAGGCTGGCGATGCTCTTTTGAACACGACGCTGACCGGTCATCGCCGAGTCGCTCTTGAGAGACATACGGCCCGAGTGAAATTGATCGTTGGCGAGGCCGACGTCTGTCGTCGCCCCCTTGCCGTAACCCTGATAAAGGGTCCAACCCGTCGGGAGACCTCCCACAGTGCCAGACTCGAAGTCCTCGCAGAGCTTGTATGCTTTGCCCGCGCATCCGAAGGCGGCCGAATCGGCGCCCCCGGCCCCGCCGGCCCCGATGGCCCCCCCCGAACCGCTGGCACCGGCCGCACCGCTGGCTCCCGCTTTGCTACCGCTGGCTCCGCCTGTCGCAAGGCCGCCAGTGCCTGGACCCCCGGTCGTCGATCCACCGGTACCGACGCCTGAACCACCGGAACCCGAAATGCCGGGGATGCCGCCAGTTCCGATCGCTCCGGCTGACGCTCCGGTGCCCCCGGAGCCGGCATTCTGTGATCCGCCGGAACCGGATACTCCCGCTCCCGATCCTCCCGATCCTCCGGATCCTCCCGAACCTCCCGAACCTCCCGATTCTCCCGAACCTCCCGAACCTCCCGAACCTCCCGAAATTCCGGATGCGACGTTCGTCGGTTGCTCTGGCGCACACGCGGCGATCAAGCTGATGAATAGTACCGTGCCGCGGCGACGTAGGTGGCTGCTCCGATGGTCTCCAGATGGTCGCATTTTTCGTGGTCCCTTCTGAGATTGAACGTTGCCCACACGTAACCGCTGGCCTGGCAAGCGATCACAGATGCACCCCCGACACCGGTGCCGGGGTCGGGTGATTCGTCGTCGTGCCGTCTCCGAGCTCGCCCGAATCGTTCGAGCCCCAGCAATACACCGAACCGTCGCTCGTCGCGGCACAGGTGTGGACGCTTCCGCCCGCGACGGCGACGACTTGCGTGAGGCCGGAAACAGCGACCGGCGTCGGCCGGTTCGTCGTGGTCCCATCGCCCAGCTGCCCGGCCGTGTTCGATCCCCAGCAGCGCAGCGTCGAATCTGGAAGCACCGCGCAGGTGTGATCGTAGCCGGCGGCGATCTGCGCGGCGGCGGGTAGCGCGGCGACCGTGACCGGCATATCGCTGTCGGTGGTGGATCCGTTGCCGAGCTGCCCACTCTCGTTCCCGCCCCAGCACACGACCGCGCCCGACGCGAGCAGCGCACAGTTGTGGTCGAACCCCGAGGCGAGCGCGACCGCGTTCGTCAGGCCGGGCACCGGAAGCGGGAACACCTGGTCTACCGAAGCGTCGTCGCCGAGCTCGCCCGAATCGTTGCCGCCCCAGCACTGCACGGTACCGTCGTGCAGGCCGTCGTGCACGAGCGCGCAGGTGTGGCGTCCGGCGGCGGCGACCCGATCGGACGTGGGGAGCGAAAACACGGCGACCGGCGTCCCGCTATCGATCTCCGAGCCGTCGCCGAGCTGGCCGAGACCGTTCTGGCCCCAGCAGCGCGTGGAACCGTCGGCGAGCGCGGCGCAGCTGTGGTAGCCGCCGGCAGCGACGGACAGGGCCCGCGCGAGGCCGGGCACCGTGTAGAAGTTGGTGCGGTTCATGAGCGTTCCGTCGCCCACCTGGCCGTAGGAATTCCAACCCCAGCAGGCCACGCCTCCGGTGGTGGTGGCGGCGCAATTGTGGTAGCTGCCGGATGCGATCGCGGCGACGCCCCCGAGCCCGACGACCGGCCCCGGGACAAGCCGATTCGCGATGGTGCCATCGCCCAGCTCGCCGTCGACGTTCGACCCCCAGCACCAGACGGAGCCGTCGGCGCCCAGCGCGCAGGTGTGGCCGGCGCCGGCCGAGAGCCGGCTTCCGACCGGCAGGGGGGCGCCGTCCGAAGACATGTCCGGGTGCACGTCTCCTGCTCCGGCCTCAGCCGCGGCGATAGGGTCGGTGGCGTTTGCGTCCCGAGAAGCCGCCGCCGGCGCCCGCGAACAACCCGTCTCGGCCGGCCAGGGTAACCAGCAAAGCACCAGCCACGCGACACGAAGCGGGCGTCGGGCGGCGGTCGGTTGCGAGGCTCTGCACCCGTCCACGGGGCTACATCGTCAGGACCGAATCCAGATCGCCCGTGTATTTCGGGTTTCCCACCCCGGCCACCTTCAGCCCCATTGCGTGCGCGATCGAGGTGAGGAGCTGGTTGTTCGGAACCTGGCTGGGGAAGGTCACCATCCGGCCGGTCTTGAAGAAACCGCCGCCGCTACCGATGATCAAGTAGGGAATGCTGAAGATGCCGTGGTTCGACCCTTCATTCATGTCCTGCGCCACGAGGATGACGGTGTTGTCGAGAACCGATCCGCCGCCCTCCGGCGCCGCCGCCAGCTTGCTCACCACCTCGGCCACCGATGCCTGGTAGAACCACTGGTCGATCGCCGTTTTTTGGGTGTAGCCCCCCGAGCCCTGGTGAGCGATCGCGTGATAGTCCGGGCTCGAAATGTTGAGCCAGGGGAAATTCAAGCTGTTGCCACCGCCGTCGTCGATGAGGTCCATGGTGACCGCGCGCGCCTTGCCGCAGATGACCGCGGCCGCGACCAGATCGGCCATGAACTTCACCTGGGTCGGATAGTTGGCGTTGCTGTTGAAATTGAGCCCGCTCGGCGTGACAGAGGGCGCCACGCAGGTGGCGGGCGAGGTCGTCGTCGCAGTCGACTGGAGCTGGGATTCGAGCTGCCGGATCGAATCCATGTGATCCTGCACGGTGATCTTGTCGTCGGTGCCCAAATTGGATGCAAACCGCGTCAGCTGCCCGGATACGAAATCGAGCACGCTCTTTCTGCGATTGAAGAGCGCGTTCACCACCGCGGGGGGCATGGTTTGGCCCGCGAACAAGCTCGTGAAGAGCTTGTAGGGATCGATCTGCGGCGTGTTCTTCTGTCCGGCGGCGCGGTACGATGTCGAGCTGGCGCTCGGGCGGCAGCCAACGTTGAGCTGCGCGTTGGTGACGTTCGCGGTGGTCGCGAGGTTGTTGGCGATCAGCTGGTCGAGCGACGGACCGCCCGCGTTGGCGTAGCCGGTGAGGAGCGTCTGATACGAAAAGTGCCCGCCGTATTTCAGGTTTGCGTCCTCCATGACGTTGCAATCGATGGGGCTCGTCTGGGTCTTCGCCGCGCGCATCGACAGCACCTTCGAGCTCCAAGGCGCGAGTGGTTGCAGGATGGGTGGCAGCGTCGCAGGCAGGGGGCCGGCAGAGCCCGCTGGGAAAAAGTTCGGTGGCACGGTGCCGTTGGTCCAGTTGATCGAAATGAACCGGGTTGGAAATCCAGTGGCTGTCGCGCCACGCGCGCGCTCGGTGCTGAGGAGGGGGAGGAACCCGGCGCCAAGACCCATCGCTTTGAGCAGCGCCCTGCGCGAAAAACGATCTTTGTTCATTGCAGCACCTCGCCGGTATCGGGGGACCGGTATCGGAAGGTTCTCGACGTCGCGACCGCGACGATCAGATTGCGGATGTTGAGGTTGGCGGCTTGAAACGCGCTGGTCGCCGCCGCGATCGACGCGGCATCCGCGGGGGTGTCCCAGCGGTTCGCCGCATAACGGACCCATTGCGTTGCGAAGCAGCTCTGGATCTGTGGGCTGTTCAAGAGCAGCTTGTTCAGCGCCAGCGCATCCGGGAAGGTGTCTGCGCTGCCGTCGAGGGTGATCGATCCGCTGGAGTCGATCGCCGTATTGCTGTCAGGATCTATGCTGCGGAACTGGCCGATGCCGTCGTAGTGCTCATACCCGAAACCGATCGGGTCCATGACGTTGTGGCAGCCCAAGGTGCACGAGTTCTGGTCATGGGTGATGAACCGCTGGCGAGTGCTCACACCCTTGGTTGGGTCAGGTATCGGCGGTACCGTCGCCGGCGGATCGGGAAGCTGCCCACACATGAGCCGGGTCAGGACCTGGTGCCCGCGGCGAACCGGATCGGATCCGTTGGTTTGGCCGGTGATGGTGAGAAATCCGGCCAGCGTCAGCATGCCGCCGCGCTGGGTCGAATCGAGAACCGTCGCCTGTGGCGTCGTTCCGGTGACGCCCTTGATTCCGTAGACCGCGGATAGCGCCTGGGTCACGGACGATTGCGTGCTGCTGAATAGATCGGAGAACAGCCCGCTGCCCGTCACGACCGAGACGCCGAAGTTTCTGAACTCCGTCTCCATGTCCCCGGCCAAGGTTTCGTTGAACATCGGGTAGTAGTTCGGATCCTTCGGCCGCGTCGGGAGCGTGTTGACGTCCATCAAGTCGTCGAAGAAATCGGCGAGGGTGTCTTTCGCTTTCGGGTCGGCGAGCATGCGCGTCGCCTGCACCTGGATCTGCGCGGCGGTGGTCAGCTGTCCGGCCGCGGCGGCGGCAAACAGCGTGCTGTCGGGCATGCTGCCCCAGAGGAAGTAGGAGAGCCGGTTCGCGATCTGGTAGTTGCCGAGCTGCACGACCGAGCCGTCCTTGATCGCTGGGCCCGGATCGATTTCCCAGTGGTACAGAAAACCCGGCGACTGCAGCATCGCTTCCAGCATGAAGTCGATGGCGCCCTGGAAAGTGAGAGCGAGCGTCGTGCGACCGGTTTGATAGAGCGCGGTCAAATCCGTCACCTCGGCGGCGCTCAGCGGGCGGCGGTAGATCTTGGGAGCGAAGGTGCTGATGAATTGGGTCGCGCACCCGGCTTCCGCGGTGCTGGCGGGCGACGCGCAGGAAGCCGGCAGGATCGTGCTCACCTTGCTGGAAAGATTGGCCGCCAGGCTCTCGGCCGCGCCCTGAAGATTGCTTGCGTCAGAGGTCGCGATAGGCGTGGGTTGCCGGAACGGGAAAGCGTTGTTGGAGGTATCGTCCGCCTCGTTCGGCACATCCCCCGGTCCGAGGGTGGTGTCGTTGAGGAGGTCGCGAGCCGTGTTCAGATACTCTCGCGACGTTAGCCGCTGAACCGGAAATAGTCCGGCGGCGGTGGGATCTGCCGGAAGCGCGCTGCCGCCGCTTCCGCCGGTCGTCGAGCCAGCGCCGCCAGCGCCGGTCGTCCCGCCAGCGCCGGTCGTCCCGCCAGCGCCGGTCGTCGAGCCAGCGCCGGTCGTAGACCCGCTGCCGCTCATCGTCATCTCACCAGGTGTCCCGGCTCCGCCTATCTTTCCGACGCAGCCCAGCGCCAGCAATCCCAGGCATGGCGCGATCCAGCAGAAAGTCCTTCGGATATGACCGCGAGCGCTTGTCTCGTTCATGGTGGATTGGTGCCCTCCCATGCAGCTAGAGTTCCGCTCCTCACCCGGATCGGTTCACCTCTCGGAAACATTATTGAGCCGCGCCTTGAATTTGGCCGCGCCCGAGTTTCGTGGGCATTCCTGGATATCAATTGTTCAAGGCCCCGGCGTCAATCCATGCCCCTATTTCGTCAATGAAATCGCTAGATAACATCGGTCTTCCGTCCGGCATGGCACCAGTCGCGACGAGCGTGTAGAGCGTGGACCCTTGGGAGTCGCCCGGAATGACGGCGAGGCTGATGAGTGATTTGTAGGCGCCCGACTGCGTCGAGAAGCCGACCCCGTGTTGGCTTCCCGGGTCGTGGCAACTGCTTCCCCCGCAGTACACCAGGAGAATGTTCTTGTAGATTTCGGTGAAAGTCGGCGCGGCAGACGCGCCCGCATGGCCCCCTCCTCCTTCGCCGCCTCTGCCGGCGGTCCCGGCGACACCACCGCCGCCTCCGCCGGCAGTCCCGGCGACACCGCCGTGGCCGCCGCCTCCGCCGGCAGTCCCGGCGACACCGCCGTGGCCGCCGCCCGCTTGTCCGGAACCGCCGCCGCTCGCGCCGCGTCCAAGAGTTCCCGCTGTTCCAGCGGTGCCAAGGCTGCTTGTGCCTCCGCTGGTGCCACCCGAGCCGATGCCACCGGAGCCTCCGGCTGCGCCACCTGAACCTTGCGACGATGGCCTATTGCCTCCAGTGGCCCTGGCCGCGCCATCGGTGGTAGTCTGGCTGCCGTCGGAGTCTCCCGCTTCAGTCTTGAGATCGAGCGGTTCGCTCACCGCGCACCCGATAATTACAAAAAGAGTGATCGTCAAAACGGCGACGGATCCAAACGAACCGGAGCTCATTGACCTCCTCGAGGACGCGTTGGTCGAATACCAAGGCGATCAGGGACAATAGCGAGGCATATGCAGCTGCGACCGATCGGCTGCAATCGTCGCCCCCCAATTGGAGGCCGCGTTGTACTGGCTGATCGAGATCACCCCATCTGCGATCCGGGCGTTGATATTGGTTGAGTTGTCCCAGAGGGGATCGGGCCCGGCAGGGCTGCCATTCGCTCCGTAGCCTGTATCTGCCAGGATTGGCTTCCCAGTCACCTGGTTCACGCCCGCCCAGGTCATCGCATCGCCCCGTATCTTTGCGGTCGCCGCGTCGGTGCCGCCGCCGGAAGTGTTGATGAACGTGAAGAGGCTCATGTCGAAGTACGAGTACCAGTTCTTTCCGTTGTCGGAACCGTCGCCGCCGGTATTGTCGTTGGTACCCACCCAGGGCGAAATATCCATCGAGAACGCAGCGTTCGGTAAATAGGTCTTCATGGCCACAACAAACTGCGACATCACTTGGCCGGCCTGCGCAAACGTCCATGGCTGGGTTTGAAGGCTGATGGTGTACTGGTAGAAATCCGGCTCCATCTCGAAAACGATCGGCTTGGTGGTGCCGTAGCAGCTCGCGAAACCCCGAGCGTAGCTTTTGTACACGTTTGCGATCGCGACGAGGTTGTTGTTGATATCTGCCGCGCCGTAGTGGCAAAGGTCGTTGTTGGTGCCGCAGGTCGTGACGTTGCAGTCGCAGAGACCGCTGTGACGCTTCGCGTAGAACGCGGCCACGTACGCGACGATCACCGGTACCTTGCCCACGAACGCGCCGCCCGCGTTCGCCTCGGTGCAGACGGAGCTCATGTCGAACGTGTCGCTCTGTCCCATCCACCCGGGCGTGAAGAAGTCGATCTGCGGAATCATCGACGGGTTCGCCTTCGCGATCGAGTCGATTGTGCCGAAGTGAAACCGGCAAGGATCGAAGACCTTGTCCACTGTCATCGTGCCGCCCGTACCGACGCTCCCGCCCGTGCCGACGCTCCCGCCTGTGCCGCCCGTACCGACGCTCCCGCCCGGGCCGACGCTCCCGCCCGTACCGACGCTCCCGCCCGTGCCGACGCTAGATCGGAAGAGCACACGTCTGAACTCCAGTCACT
>CALAOV010000055.1 GCA_937889515.1 uncultured Myxococcales bacterium | reverse complement strand
GCCGCCGCCGCTTCCGGCCGCGCCGCTCGCGCCGCCCGCGCCGGTCGTGGTGCTGGCGCCGGTCGTGAACGGGAAGGCGGTCTTCGACTGCACACCGACCGCCGAGACGAAGAGATTGTACGAGCCCTGCGGCAGACTCGCCGGAACCGTGAAGTCGCAGGTCTCCGGGCTGCTGCCCTTGCTGGGCGTCATCTGGCTGAAATTGGACGTCCGCGCGTAATAGACGTTGCCCGCGGTGTCGGCGAGCGAGACGATCGGGTAGTTCTGGGCCATCGTCATGTCGTCGCCCTCGTCGGCGCCGTTGACGAGCCCGCTTATCTGCGTACCCGTGAGGGTGTACGTGTTGGCCGACGCGTTGTAGGCGACCGACGACACCGTCGGACGCCACGCGTCTTGCGGGCCGGTCCCCAGGGTGAGGATGTAGTCGGCCCCCGATCCCGTGATCATCACTTGCCCGTTGGGCAGGTTCACGTAGTCGATCGGAATGTTGGCCACGTTGTTGGCCGGTGGCGGCGTCATCGTCGCCGTGTTGGCGGTTGGATCGTAGAGCTGCAGCATCGTGCCCGGCCCGAACATCACGTTGACGACGCCGCCCATCACCTGGCCGTTGGGCAGAATGTCGCTGTATTCGTCCTCGGCTTCCTTGTCGATCAGCTTCGGCCCGACCACCCATGATCCCACATCGTTCGCCGTCGCCCCCGGCGTGTAGATGTAGCTGTTGTAGTTGAGCCCGTAGACGAAGACGCGCCCGTCGAACATCTGCGTGATGCCGCCGGTGTCGCCGGTGTTGAACCCGCTCGGAACCGTGGTTCTCTTCCAGGTTTGCGTGGCCGGGTTATAGAGCGCGGCCCCGTCGGTCGCGTACCCGACGGCCAGGATGCCGCCGTTCTGCAGGGTGGCCCAGGCGTTCTCGTCGCCCGAGCTGAGCGGCATGGTGCCCGACTTGGTCCAGGTGTTCGCGACGGGGTCGTAGATCTGGATCGAGTTGCCGGCGCGCGTGCTGTAAATGAGGCGCCCGTCGGCCAAGGTCGCGCTGCCCGTATCGCCGATGTCGAGGGGGGCGGAGGCGAGGTCGGTCCATTTGTTGGCGATCGGGTCGTAGGCCTCGGCGGTATTGCAGGCCGCGCCGACGCAGGCCGGGCCGTCGATGTACTCGCCGCCGGCCTGGAAGAAGCGGCCGTCCTTGAGGATGTGTTGCGTCGCCCCGCTGCGCGCGTGGACGCTGGCCGCGACGCTCTTCCAGGTCCCGGTGATGTAGCTCCCTTTCTTGTCGGGCGTGAGGATGACCCAGTTGTTTAGTCCGTTGCCGTGCGACAAGACCGTCCCGTCGGTGAGCAACCAGAGCCCGAAGGCCCCGCCGCCGGCGGCATTGTTTGACGGAGCTTTCGTCCAGGTCAACTGCGCGTGCGCAACGCCCGGCGCGACGGCCGCCGCCAGCCCGGCCGCCAGAGCAGCCGCCAGCATGAACCGCGGGCTGGGCTTGCAGGCAGATGAAGGCATCGTCAACTGGGTCTCGTTCGTCGTCTTCGACATGCGTTCTCCGACCGATGGGTGGGGGTTGCTTTCTGACGTGCCACCCAGGACCACCGACGGCTCACGAAAATGCCTACCGGTAGCCGCCCGGTCCTCCACCCCTCCGGCGCGGCCCCTTTCCAAGGGCGCGGCGCGCGTCAGGGGGTGACCCAGGCGCCGTTCCGGTACACCTGCCCCTGGTTCGCCGGTGACCAGGGGACCACGGTGAAGGTGACCGAGGACGCGAGCGCCGACGGCAGCTGCGCGGCCGAGATCTCCGGGACGCAGTCGTGCTCGCGATCGCTGGCGATGACCCGGGCGCCGCCGTCGACTGTGAAATCCTGCGCCGACCCCGTGTCGCCGCTCAGCGTCCGCTCACCCATCTGCAGCGCGCCGCGCCCCATCGGAAGCCCGTCGGGCCCCGTGCCGAGGTTCGCGCATTCGCTCGGCCATTCGACCATCCGATCGCCGTCGCGGTCGTCCCAGCCGTTGAGGACGAGCTTGTTGAGCCGCCCCACGCGATCCTCGATGAGGCCTGCCAGGGCGCTGTTGCCCGGCAAGGTCGCCATCAGCTCGTAGCTGTCGCGCAGCGCGCCTTGCAGGAGGCCGAAGCGGCGTGGCGTGAAGGTGATCGTCGACGAGCGGTCGCCCGCCGTCGGCCGGTAGACGCGCGCCGCCGGGTCGTAGAACGCCGACTCGAGCCGCGACAGCACGGCCCCCACCCGATCGCGGTACTTCGTCGCGCCGGTCGACAGATACGCGACCAGGAGACCGCGAATTGCCGCGCTGTGGGCGTCGAGACTGTCCCCCGCGTCGGTCGGCGCGCCGGCCGAGACGTCGAACCCGCCGTAAGCGAGGCCCGCCGGGGTCGTCAGGTGGTCGTAAAACACGCCCGCCAGCTGGTCGATCAGCTGATCCAGCCGCGCCCCGAACGACACGCCCGCCGGGCCGACGACCGGAAAGCTGTCGAGCGGCGTCGGAATCCCGTGGCTATCCGGAGTCGTGTTGGCGTACAGCGTCAGCTGTGCGTCGAGCGACCGGCGCGTCGTGCGTAGCGCCAGCAACGTGTACGCGGCCCCGTCCGCGGACAGCGTCGTCCCGCGGGCGAGCTGCCCGCCCGGCAGCCGGGCATCGTCGACGGGCAGGCCGCTTGCGGTGTCGAGGTGCAGGCGATCGAGGTCGACGACCAGCACGCGCATCATCGCCAGCGCGCGATCGTGGAGCGTCGCCTCCCCGTCGGGGATCTGGTTCTGCGCCGAGAACGGATCGCCGTCGAAGTACGCGCGCGCCGACTGACTGCCGCCGACCTCGGTGTTCCCTTGGTCGGTGAGCGCGTAGATGCTGGCGTAGGCGCCGAGCAACCCCGCCAGGTCCAGCAGGTGGCTGTCGGGCGAGGCGATCGCGTACCCGCTGGGCCTGGGGAAGCCGCTCGCGTCGGCCGACTCGGTCACCGCGATCGACGCCGGGAACCAGCGCAGCGGGCTCTGCGGCCCGTAGGCGAGCGCGTCGGCCAGGCTGGCGAAGCCGCCCAGCGTCGCGCCGTCCGTCGTGGTCAGCGACAGCAGCCACTGCGCCGCCTGGTTATCGAGGATCTGGATGAAGTTTCCCGCCTGAAACCCTTCGATGTTGCTGGACCCGAGATAGACGCCGGGGATGATCCAGCCCTGGGCGACGTTCCCAGGAATCCCGACGTCCGCGAGCTGGTTCTCGGGCACCGAGTCGACGGGCCCTTCCTTCGTCTGGTGCATGATCTGCAGGTAGTTGAGCGTCCAGAGCGCCTCTTTCCAATCGGTCCAGCCGGACGAGCCGGGGCCGATGGTCTTCGTCACCTGTGCGTCCCGGTTCGGCAGGTTCAGCGTCCGGTAGTCGCATTCGTAGTCGTCGGACAGAAGCGCGCCGTGGACGCCCGGGTTGTCGTCGGATGACAGCGAGCAGTTGGCAGTGTTCGTGGGATTGATCGCCGGATTCCACGAGGCGAACGGCTGCAGCACCGGCCACAGCCCCCGCCAACCGAGTGGGTTGCTG
Source organism: uncultured Myxococcales bacterium (assembly GCA_937889515.1). Lineage (GTDB taxonomy): Bacteria > Myxococcota_A > Polyangia > Fen-1088 > Fen-1088 > JADGRB01. The sequence goes on along the minus strand of CALAOV010000055.1, from coordinate 5,848 downwards.
GCGTCGATGGGCGCGAAGAAGCCGGCGCTCAGATTGCTACCGCTGGCGATGTGCTGGAACCAGGCTTGGGCGAGCGCGAGCGCGTCCGTCCCGGTCGCGCCGCCGGGGTTCAGCACCGGCCCGAACAACAGCGAGGTCCCCGCGCCCGATTCGAACGCGATGTTGTTCATCGGTTGCTTCGAATACTCGTAGGATTCGACGCCCGCCGAAAAGCCAGCGAGATCGATGCTTTCGGGCGTCGACGTGTCGGAGAGCGCTGGATCCGCGTACAGGCTGGCCTGGCAGACGGCATCCTGGCAGGCGTAATTGCGGCTGAATCCGCTGAGGTCGCGCCCCATCGCCTCCGCGAAGGGCTCACCGGAAAGCTGCATCTCGACCGACGCCATGAAGTGATCCTCGGTCAGGAAGGTCGGATCGACCGCGGTGACGATCAGGGCCTGGCTCTGCGCTACCGGGCCATCGCTGCCGGGGGCCGTGTCACCGGAGCTCCCATCGGCGACGGCGCCCCCGCTGCCACCGCCGCCGTCCTGCCGCTTGCCCGAACCGCCGCAACCGCCGCAACCGATCGCCGCGAGCAAGGTCAGAAAAGCCGCGGCCACCCGAGCCCCGCGCCGGCATACCCAAAGAAGTCGCACCATTGGAGCTTTGGGAAGTGCCCGGGTGCCAGAGCGTCGGCTCAACGATCCGCCCACGGCTCACCCAAAAGCGCGGCCCGGGGTACTCTGCCTTTCAGCATCGATGGGCTTCCCTGCGGCGCGCCGACTGGCCAATCTTCCCCGTCTTTCGTTTTCGGCGCTCTGGCTCGCCTGCGCGCACGCCGGCGCGCCAGCGGAGCCGCACGGCGAGGAGGTCCTGGAACGCGGCGGCGAGCTGGCGAACCTCCCGGCCGAGCGCGCCACCGTCACGGTCACACCGACCACGGTGACGGTCTGGGGCCTCACGGAGGTGCCCGACGGATCTCGGTTGCAGGTCGCTTTCGCGGGCGTGGACGCCATCACGCGGGCCGAGCTGCTCAAGTCGGTCGAGGTGCGGGTGGCGGGCGTCGTCACCAGCGTCGAGAGCACCGATCCGGCCCGTCGCTCGGTGGTCGTCGAGACCGTCGAGGCGGTTGACGGCCTGCTGGCGCGTGCTGGGCCGCTGCCCCACGGCTGGGCTCGCCTGCGCCGCAGCGGCGCGGTGGTGATCCGGATCTGGGCGCGGCTCGAGGTGCCCCGCGGGGAGCTCGAGACGAGCGTCCGCTCGGTGCTCGCGCGACGGGGCCAGGGGGATCCGGCCACGCTGGTCGGGGGCCTGGCCACGCCGCCGACCGAAGAACGTCCCACGCCATGAGCAAAGGCCGGACGGCGCTCGGCGCCCTGGCGCTGCTTCTGATGGTGGGCGCCTGCGCCAGCGCGCCAACCCAAGGACCCACGGCCGCGGCGAAGCCGGTGGCGGCCACGGGGGGCCCGGCCTGGGCTCAAGTCGGCGATCAGAGCAACGCCGAAGGGAGCCTCTTCATCTGTCAGGGCGAAGGCCCGACCGAAGAGGCCGCGCTGGCCGCCGCGCACGCCATCTGCAACGACAAGGTGTGCAAGCTCTGCGGCGTCGAGGTCGAATCGGTGGTGCAGACGACGGAGACGCTCAAGGGCGTGTCGATGCAGCGCAAGGTGGTCGAGCGCTGCCGGCGCTTTCGCAAGGGGGAGCCCAAGGTCCGGCAGAAGAGCACCGACTGCGGGCCGCAGGGGTGCGTCACCTGGCTGTCGGTCGGGTTTTCCAAAGAGGACGAGAAAAGCGAATGCTCGGCCTACGCGTCCGAGCACTTTGCCGATCCGGCCGAATGCCAGCGCCTCATCGACGCCTTTCGTTCGACGCAAGGGCGCAACGCGCCGTCGTTTCGCCAGCGGACGCAGCTGCTCGACGACGCGATGGCCGCTTGCAAGGACATCGACGTGCGCCCTACGCCGCTGGTGGACGCGCTGCACGAGAAGCTGCTGGCCGGGATGGACGTGTTCGAGTTCACGCCGGAGCGGCAGCAGGAGCGCCTGGAAGAGCCGTTCTTCGACACCACCTGGTACCACTCGCGCGAGGAAATGATGCGCGAGCGGCGGGCCGCCGACGCCTACCTCACGACGTACGCGCCGTTCCGCCAGCAGATCCGGGAGACGCCCACGCTGGTCGATCGGATCAAGCTGGTGCGGGACTACGTCGCCAACCGGGCGCTGGTGTTCGACGTGATCGAGGCCGCCACCGCCGACAACCTCGATTCGACGGCGGGGATATCGCGGCTGCTCGCGGCGCTGCGGGCGGCGCCCCCGGGCATTCAGTACCACTCATCCGACGTTCACTTCGCCGGCCTCTACAGCCTCGAGAAGGTGCGCGCCGACATCGGCGGCATCACCCAGTTCTACCGTCAGACCTACCCGCCCGAATCACTCACCTGGGAGCGGGGTATTCCGCTCGCCAACCTGTTCGCCAAGGACCACAAGATCGACGAAGTCGAATGGAAATACATCTTCGAACTGCACGGAAAGAACCCCTGTCCGGTTTGCGTCCTCAAGCTGCTCGAGACGGCGGATCACGGGGAGCCCAAGGTCCGCGATGCGCGCTTCTTCGCGGTCCTCGATCGCGATCTGGCCAAGGCGCGCCGGCCCGAGGATCGCCGGCGCATCGTGACGGAGCTGATCCCGCGCGACCCGCAGTTCACCTTGCACCTTCGGACGCTGCTGCCCAAGGATCTGCAGGCCGCGCTGGATTGGCCTTTCTTCGGGCGCCGCCTCGACGAAGCCGAGGCGGCGGACGATCTGGCGACGGTCCGGCAGCTCCTGCCGCTGCTCGCCGCGACGGTGGCGGCCACGGAGCTGACCGCCGGGACCTGCAACGGCCTGGCGGACCACCTGAACCTGCTCTGGAAGAAGGCCGCGCTGGCGGGCGCCACGCCGCCGTCGCTCGACGATCGGATCTGCGCCTGTCTGACCGGTCCGCTGGCCGGCGAGGGAACGCGCACCCTGGTGAACAAATCCGAGCTCTACGATCATGCGCTCGGCCGGCGACTGCCATGCGTGCAATCCAAGTAGCCCTCATCGGTCTCGTGCTGCTCGCGCCCGGGCTGGCCCGGGCGGCGGACCGCTGCGTCTGGACCGACCCCGGCAAGAAGCCGCGCCTGTACCTCGACGATCGGGTGGTGGTCTTTCGCGACTACTACTCCCCGGAATGGGCCGCCTGCCAGATCGGACAAGGCAACAAGGACTTCGAGGTCCAATGGATCGTGGGCTCCGATCCGCAGGCGGCGCCAGTCGAGACCGAGAAGGTTCATCTCTACGGAGGCAACGAAGACGGCCCGCGCAAGACGGAGGTCAAGCTGTTTCCCAACCACATCTGCGACGACAAGGGCGCCCGACGCCCGCAGAGCAAACTGGCGCCCATGGGAACCCCCGGTCGGGAGTATCAAGGCGCCGTGGTGCCGGTGCGGGTCCGCATCGTGGCCACCGGCGCCCTGCAGCCGCTCAACTTCACCTCGCCGGCCGTCGACGTCCTCTGCCGCGCCTGCAGCGCCAGCGGCGGCGGATCTCTGCAGGTCAACCAGGACAGCAACGAACGGGATCTGGTCCTCGAGGGGGAAGCCGATCGCGGCTGGTTCGAGTGCGCCTCTCAGGGCGCGACGCTGGCGTTGCTCGGGTTCGGCGGCCAGTCCACCAAGGAGGTGACGGTCGCGATCCGCCCCGACCTCACCATCGGCGGCCTCGAGAAGGAGTTCACCCGCAAAGGGGACAAAGTCGTGCTCCGAAAGCCGCTGCCGCTCTCGCGACTGTGTGCCCACGGCGCCAAGGTCTGGAGCTTCGAGACCTGGGGGCGCGGCGAGCTGATGCACCTCGGCGGCGGCGGCCGCTCCGTCCACGAGCTGCGCTGCAAGTACCGGCGGCGACTACGGGTGGGTCGCCCAGTCGAGCTGGGTGAACGCCCGGTCGGCGCGCTGGATGATCCCCGAGCGCACCCGCTCGTCGAGATCCTTCATGCCGCTGAGCGATTCCTTGAAGGGCTCGACGTCGAGCACCACCAGCGCCCAGTAGGTGCCGGTGTCGGACACGAAGGTGTCCTGCAGGCGCGTCCCCGAGAGCGTGACGTCGGTGATCTGCTTGGAGACGTCCTCGATATGCTGCTCGCTGTCGGTCTTGGCGTCCGGCCCGCCCTGGGTGGCGGCCTGGTAGTCCTTCAGCATCGACTTGACGCGAACCTGGAGGCTGCGGGCCAGCTCGGTGCGCGCGCGCCCCTCGGCGGCTGAGCGCGCCAGCGCGACGTTGGTCATGCCCGAGACGCTGCCGGCGCCGCAGATGGTGGCCTTCGCCCCTTTGGGCAGGCCGGTCGCGCAATCGCCCTGGGCCCACTTGGGGGCGCCCGCCATCTCGGCCTGCAGGCCCTCCTTGGGTTTCTGCTGGCCGGCGCAGCCCGCCGACAAACCAATCAGCAATCCGAGACCCGCCAGGCCAATCCGATTCAGATTCGACATTGGACCAGCTTTCGCATACCCGGTTCCCGATTGCAAAACCGTCAGCTGCGCAGCTTGTAGCCGGTGTGGAGCATGCGCGCGGCCAGCGTCGTCGCGACCGCGGCGACGCCCCCGGTGATGGCGAGCCCCAGGAAGGGCGAGGTGCTGGACGCCCCCAGGAAACCGAAGCGCAGGCCCTCGACCATATAGAGGATCGGGTTCAGGCGCGTCACCGTGTCCCAGGGCTTCGGCAACATGTGCGCGCTGTAGAACACGCCGCCCAGAAACGTCAGCGGCGTCAGCACGAAGGTCGGGATGACGTTGAGCTGTTCGAACTTGTCACTCCAGATCGCGACGGCGAGCCCGATCGACGCGAACGCGATCGCGACCAGCAGCACGTAGGTCAAGACCCAGAGCGGGTGGACCACCCCGAAGCCGGTGAACACGCCGGCGATCAGCCAAACGAGTGTCCCGGTCAGCAAGCCCCGCAACACCGCCGCACCGAGAAAGGCGAGCATCAGGTCGACCACGCCCAGCGGCGCGACCAGCAGATCGACGATCGTCCCCTGCAGCTTGGCGATGAACATCGACGACGAGGTGTTGAGAAACGCATTCTGGGTGAGCGTCAGCAGGATGAGGCCGGGAACGATGAAGCGGATGTACGGACTGCCGTCGACCTCGCGCACCCGGCCGCCCAGCGCGTAGCCGAAGACCAGAAAGTAGAGCGTCGTGGTCACGACCGGCTGGGCGAGCGTCTGCCCGGGCACCTTGAGAAAGCGCCGCGTCTCCTTGGCGAAGAGCGTTCGGAGCCCGATGCTGTTCATGCTTTGGCGCGCTCCCGGGTAGAGACCGCGTCGGAGCGTCCGGTCAGCTGCAGGAACACGTCCTCGAGCGTCGGTTGAACGATCGCCACGTCGACCACCGCCGGCGACAGCGTCGCGGCCAGCGCCAGCAGTTCGCCGATCGGGGTGGCGTCCACCGGACAGATGATGGTGTGGCCGGTCGCGTCCAGGGTGGCGCCCAGGAGGCGCAGCGGGGCCGGCAACGTCTCGGCGCCGCCCGCGGGCCAGGGCTCGCTGAGCTTGAAACGCACCTGTTTCCGACCGAACCGCCGCAGCAACGCCGCCGGCGTATCCATCCCGACCAACGCGCCCTTGTCGATGACCGCCACCCGATCGGCCAGCGCCTCCGCCTCTTCGAGGTAGTGCGTGGTCAGCACGATGGTGGTGCCCCCGGCCCGCAGGGTACGAACGTAGGACCACAGATCGTGGCGCAGCGCCACGTCCACGCCGGCGGTCGGCTCGTCCAGGAACACGACGCGCGGGCGCGGAACCAGCGCCTTGGCGATCAGCAGACGGCGTTTCATGCCGCCGGAGAGCGCGCGGG
>CALAOV010000054.1 GCA_937889515.1 uncultured Myxococcales bacterium | reverse complement strand
GCCCGGGTGCACCGGGGATTCTCCGTGGCCGGCGTGCCGACCTCGGAGGCCTCGGCGCGACTGGCCCGCTCGTTCGGCATCCCGCTCATCGAGATCGACGAGCACCTCGAGCTGGATCTCACCGTCGACGGCGCCGACGAGGTGGCGCCCAACCTGGACGTCATCAAAGGGCGGGGCGCCGCCTTCGTGCGCGAACGGATCGTGGCGGCCGCCTCGCGCCGACAGGTGATCCTGGTCGGCCCCGAAAAGCTGGTGCCGGTGCTCTGCGCGACGGGCGGATTTCCCCTCGAGGTGATCCCGCTCGGGCGCGGTCTGGTCACGCGGCGGCTCCGGGCGCTGGGCTTGGGCCCGGCCGAGCGCCTCGACGGCGATGGCGCCCCCCTGGTCTCCGTGAACGGCAACCTGATCTTCGACTGTGCCGTGCCGGCGCCGCTGGCCGACGGCCCGGCCGCCCGCGCGCTGGAGGCCGCGGTTCGCGCGATCCCGGGCGTGGTCGACACGGGGCTGTTCCTGGGAACGGTCGAGCGCGTGCTGGTGGGGCACCCCGACGGCCGGGTCGACGTCCTGGTGCGCCCGGAGCGGCCATGAGCGGCGGCAAGACCGTCTTCCTCTTCGACGTCGACAACACGCTGCTCGACAACGATCGGGTGATCGTCGACCTGCGGCGCTATCTGACGCGCGAGGTGGGCGCCGAACGGGCAAGTCTCTACTTCGAGATCTTCGAAACACTGCGCATCGAGCTGGGCTACTCGGACTACCTGGGCGCGCTCCAGCGCTACCGGATCCTGCACCCGCGCGACCCGCACCTCCTGGCGGTTTCGTCCTTCCTCATCAACTACCCCTTCGCGAACCGCCTCTTCCCGGGCGCGCTCGATGCCGTCGAGCACGTCGGAGCCTTCGGGCAGACGGTGATCCTCTCGGACGGCGACGTGGTCTTCCAGCCGCGCAAGGTCGAGAGGACCGGCCTCGCCGACACGGTCTCGGGCCGGGTCCTCATCTACATCCACAAGGAGCACGAGCTCGACGACGTCGAGCGCCGCTATCCCGCCGATCACTACGTGCTCATCGACGACAAGATCCGGATCCTCACCGCCGTCAAGAAGGTCTGGGGGAAACGCCTCACCACGGTCTTCCCACGCCAGGGGCACTACGCGCTGGCGGCGGACGTGGGCGGCTACCCCCCGCCCGATCTCACGCTCGAGCGGATCGGCGATCTCTGCGACTACGACCTGACGAAGCTGCTCGCGCTCACGACGCCATGACCTTGGGGATGTCTCCCCGCTGACGCTCGAGCGCCGAGTCGATGTGCGCCTGCAACGTCTCCGCCAGGGTCTGCACGTTCGGATCCATGAGCATGCTGGAGTGGCCGCCCGGGATGTCGTGCACGGTCAGGGCGGTGATGTTGTTCTCCCATCCGAAGGTGGGATCCACGAACCGCTCGATGTACGGCGTATCGTCGATCACGGTTCCGTCGATCACCGTTCCGTCGAGCATTCCATTCTTCTCGGTCGCCCGAAAGAGGACCGCCTCCCCGCGATACGGCGCGGGCGCGACGAACTCCTTCTCGGCGATCCACAGGACCTCGCGCACCGGGATGTTCTGGACGACCGAGGGCAAGGCGCCGCCCCGGTCGAGGAAATGTCGGAGAAGGTGCACCCGGATCATCCGACTCGCCTCCGCGGTGACCCGGCGCGTTTCATAGCTGAGCAGATTCGAGATCTTCTTGGTTGCGCCCCCCAGCAGGCGGCCGGCGCGGGCGGGGAAGCTGATTTCGCGCTCCGCCTGGCTGAGGGACGCCGAGAAGGCTTGCAGGCGTTTTTGCGCCACGCTCTTCTTGCGCGCCTTGTTGTGGGGCGTGTCGATGAGCGCGACCATTCCCATCGGCTGACCGGCGTCCTGCAGTTTTTGGGCGATCGCGAGCGCGATCAACCCGCCCGTGCAGAGGCCGCCCAAAAAGTAAGGCCCCTCCGGTTGGATCCGGCGAATCTCCCCCGCGTAGTAGTCGGCCATCTCGGCGAGGCGCGTGTGCAGGATGGGATACCCGCTCCGGCTGCGCGGCTGAAGGGCGTAGATGGGGCGGCCGGGCTTCAACCGGAGCGCCAGGTTTCGATAGAGGAGGACCTCCCCGACGCCGTCGTGAACAAAAAACATGGGCGGGCCCGAGTCGCCCGGCCTGAGCACCACCACCGAAGAACGCGTCTCCTCCACCGGACCGAGCAGCGACGCGAGCTGCTCAATGGTCGGCTCGGTGAGCAGGATGCTGAGGGGAAGCGTCTTGCCGAAGGCCTTCTCGATCTCGAGCATCAGCGTGACCGCCTTGAGCGAGGTCCCGCCGATGTCGAAGAAGTTGTCCTTGACGCCGATCGGGCCGGTCTCGAGCAGCGACTTCCAGATCTCGGCCAGCCGTCGCTCGCGATCGTTGCGCGGCGGATCGATCGATCGGGGACGGGCCAGGGTCTCGTCGGTCGGCAGGGGCAGCGCCTTGCGATCGATCTTGCCGTTGGTGTTGAGCGGGAACACCTCGAGCTTCACGTAGCCCGTCGGCCGCATGTAGTGCGGCAAGCGGGCGCGCGCCGCCTCCTGCAGCTCCGGATGCTCGGCCGATCCGACCCAGTAGGCGATGAGGCGCGGATCGCCGGGACCATCCGCGCGCGCCATGACCAGCACCTCGCGCACACCGGACACGGTGCGAAGAGCCGATTCGATCTCGCCCAGCTCGATCCGGAAGCCCCGGATCTTGACCTGATGGTCGGCGCGGCCCAGACATTCCAGATCTCCATCGTCGAGCCGGCGGCCGAGATCTCCGGTCCGGTAGAAGCGCTCGTTGGGCGCGCCGGGCAGGCCGGTGACGAACTTGTCCGACGTGAGATCCGGCCGTTCGTAGTAGCCGCGCGCCACGCCCCGACCGCCGATCACGATCTCGCCCACGATGCCGGGCGGAACCAGGCCGCGGGATTCGTCCACCACGTAGACCTGCGTTTCGTCGATCGGTTGTCCGATCGTGATCGTGTCGAAGCCCGGATCGATCCGCTTGAGGGTGGACCAGACCGTGGTCTCGGTCGGCCCGTACATGTTCCACAGCTCGGTGCCGCGGGTGAGCAGTTGCGCGGCCAGCGCGGCGCTCAAGGCCTCGCCGCCGCACAACATCTTGAGCGGACGCCCACCCCGCCATCCCGCCTCGATGAGCAGGCGCCAGGTGGCGGGGGTGGCTTGCAGGATGTTGATCGGCTCTTCCTCGAGGCGCTGGCGCAAGAGGCGGGGATCCTGCGCGGTCTCCCGATCGGCGATGTCGACGGTCGCGCCGACATAGAGCGGCAGGAACAGCTCGAGGCCGGAGATGTCGAAGGTCGTGGTGGTGATCGCGAGCAGCCGATCGGCCTGCACCATGCCCGGGGTGTGGGCCATCGAGCGCAAGAAGTTGGCGAACGCCCGCCGGCCGACCTCGACCCCCTTGGGCCGCCCGGTCGATCCCGAGGTGAACAGGATGTACGCCAGCCGATCGGCGTCGTCGGGCGCCGGGGTCAGCGCCGGCCAGCTGTCGAGGCTCGCCCAGGCGTCGTCTAGCAGCAGCCGGGTTGGCCCCTCGGCCGAGGTGCCCGCGATCGAAGCCAGCGCGCGGTGGGTGACCAGGACCTGGGGCGCGGCGTCCTCCAGAATCATGCGGATTCGCTCGGCGGGATGGCCGGCGTCGATCGGGACGTAGGTCGCACCGGCCTTGAGGGTCGCCAGCATGGTGAGGATTTCATCGGCGCCCCTCGGCAAACAGATGGCGACCCGCGAGCCGGGGTTGACGCCGATCGCCCTCAGCCGGCCGGCCAACCGGCTCGACCGGTCCTCGAGCTCCCGATAGCTGAGGCGGGTGTCACCGGCGATCACCGCGAGGTGCCCGCCCCGCCGGGCGGCCTGGCCCGCGATCGCCGCGACCAGATCGGGCGCGGTGGTCTCCGGCTGCCGGCCGCGCCCTTCGGCCAGCAAGCGGGTGCGCGATTCGGGGTCGAGCAGGTCGACGGCGCCGAGGCGGGTGTCGAGATCGGCCAGGAAGGCGTCGAACAGCCGGAGGAAATGCGAGCGCGCGGCCGCCCGGAGTGTCGGATCGAAGGTCCCTTTGTGGAAATCGAGGCCCATCACCAGGCTGGCGCCGGGCGGGAACTCGTGGATGTGCACCGAGAACCCGTTACGCGAATCGCCCTCCGGAATGTCCCGCGACGCGGATTCGTACGACCAGGCTTCGCGGAAGTCGGCCTGCGCGCGCAGACCGGAGAACTCGGTGGGCGTGTGCTTGATGAGGTTCAGAAACGAGAACTCGAGCCCGCGATCGCTCACACAGTACTGACCGTGGGCCAGCGAGGCGGCCAGGTCGGCCCGTACCTTGCGCGCGAGCGAGGCGAACGTCTCGTTGTCTTCGATCTCCACCTTGAGAAAGAGTTGCTCCATGAGCAGGCCGCAGGCCGCCGCCAGGGGGTGCGATCGGTTGGCGACCGGCGTGGCCAACACCAGCTCGCGGTTGCCCGTCGTTCGATGCAGGAACGCGAAGATGATGGTGCTGAGCGCCACCAGCCGGGAAAACCCGGCGCCCAGGAGCGCCACCGCCTCGGATTGCGCCACCTGCGCGAGTCGCTCGGTCCGCTCGACGCCGCAGTCGACGAAGCTGCGCTCGACGGCCAGCGAGCGGTCGCGCATGACCCGGCCGTAGTACCGAAGCGGCGGCACGCCCCCGGCCAGCTTGCGCTCCCAGAACGCCGCGGCCCGGGCCGCGCGGGGGGAGGCGCGGTAGGCCGCCTCGAACGCCACGTAGTCACGAAACGACGGCCGGGCGCGGACCGCCCTTCCCGAATAGTGATCGGCCATCTGGTCGACGATGCTCAGAAAGGAGACGCCATCGGTGACGATGTGGTGCTGACCCAGGTAGAAAAGGTGCTCCTCGGGTCCGAGGCTCACCAGCGCGGCGTCCACCGGCGGGCGCGAAAAGTCGAACGGCCGGGCGATTCGGCCGCCGACCCAGTCCGGCAGGGTCTCCGGGTGCGAACGGAGATCTACCGGCACCAGGGCGGCCGCGGCTTCGACGTCGGGCAGAATGTGCTGACGCGGCGTCGTGACGTCGATCTGCAAACGCAGCTGGTCGATCTCCTGGACCGTGCGCCGGTAGGCCTCCGCGAAGCGCGTCCGATCGAGCGGACCGCTCAGCAGAACCGTGTGCGCGACGTTGTGATACGGCAGGTTCGGAAAGAGCCGCTGATCCGCCCACATCAACGTCTGCCGCTGGGTGAGCGGAAAGTAGTCTGGGGTGGTCAAGGCGTCGGATTTCGCTTTCTTCGGGGGAGGGCGCGGGCAGGGGCGCCACGAAGTCCAGGAGTCGCAAGCCCAGGAATCGCCTGCCCAGGGAATCGCGGGCAGTATATTAGGAATTTCTCGTGTCGCACCGTGGAAGAATCTGATTCACTCGTCGTTCCGTTGGGGTGGCGATGAACATCGAGGAGCGCGTCAAGGCGCACATCGAGACCGAGCTGGTCCTCGACCGGAAGGTCGATCTGGGGCTGGACGAGAACCTGGCCGGAATCGTCGATTCGTCGGGCGTGCTGGAGCTGGTGATCTGGGTCGAGGACGCCTTTGGCTTCTCGGCCGTCATCGACCAGATCACCCCCGAGGACTTCGCCTCGGTTCGTCGGATCGCCGAGTGGATTCGACGCAGCAGCGGCAAGCCGAGCGACTGACCTTCCGACCTTCCGACCTTCCGACCCTCCGACCTTCCGACCTTCCGGCCTTCCGGCCTTCCGACCTTCCGCTACCGGTGGCGGACCAGATACTCCGACGTCGTCAGCTCGACGATCCGCCGCTGGGACGAGATGGTCGTGAAGGTGTGGTCCGTGCCGGGGATGTTGACCCGCGCGAAGCGGGGCAACCCCTCGGATTCGCGCATCGCGTCCGGCGCATGGCGATCGACGAAATCGATGCCGGGATCGGGCTGGCTCACGACCAGCAGCGCGTCGATGTCGTGGGCGGAGATCTGCCGGAAGCCCGCCGTGACCTGCAACGATTCGTCCCGCGAAGCCAGCTCGGATTCCGGGGTGCTTGGCCCCGAGCCTTCGACGCGGCCCAGGTTCAGCTCCAGGAAGGTGCGCGGGTTCATCATGATGACGCCGTCGAGCCGTCCCTCGCGACGTGCGACCTGGAACGCCAGGTCCGCACCGGAGCAGAGGCCCGCGATGATGAACCGGCGGGCACCCAGCTCGCGGGTCGCGAAATCCCGCGCCGCCGCGATGTCGGTGAGGCCGTCGCGCGGATAGACCAGGTTCTCGGCGGTGCCCTCGGCGGCCGGGCTGTCGCCGATCCCCGAGAGATCGACCCGCAGGACCGTGAAGCCCAGCGCCGCCCAGCGGCGCGCCAGCGTCACGTAGAGTCGATGGGGTCCGGTGCGGTTCACGGCGCCCGCGTTGAGAAGGATGATGGCCGGACGTTCGCTGGGCGGCGGCTCGCGCGGCGGAACCACGATCCCGAAGAGCCCCCGGTCGGCGCGGAAGCGCACCGGGCGCTCGTCGAAAGGCGTCGCCGGCGCGGTCGAGGGGGCCACCGCCGCCTCGCCCGGGGGCAACGCGCGCAGCCAGTCGACGATGGTGTCGATGGACGGGTCGGGAAGCGTCGCCCGGTGCGGTACCGTGAGCAGAAACTTCTGTCCGGCGCCGCGCCGTGACTCGATCTCCGCCCCGAGCTCGGTCAAGCGAGCGCGCAGCTCGGCGGCGCCCCGCATCGCGCCCTCGTCCAGCAGAAGGATGCGCGGTGCCGGCCGGCGCGGCAGCGCGAGCAGGTCGACCCGCGCCAGGTCGGCGATGGTCGCGTTGGAAGCGAAGGAGCCGAGCAGCTCTTCGCCGTCGGGCTCGGGCGACTCCGTCTGCGGCACGATCCGCAGGTAGAGCTTGTGCAGCTTGGACATCTCGGTGACCCAGGCCGCGCCGGTCAGCGCCGGCATCCAGAGCACCAGGGCGCCGATGTCGTCGCGATCCGCCGCGACGTGAGCCGCCAGGGTGGCGCCGACGCGCATCCCCACCAGGGCGGGGCGCCGAACGCCGCTGCGGCGCTTGCACTCCTCGACCGCCAGGTGCAGGTCGCCCACCCAGGTCGCCACGCGATCGGGCTGCCCGTCGTCGCCCGCCGAGTCGCCCGTTCCGTGCCAATCGAACCGCAGCACGGCGAAACCGGCTGTCGCGAGTCGCTCCGCCAGGTGGCGGTAGCTCCAGTGCGCCCGCGTGCCGTCGAGGCCCAGGGGACTACACAGGACGACGCCGTCGCCGCGCGCGGCCTCCGGCGCGTGGTACCAGCCGAAGAGTGGCCGAGCCGTCGGGCCAAAGTAGAAGGGTTGGGCCGGTGGCATCTTCGGGCTAAGCGGCGCCCCCGGTCGCGCCGGGATTTCCGCGACGGGCCAGGTTCTGTTCCGCCTCCGGCGCCGGTTTCAGCAGCTGGGAGAGGCTGTACCGCGCGAAGTCCCGCCCCAGCTTCGGCCGCAACGCGTAGTCGCGGCGGATCAGCTTGAGCTTGGCCTTGAAGATGGCATGTCCGCAGAGCCAGGCGGCGTCGCAGGCGGCCGCGTAGAAACGTCCGTGGTGCTTGACCAGAAAGCGCCGGCGCGAATCGAACCAATAGCGGGGCATGCGCCGGGTGGTGTCTCCCATTCCCGTCGAGAGCCCGCCAATATGATCGACGCCCGCCTCCGCCACGAAATAGATCTTCCATCCGGCTTGGCGCACGCGCCGCGCGAGGTCGATCTCTTCGAAGTAGAGAAAGAAGGCCTCATCGAAGAATCCGGCGGTCGAGAACACCTCGCTTCGGAACAGCATGCTCACGCCCGAGACCCAGTCGACCTCGCAGGACTCGGTGATGTCCATCACCAGCTTGTGGTTGCGAAGTAGGCGGGACAGGAGTCCGAGGGAAGCCCCGTTTTCGAGCTCGCTCAGCGGCGACGGAAAACGGAATCCCCGCAGATCGTCGCCGGCAGCGTTGTGGATCAGGTTGCCGAGCAGGCCCGCGTCCGGGTGGCCGGCCATGAAGCCCAGTAGCGCGTCGAGGGCGCCGGGCTTGATCGAGGTGTCCGGGTTCAAGACGTAGAAGTACCGGGGCGTTCGGGACGACGCGAGGACGTGCTTGACCCCCACGTTGACGCCGAAGCCAAACCCGCCGTTGTGCCCGGAGCTCACGACGACGACGCGGCCTCGCCATCTGGCGTCGGCGAAAACGGCCAGGAGCCGCTCGAAGGATCCATCCCCCGAGTCGTTGTCGACGATCACCACGATCGGGTCGACCAGCTTGTCGATCTCCGGGACCAGCGCCGTGACCGCCTCGATCGTCGCCTCGGAGGTCCGGTAGTTCACGATGATCGTCGCAACATCCATGAGGTCTGCCTCGCCCGTGATCGAACGCCATTTTTCATACCACATCGCCCCGTGCCCCTTGGCAACATGGCCACCCGACCACCTGGCGTCAATCCGGGCCGCCCGCGATGAGCCCGGTGGGCCCGACGCGCGTCAGGCTGACGGCGCAGTCGTCGACGTAGAGCGTGGTCGTGCTGGGCGTCAGGTCCTCGGCGACGCTGCAGGCGTCCCATTCTATCCAGGGTGTCGGGCCGGTCGGCTGCCCTGTGACGTCCACGATCTGCTGGCCGTTCAGCCAGTAGGTGACCCGTCCGGTGGCGTCGTTGGCGTTGCGGTAATAGGCCTCGACCTGAAACCAGTTTCCCACCGGCACCACGGGATCGGCGACGTCCAGCGCGATGTTGGAGCTGGTTCGATGATCGTAGAGCTGCAAGGTCATCTCGCCGCTCGGCATGTTGACCAGATCCAGGTCGTAGAATTCGTCGGTGGTGTTCGGATCGGTGGCGTTGGTCCGGATCCGGAACTTGAAGATCACCCAGAACGTCCCGACGGTCACCGTCCGGGTCAGGTAGAACCAACCGCTGTAGTAAGCCGCCTGGGGCAGGCCCTCCGTGCGTGAGAGGACGGCGTTTTCTTGGGTGCCGTCGCTGCCCGCCGTGATGGTCAGATTGGCTGCGAAGGTGCCGCGGTGGGCGCGATCGCTGGAGACGGCGATGGTGTTGGGCGGTGTCGGAAAGGCCTGGGCGTTGCCGCCTGGGGTGCCGGTCCACTCCCCGAAGCTGTCCCCCTCGAAGAGGGCCGTCCAGAGCACGTCGGAGCCGACGCCGATCTGGGCGCCGCATCCGGCCGCCAGCCCCGCCAGCACCGCGAGACCACAGAGGCCGACGCGTGCCCCCGGAAGGCGCCTGCCCCCAATCATAGAAACTCCAGCGACGCGCCAATCGTTGCGCCGAGCCACAGCCAGGGAGTATGGCCCAGCACCCCTTGCGGAAGCGCGAACACCGCCGGTGGGCTGGGCACCAGCTCGGCATCCAGCGCGACGAACGGGGCGAGGCGGCCCCGCGTCGCGAGGCGCGCGCCCACCCCGGCGCGCACGCCCAGCTCGACCGAGGTTCCGCCCTGCGGGGTGGCGAGATCGAGCGCCCGCTCCGACAGCCAGGCCGCGCCGAGGCCGAGCTCACCGTAGCTCTCGACCCGCTTGCCATCGAGCTGCGCGCGCACCCCGACGTCGACCGGCAGGCGCCACTGGCGCAGGCGCACGCCCCCCAGGGTCACATCGACCGGTGCCAGCGCCATCGTCCCCACCACCAGCGCAAAGCGGCTGCGGCCGACGGCCAGGCGGACCGCGGCTCCGACCTGGGCAGCGACGTTTCCCGATGCGTCGCCCAGCTCGCCCCCGACACCGAGGTCGAGGTGGGCGGCGGCGTGCGGCCGCTGGTCGACCGGCGCCGCCGGCGCGGGCAGCGCCGCGATCGGGGACGGCGTCGGCTGCTCCATCGAGATCTCCGCCGGGTCGATGGCCAGCGCGACGAAGACGGCGGCGATGCGGGCCCGGTAGGCGCAGTCGCGCGTCGCGTCCCGGTACTCGCGCACACGACCGGCCGCGATCACGCGGTAGGGAACGCCCAGATCGATGATTTGAACCACCGGTCCGCCGGTGCCGCCCACGGCGCGCAGTCGGGCGTTCAGCCGATCGCGCGGCACCAGCGTGCCGAGCTCCGCCCACACCGCCTCGGGCTGCGGACAGGTGCTGGGACCGCCGATCATCGGGGTGTCGACGGCGCCGGCGGGCGGGATCGGCTCGCCGGGGGAGCCGCCGCCGACCGCGTCGCC
>CALAOV010000053.1 GCA_937889515.1 uncultured Myxococcales bacterium | reverse complement strand
AGCGCCAGCAATGCGGCGGTTCCGTTGCCGACGATCGGCTCGGGGACGTTCAACGTGACGACCTACGGCGCCGTCGGCGACGGCAAGACCGACAACACCACGACGATCCAGGCCGCGTTGACCGCGGCCGGCGCAGCGGGCGGCGGCACGGTGACCGTCCCATCCGGGACATTCCTCTCCGGCCCCATCGTGATCAGCAGCGGCACGCGCCTGGAGCTCTCGTCGGGCGCCGTGCTCCAGATGTTGCCGATGGCGAGCTACCCCTCCGCCACGACCGCCTTCATCACCTCCGCCGGCACGTCTCACGACATCGCAATCACCGGCGCGGGCACGATCGACGGTCAGGGCCAGGCCTGGTGGGACGCCTTCGCCAACGATTCGACGATCTCGCGCCCACAGGAGGTCAGCCTGGGGCACGTCACGCGCGTACAGGTAAGCGGCATTCGCCTGCAGAATCCTCCCGAGGAGCACATCTGGGTCAAGAGCGACACCAACGTCACGATCACCGGCATCACCATCGCGACGCCCGGGACGTCGGGGAAGTCCCCGCCCAAGAACACCGACGGTGTCGACGTCAGCGCGACCGGCATGTACTTCTGCAACAACAACATCGTCGCCGGCGATGACAACATCGCGATGGGCGGAACGAATCTCTACCTCGGCTACTCGACCTTCGGCGTCGGCCACGGCTGCTCGATCGGCAGCATCACCCAGAACGGCGTCTCGAACGTGACCGTCGACCACCTGACCTTCAACGGAACGACCTCCGGCATCCGCATGAAGTCGGCGCGCGACCGCGGCGGCACGGTGCAGAACCTGACCTACAGCAACATCACGATGACCAACGTGCAGAACCCGGTCTACATCACCTCTTACTACCCGACGCTGCCGACCGATCCGACGGCCGACACGGCGATGGCCGTGACCGCGACCACGCCGATCTGGAAGAACATCACGATCCAGAACGTGACCGTCACCGGCTCGACCAACGCGGGGATCCTGTGGGGCTTGCCGGAAGAGAAGATCGCGACCGTCGTGTTCGACAATGTCAAGATCCAGGCCACGACCGGCATGGAGATCTTCCACGCCACCGGGGTCTCGTTCACCAACGGCTCGAGCGTCACACCAAAGTCGGGCGCCGCCGTCACGACCTACGACGCCACGGTTACCGGAATCACGACCACGGCCTACTAGGCCCGGTCGGTCGAGCTCGGTCGAGGCCAGGCTCCAAAAAAAGACCGGGCGCGTGTCGATCCCGCGGTCGGCGGTTCGTCGTGGAGGTAGAAGGCCCGATCGGTCGATCGGGGCCGCACCAACCACCACCAGGAGATACCGATGCGCTACATCAGCTTGTTCACGCACGAGGGACGGTCGACCCCGCCGACACAGGGGGAGATGGCGACGATGGGGAAGTTGATCGAGGAGGGGATGAAGGCCGGCTGGCTGCTCGTCACCGAGGGGGTAGCCGGGAGCTCGCCGGGGACGCGCGTCCACGCGAGCGGCGGCAAGGTGTCGGTCACCGATGGTCCCTTCGCGGAGGCCAAGGAGGTCATCGGCGGCTACGCGATCATGCGCGTCAAGTCCAAGGAGGAGGCCATCGAGCTGAGCAAGAGCTTCCTCAAGGTGGTCGGTGGCAACGGCACCTGCGAGCTGCACGAGCTCTACGAGATGCCGGCCGGCGGAAAAGCCTGACGGCGGCGTCCTCTTCGCCTCCACGCGCGCGAGAGCCGGCGTTACACTTGCCGGCATGCCGGAGGCTCTCGTCATCGTGCACGTGCAGGTGCACGTCAAACCCGACGCCGTGGAGGTGTTCCGCGCGGCGGTCCTCGACAACGCCCGCCACAGCGGCAAGGAGCCGGGCGTCGCCCGCTTCGATGTGGTCCAGGCCGTGGACGATCCGACCCGCTTCGTCTTGATCGAGGTCTACCGCTCGCCCGAGGCGCAGGCCGCCCACAAGGAGACGGCGCACTACCAGCGGTGGAGAGACGCCGTCGCCGATCTGATGGCCGAACCGCGCACCTCAGTCCGCTACGTCAACGTGTTTCCCGACGATCGGGGTTGGTGAGCGTGGCGCCGGGCCTGGCGTTCGAGCTGGCCGCGCCGGCGCGGATCGTCTTCGGCGCGGGGTGTGCTCGGGAGGCGGGCGCGATCGCCGCGGGGCTCGGGCGCTGCGCCCTGGTGGTCACCGGCAAGAGCCTCGACCGGGCCGGGGCCGTGCTCGAGACGCTCGCGGCCGAGGGCGTCGGCGCGACGACCTTCTCCGTCGCGGCGGAGCCCACCGTGGCAACGGCGCGCACGGGCGTGGCGGCCGCTCGGGCGGCGTCTTGCGATGTGGTGGTGGCGTGCGGCGGCGGCAGCACGATCGACGCTGGCAAGGCGATCGCGGCGCTGCTCGCCAACGGCGGCGATCCCCTCGATTATCTGGAAGTGGTGGGCCGCGGCCAGCCGCTCACGCGTCGTTCGCTCCCTTTCATCGCGATCCCGACCACGGCGGGCACGGGATCGGAGGTGACGAAGAACGCGGTCCTCGGCTCCCCCGAGCACGGGGTGAAGGCCAGCCTGCGCAGCCCCCTCATGCTGCCCAGCGTGGCTCTGGTCGATCCCGATCTCCTCGTCGGGCTGCCGGCGGACGTCATCGCCTCGAGCGGCCTCGACGCTTTGTCACAGCTCATCGAGCCATTTGTCTGCTCACGTGCGAACCCCCTCACCGACGGGTTCGCGCGGGAAGGGATCCGGCGCTCGGCGTCGGCGCTTCGCCGCGCCTACACGGCCGCTCGGCTGGGCGTCGTCGTCGCGCCGGCCGATCGCGAGGCGCTCGCGCTGGCGAGCCTGCTCGGCGGTCTCAGCCTGGCGAACGCCGGGCTCGGCGCCGTGCACGGTTTCGCCGCTCCGATCGGCGGGATCTTCGACGCTCCCCACGGCGCGGTCTGTGCCGCCCTGCTCGGACCGGTCATGCAGATCAACGTGACGGCGCTGCGCGCCCGCGATCCCGACAGCGCCGCGCTGGCCCGCTATCGGGAGGTGGCGGCGCTCGTCAGCGGCCAGCCGTCAGCGACCATCGAGGACGGCCTCGAGTGGGTCGCCGCTCTCTGCCGCGCGCTCGACGTCCCCGGCCTTGCCCGCTACGGGATGCGCGAATCGGACGTCGTCGCGCTCGTCGCCAAAGCCCGCGTCGCCAGCAGCATGAAGGGCAATCCGATCGCGCTCACCGACGCCGAGCTGACCCAGATCGCGATCCGGGCGCTCGGGGACGGGGCTTGACGATCTAGCGGCTTACGTCGATGCCCTAGTCGGAATAGGACGGGCGATCCGCGATCTCGACCGGCCTTTCGAGCGGGGAAGGGAGCGCCTCGGTTCAGCGGTGCGCATCGCCGAGCGCGTCCAGGGCGACGTCGACGGCCGGGTTCGCGGGGCCGCTCGCGCGCCACACTGCCCGCACCGGAAAGCGTCCTCGCCCGGGAGCAAAAGGACGGGCCACCACGCCGCGCCGGCGCAGTAAGGCCTCGTCGATCGAGGGGACCAGCGAGCAGCCGACGCCCGCGGCGACCAGGCCCAGGATCGTTTCAGTCGTGCTCGCCGAGACGACCCGAGCGGGCGCGGCGCCGCTCCGGGCCAGGGCCCGGCGCTGCAGCTCGTGATGGATGGTGCCCGGGTTGTAGGTCACGAACGTCTCGCCCGTCAGCTGGCGCAGCCCGACCCGCGGCCGGTGCGCGAGCTCGCCGCCCGCGGGTAAAACCAGGAATGAGCTCAGGGTCGCGACCGTCCGGCTCGCCAGCCCGGCGGGGAGCGCGCTGGGGAAGTAGGCGACGGCTAGGTCGACCTCGCCGCTGCGCACAACCTCCGGATCGGGAGCCTGCAGCTCGCGCACGTCGACGCGCAGATCGGGCTCGCGGCGCTGTAGCCGGCGGATCCAGCCCGGCAGCATCTGTTGCAGGATCAGGGCCTCGGCGGCCAGGCGCAGCTCGCGCGCAGGGGTCGCGGCCTTGAGCGCGCGCTCGACGGCCGGCAGCCGTTCGAAGAACGGAGCGACATGATCGTAGAGCTGCCGTCCCCCGGCGGTGAGCCGGACTTCGGCTTTTGCCACCCGCTCGAACAGGCGGATGCCCAGCTCGTCCTCGAGCTTGCGCACCTGCTGGAACACCGCGGGCTGGGTCAGCGGATAGGGGAACGCGCGCGCCGCGGCGGCATAGCCCCCGCTGCGCGCAACCCAGTAAAAGCCTTCCAGTCGGGCGATCTGCATCGATAAGTAGCACTTATCATATCATGGTCCACTAATTACTCAAAGAGTGCGGCCGGCCGCCCCAGACTGGCGGCCACATGTCCCAGGCGCAGACCGAGACCCGTTCCCGCCGGCCAGGAAGAACTGCCCTTCGCGGACGAGATCTGCCTGCAGCCGGATCACGCGCAGCTTGTCGCGGTCGAGAACCTCCTCGTTCACGCCCGGGGACGCCACTGAAACCCGAGGTAGGGGCGTACAGGAAGGTCCTTGCTTGTTAGCCCCAGGTCGTCGCGCAGCTTCTGACGTTCGGGCTCGGTGCAGCCGGCTCCCCGATATTCGCGAACGAGCTCTCGCACCTGGCGTGGTCCCAGGACGCTGCGGAGCCAGCCTTTGGCTTCATCGCTACCCCGGACGAGGATCTCCCGGACGACAGCGTAGCGGTCATCCGGCCGGGTCCAGGACAGAGCCGCAGGGTCGTAAGTCTTGAGGAGGCGTCGGACCGATTCGGGTGCGTCCTGGGCGGTCATGATCGCGCTTCGTCGCGCCCAGCGCGCCAGCGCCGCGTGGCGTGCCAGCTCTTGCCTCTTCGTGGCCGGGAGAGCCTTCGCTCGGGCGGTTCCGGCAAGGCTAGCGATCTCGCTTCGTCGGCGGCGACTGAGGGACCTCGCACGAGCCAGTCCCCCTTTCTTCCCGCCTAGACGGCCGAGTGCCACCGCGTGGGGGTTCTTCATGGAGCCAATTCTAACATACACGCTCAAGTAAGCATGCACCGATTGCGGTTCCCAAGGCCGAAGGCCGAGGTCTTCCGGGGCCGCTATCCAGTCCCTCGTTCAGCGACCTTTTATTGGGACAGGAATATGGAGGGGGAGGCTGTCGTCAGAAGGATAGATGGGACGCACCACTGGATTCCCAAAGTAGTTCAGACGAAAAGCGCGGAGTTTTTCTCGGTCGCAGACGTCTCGTATGCACGGAAAGAACGCCTCCGGAAATCGGTGGCCAAGACACTCGCTCTCGAGCACGGGGCTTCCGCTCACGTCGTCGCATCGTCTCTCGGGCACGAGTCGTTCTCTACGACGGTCGAGAGCTATGCGAAGCCGGAAGCGATCGAAGGAGCCCGACAGAAGCGAGTGATGACCGTGCTCGACGGAGGGAGACTCGCCTCCTCAATTTGAAACGATTGGATCGAATATCGTTTCAAGCGGCCTTTTCAAAAAATAAAACCTAGTTATTTCGTGGAGATGAACGGGATCGAACCGTCGGCCTCCTCAATGCCATTGAGGCGCTCTCCCAGCTGAGCTACATCCCCGTGGGTCGACCGGTTAACTAGCAGTCGCGCGCGCGCAGGTCAACCGGGTCACCGTGGAAACAGGCTCTCGAAGCGGGGGTTGCCGCGGAGGTGGTCCCATTCGTTCGATAGGTAGATCTCGCGCAACCGATCGGGGCGGACGGGGTCCGGGCGGAGGATGAAGGCCTCCATCTGGGTCAGGGCGGCCTCGGTCTGGCCGAGGGCCGCGGCGCAGCCGGCGACGCCCAGGACATTGATCGGACTGTCGCGCTCGGCCTCGCTGACCCGGGCGCGGGCCAGCCGCGCGTCGGCGGTGGCGTCGCCCGCCGCGTAGGTCCGGCACAGCAGGAGCTGGATCTCGGCGTCGCCGTCGGCGCTGGCGGGACCCGGCGCGGAGGGGGCCGCGTCGCGCGCCGCCTCCAGGCGATTGCGCGCGTGGGTGTAGAGCGCGGCGGGGACGCGGCCCAGCGCCGCGCGTGTCGACAAGAGCTTGGCTTCGAGGAGCCGGCCCTCATCGAGCGCCTGGCGTCGTTGCCAGCTTCGCCGCGCGTCGGCGGCCATCTGTCCCCACGCGATCGGGCGCCGGGCGCTCTGCGCGGCGATGAAGAGCAGTTGCGACAACCGAAGCTCGTGCTCGGCCTTTGCGATCGCCAGCTCCAGCGCGTGCGACCGGTGGGTGCGGGCGGTCGCGGTCCATTCGGCGATGGCCTGGCGATAGAGCGGTTGCGCGTCTTCCCATCGCTCCTCGGCGTCGGCGCTGGCGGCGCGCGTGTAGGCGGCGCTCGGGACGGCGCGCTCGATCGGGGCGCCCACGTCGATGGCAGCGACGACTGTGGCTGTCCGGCCGCTTTGGATCTGGATGGCGGCGGACGGCGGTGCGGTCGGTGCGGTCGGTGCGGCCGGCGCGGCCGGTGCGGTCGGCATAGCCGGAGGCGTCGGCATAGCCGGAGGCTGCGGATTGGCGGCCGCCACCGCGATCAGAAACAGGCGCGCAGCGACGGCCAGCACGGGCGGGATGTTAACAGCGCGCCGTCTTGACGGGTGGCGGGTGGCATAGTACCGAGCGATGATGATGGGGGTGGGCTCTTGGCGCGCAGGCGCGTGGGTTGGCGCGTACGTTTGGATAACCGCCGCCCTGTCCGTGCTGGGGGGCTGCCACGCCGGGCTGGCAGGTGCACCGGCCGCGCCGCCCGTGGCGGCCGGCGACTTCACGATCGTCGAGCGTGCCGAGACCGGCCCCATCGTGGCCCTGGCGATTGGCGGGAACCATCTGTGGGCGGCGGGCGCGCCGGGACTGCGCCGCTGGAATGTCACCAACGGTGAATACGAAGAGGTCGCCGGCGCCGACGAGGCGGGTGGGCGCGCTCTGCGGGCGGTCGCTGTCGACGACGACGGCGTGGCCTGGGTGGCGGGCGCAACCGAGATCGGCCGCTGGATCACGACGCCCCAGGGCAGGCTTCACTACGAGGGAACGGGCTCGCCGGGCACGGTGACGGCGCTCGCCCCGCGGCGGCCGGTCGCCAGCCTGGGGGTGTGGGCCGGCGGCCCGGGCGGGCTCTACCGGTTCGACGGGCACCGCTGGTCGATCGTCGAAGGATTGCTGGGGGTCGCCGTGACCTCCCTGGTGCTCGACGACGACGGACGGGGTGTCTGGGTCGGGACGCGCGGGCAGGGGCTCTATCACGCGGACGGTAAAGGGGGGCAACTGGCGCAGGCGACGGGTGGCGCGGCGATCGTCGCGGACGAGATCGTCGGGACCGCCACCAGCGCGGTCGGGACGCGCGTGGTGGCCGGCAACGCCGGCGGCGAGGCACGCCTGTACGCCCTGACCTTGGCGGGCGCCTTCGAGTTTCACGCGCCCGCGGGGGTTCATGCCGTGGCGCTGGTGGCCCGCGGGAACGAGGCGCTGCTCGTCGCGGGACCGGTCGGGCACGAGCGGGCGTACACCTTGCGGCCGTTCGGTCCGGGCGAGCCGGTTCCGCCCGGCAGCTTGCGATTTTCGTCGGTGGCGGAGGAGAAAGGGGGGCGCTGGGCGGCCGTTCCCACTGACGAGGTGCTGCCACCGTCGGTGACTGCGGCGGCGGTCGGCGGCAAGGAGCTCTTCTGTGGCAGCGCGCGCCTGGGCGTCGCGCGCGCCAAGCCGGGGCGTCCCGATTTCTTCGACGGCGCCGAGCTCGTCGGGGACGCCGATCGATTCTCGGTCGCCTGCGAGACCCGCGAGCGGTGCCTGATCGTCACCGACGGACCGGAGGCCTGGCTGACCGACGGCGACCACTACGAGCGGACCCGCCTCGCGGCGGGGCCGGACGGCGAGGTGCTGGGGTTCGCCAGCGACGCGCCAGGGACGCTCTATGCGATCTTCTACGAACCGCCCTTCAAGGGGCTGGTCATCGCGCGGCGCGCCGCCGGGTCCGGCGACTGGCAGCCGTTCAAGCGGATCGCGCTCGAGCTGCCGGCCAAGCAGACGCCCAAGATCTCGTTCGCCGCGGTGTCGCCGGCCGGCGTGCTCTGGATCGGGCTGCGGGTGGCGTCCGGCGGCGACGACGTCGGGTACGGCGCGGTGGAGATCGATCTGCAGACGGGGGTGACCGTGCAGCACCGGCCCCACCGGGAGGGCGAGGCCGCCGCCGTCGAGGCTCTGCCCCTGCCGGCCGATCTCACCGACGTTCTCTTCGCGGACGGGGCGACCTGGTACGCGTCGCTGGCCGGCGTCCAGCGCTTCAAGCAGGGGCAGTTTCAGAGCTGGGGAGAGAGCGACGGGCTGCCGAGCGATCTGGTCTGGAGCATAAACCGTCCCCGCGACGGCACGATCTGGGCCGCCACCTCGGAGGGCCTTGCCCGCTGGGACGGCCAGAGCTGGCGGCCGGCGGGCGGCGCGGTCGGCGCCACGCGGGGGCTCGCCACCGACGAGCAAGGAAACCTGTGGGTCGCCACCCGCCAGGGCCTGCGGGTCCTGTCGCATGGGGCGACCGACCTGGGGGCCGCGCCCGTGCTGATGGCGGGCGACCTGCGGGATCTGGTCCGCGATCAATTCGGGCGATTCTGGGCCTTGTCTTCCGCTTCGATCGCGCTCGTCGCCCCAAACTGAATTTCGGCCGTCGCGATCCCGTGATATTGTGCCCGCGTGACCGCGCATGACGGAAGTCGGCCAGCCGATCCGGAGATCCCGGATGTGCTCCCGCTCTTGCCGATCCGGGACCTGGTCGTCTTCCCCTACATGATCGTCCCGCTGCGGGTGACGCGGCCGGTGTCGATGGAGGCGGTGGCCAAGGCGCTCGAGGCCGACGAGCGCCTCTGTTTCCTGGTCGCGCAGCGCGACGCCAGCGACGACAGCCCGTCGGCCCAGTCGTTCTACCGGACCGGCACCATCGGCATGATCATGCGGATGCGCAAGCTCTCCGAAGGGGGGCTCAAGGTCCTGGTGCAGGGCCTCTGCCGCGCCCGGATTTCAAAGTTCGTCTCCGAGAGTCCCTGCTACCGGGTGCGCATCGAACGCGGCAACGACAAGCCGCTGCCGCGATCGCTGGGCATCGAGGCGTTGCTGCGGTCGGTGCGCGGGAACATCGACAAGCTCTCCGGCCTCGGCAAGACCATCCAGCCCGAGCTGTCGATGGTCGTGCAGAGCGTCGACGATCCGGGGCGGATGGCGGATCTGGTCGCCTCGCACCTGACCCTCAAGGTGCCCGAGGCGCAGGAGCTGCTGGAGCTGGACGAGCCGGTGCAGCGCCTCACGCGCGTGAACCAGACGCTGGAAAAAGAGATCGGCATCATGGAGGTGCAGTCCCAGATCCAGAACCGGGCACGCGAGGAGATGTCGAAGACCCAGCGCGACTACTACCTGCGGGAGCAGTTGCGGCAGATCAAGCAGGAGCTCGGCGACAGCGACGTGCACGGCGAGGAGATGGAGGAGCTGCGCACCAAGGTGTCGCGCGCCGGGCTCTCCGAAGAGGCGCGGACCGAAGCCGACAAGCAGGTGCGCAGGCTCGATCAGATGCACGCCGAGAGCGCCGAAGCGGGCGTCCTGCGGACCTACATCGAGTGGCTCATCGAGCTGCCCTGGAACGTCTCCAGCGAAGACATGCTCGACCTCGAGACGGCGCGCCGGATCCTCGACGAGGACCACTACGACCTCGAGCACGTCAAGGATCGGATCCTCGACTACCTGGCGGTGCGCAAGCTGCGCGGCGGCGCGCACGGGCCGATCCTCTGTTTCCTGGGGCCGCCCGGCGTCGGCAAGACCTCCCTGGGGCGATCGATCGCGCGGGCGATGGGACGGAAGTTCGTGCGCATCTCGCTGGGTGGCATGCGCGACGAGGCGGAGATCCGCGGGCACCGCCGCACCTACGTGGGCGCGCTGCCGGGGCGGCTCATCCAGGCCATGAAGCAGGCCGGCGCCAACAACCCGGTCTTGCTGCTCGACGAGGTCGACAAGCTCGGCTCCGACGCGCGCGGCGATCCGTCGGCGGCGCTGCTCGAGGTGCTCGACCCCGAGCAGAACTGCAACTTCCGCGATCACTATCTGGGCGTCGCCTTCGATCTATCGAAGGTGCTCTTCATCGCGACCGCCAACCTGCCCGAGACGATCCCGGCGCCGCTGCGCGACCGGATGGAGACGCTGCGCCTCTCCGGCTACGCCGAGGAGGAGAAGCTGGCCATCGCAGAGCGCTACATCATCCCCAAGCAGATCGCGGAGGCCGGCCTGTCGGCCAACGAGATCGTGATCGGGCGGGACGTCACCCGCCGCATCGTCGGGGAGTACACCCGCGAGTCCGGCCTGCGCGAGCTGGAGCGGCTGATCGCCCAGCTGGCCCGCAAGATCGCGCGCCGGGTGGTCGAGGACAGCGCGCGCGTCGTCGCGGGAGGCGGGGCGGCCACCCGCGGCGGCCCGGTCATCACCGCCGAGGAGCTCCCGACGTTTCTGGGCCCGCCGCGTTACCTCCCGGAAGAGCGCCACCGCGCCGCCGAGGTGGGGACCGTCAATGGGCTGGCCTGGACGCCCTACGGGGGCGAGGTGCTGCTCATCGAAGCGCAGACCATGGCCGGCAAGGGATCGCTGACGCTGACCGGACAGCTCGGCGACGTCATGCGCGAGTCGGCGCAAGCGGCGCTGTCGTTCGCGCGCGCGCACGCGCTGGCGCTCGGGCTGTCCAGCGAGTTCTACGCGGGGCGCGAGATCCACATCCACGTCCCGGCGGGCGGCGTCCCCAAGGACGGCCCGTCGGCCGGCGTCACCATGGCCTGTGCGCTGGTGTCGCTCATCTCCGGCATTCCCGTGCGCCACGAGGTGGCGATGACCGGCGAGCTCACCTTGCGGGGCAAGGTGCTTCCGATCGAGATCGGAAGAGCACACGTCTGAACTCCAGTCACTGACCAATCTCG